>NZ_CP197413.1:329500-659000 GCF_052161635.1 Lacunimicrobium album
CATTTACATGGATGTTTCCCAGTCTCGCTTATCGCAACTGGGCATCACGATGGAGGAAATTCAAAAGACACTCTCCGAGCAGAATCTCGTCGTCAAGTCCGGAAGCGTCGACCTGAACGACACTCGCTTCCGGATCGCTCAGACGGGTGCATTCACGTCGCCGGAGGATATTGCCAACCTGAATATCCGAGGACGATCCACGCAGGGAGTTTCTGGTAGTGACGAGCTTCTTCAGATCCGAGATATCGCCGAAGTGCGACGCGGCTTTGTAGAACCCGCGACGACCGAGATGCGATACAAATCCACGGACACTGGGCCACTGTCCATTCCGACGATCGGTATTGCCATCTCCAACCAGCTGGGAACCAACGTCGTCACCCTGGGTAAAAAGCTGGATGCAGAAATAGAAGGGCTCAAGGAGATTCTTCCCGTCGGCGTTGAACTGCACCACATCTCCTGGCAGGCGGACCAGGTCGATGAGTCGATTCAGGTATTTGTTGTCAGCCTGATCGAGTCGGTCGTCATCGTCGTCGCGGTGCTGTGGCTTTTCATGGGATTCTGGACGGCCACCGTCGTGGGGATCTCCGGTTTGCTGTTGACGATTATCGGAACATTCCTGTGCATGAACCTGTGGGGAATCGACCTGCAGCGAATGTCGCTGGGGGCGCTGGTCATCGCGATGGGGATGATGGTTGATAACGCCATCGTCGTGGCAGATGGTGTACTCGTACGATTGCAGCGGGGAATGGATCGTCGACGTGCAGCAATCGAAGCCGCGACCCAACCTGCGATGCCACTTCTCGGTGCCACATTGATCGCCGTGCTTGCGTTCTACCCGATCTATATGTCGATTGAAGGGGCAGGGGAATACTGCGAATCACTGTTCCAGGTCGTCGCGATCTCCCTGATTCTCAGCTGGGTCCTTTCGGTGACTGCAACGCCCTTGCTGTGCATCTGGATGTTGCCAACACCCAAACAGACACAGGCTGGCGATGAGTATAGCGGAGCATTCTTCGGAGGCTTCCGTCGCATTCTGGAATGGTCGATTCGCCGACGTTATGCCGTCATCATTGGGCTTGTCGCCGCGATGGTCGGGACGCTTTCCCTGTTCCCGATGATTGATAAGACCTTCTTTCCCGACTCAGCTCGTCTGCAGTTGATGATCGATTATTGGGCGCCTCAGGGAACGCGGATTCAGACTGTCTCTGCGGATATGGAAACCATCGAGAACCATCTGCTTGAGCAGCCCGGCGTCACATCTGTCTCGTCGTTCATCGGCGCGGGACCTCCACGTTTTTATCTACCAGTGGAACCTGAAGGAACCAATCCGGCCTATGGGCAATTCATCGTCAATGTCGAGTCCCTTGATTCTCTGAATACCTTGATTACACAGATTAATCCCTGGCTGAAAGAGAATGTGCCTCAAGCCGAGCCAGTGATCCGTCGTTACGGTCTTGGTCCCAGCAATACATGGACGGTCGAGCTACGCATTGCAGGTCCTGGGAATGTCGATACCGAAACAATGAGGACGATCACTCAAGATGCCATTAACATCATGCAGGACAGTCCTCATGCAGAGATCGTACGCACCAACTGGCGCCAGAAGACTCGAAAGGTACAGCTTGATTATTCCGAAGAGCTCGCACGTTGGACCGGTGTTTCTCGTTCGGATATCGCCGTCGCCGCTCAGCGTGCCTACGATGGTGTAGTCGTCGGTCAGTACCGAGAGAAGGACAAACTTTATCCCATCCTCGCGCGGCAAGTGAATGAAGAGCGCGCCGAATTCCCAGGCCAGATGGAACTCCTCCAGGTTCAGCCGAGTTCATCGACCGAAATGATTCCCCTCTCACAGGTAACCGACTCCATCGACGTCCAATGGGAAGAAGCAGAGATTTGGCGTTTCAATCGACGGCGTGTCGTGACAATTCAGGCCAGAACGGCTGATGGTGTTCCTGCCTCACGCTTGCGAAACGATATTCTTCCTGCGATCAAAGCCTATGCAGAGAAGCTGCCTCCAGGTTTTAAGATCGACTGGGGCGGCGAATTTGAGGATTCGCGAGATTCACAGCAGTCGCTGATCCCTGGCATGGTCCCCGCCGTGCTGATCGTGGCGCTGATTCTGGTTTCACTCTTTAATGCTTTCAAGCCCCCCTTAGTCATTGTCGCAGTCGTCCCGTTTGCATTGATCGGAGTTACGATCGGTCTGTTGGTCATGGGACAACCCCTGGGCTTTGTCGCATTGCTGGGAGTGATGAGCCTTTCAGGCATGATGATCAAGAACGCGATCGTCCTGCTTGACGAAATCAACATGCAGAAAGAACTGGGCAAAAGCGATTATGACGCAATGCTGATCGCAGCCATGTCACGCCTGCGTCCCGTTGGACTGGCCGCTGGAACGACGGTTCTGGGGGTAATTCCACTTCTCCAGGATGTGTTCTGGGTATCGATGGCTGTCGCGATCATGTTTGGTCTGGCCCTTGGATCTTGTCTGACCATGATCGGAGTTCCTGTGTTGTATGCCTGTCTGTATGGAGTTCCATCCCCTGAGAAAACGACGCCATGACGACCGAGACGCTCACTGAATTCTTTGTTCGACATACCCAGATCCTCTCGATCGTCGGGGACATTCTGACGGTCCGCGCTTCCAATATCGGGCTGGGAGATCTGGCGGTGGTCGAGAACTGGGATGGAGAAACCTCGCTGTCTCAGTGTGTTGCAATGAAAAACGACGAAGTCTCGCTGCAGGTCTTTACGGGAGGGAAGGGGCTTTCAACGGATGCCAAAGTCCGCTTTCTCGGGCACCCTATGCAGGTCGCATACTCACCGAACATTCTGGGCAGAGTCTTTAATGGTGTCGGCGAGCCAATTGACGGGGGGCCAACACTCTCGGCCGATCCCCATCTGAGCATCGGCGGTCCATCGGTCAACCCCACGACCCGTATTGTTCCGACGAAGATGATCGAGACGAAAATCCCGATGATTGACGTCTTCAATTCTCTCGTCGAAAGCCAGAAGATCCCCATCTTCTCGATTGCAGGTGAACCGTACAACCAGCTTCTGGCGCGGATCGGCATTCAGGCGGATGCCGATGTCATCGTCTTCGCGGGGCTGGGACTGATCTTCGATGACTATCACTTTTACCGCACCCGTTTTGAAGATGAGGGAGTTTTCCCGCGCACCGTGATGTTCGTCAATCAGGCTTCCGATCCGATCGTCGAACGCATTCTGGCTCCGGACATGGCGCTCAAAGTCGCTGAGCGTTTCGCCGTCGAGGAAAGTAAGCGGGTTCTTGTCTTGATGTCTGACATGACCGCTTACGCCGATGCTCTGAAAGAAATCGGGATCTCGATGGAGCGGGTCCCTTCGAACCGTGGCTATATGGGCGATCTCTACAGCCAGTTGGCCGTTCGGTATGAACGTGCCTGCAACTATCGCGGAGCAGGTTCAGTCACGATCCTGACTGTCACAACCATGCCGGGCAACGACGTCACCCACCCGGTGCCCGACAATACAGGCTATATCACCGAGGGACAATTCTACCTGCACGAGGGGATGATCGATCCATTCGGCTCCCTGTCGCGACTCAAGCAACAGGTCATCGGAAAAGTCACACGTGAAGATCATGGCCAGTTGATGAATACGATGATCCGGTTCTATTCTGGTGCGCAAGAGGCGAAGAAGAAGCAGGCAATGGCGTTCGATATGTCCGCGTTCGATGAAAAGCTACTTCGCTTTGGAACACTGTTTCGTCAGAGGTTCATGGAAATTGACGTTTCGATGCCGCTCAACGACGCGCTCGATCTCAGCTGGCAGACGCTCGCTGAATGTTTCGAACGAAACGAACTGCTGATGAAGGAAGCGATCGTCGATAAGTACTTCCCTGCACGCACTGCCAAGATACCTGCTACGGAGGGAAGCTGAGATGGCCCTTGCCCTCAACAAAAGTGCTCTCAAGCACCAGCGTGACCAGTTGGGACTCTTTCGCAAGTTCCTGCCCTCGCTGGATCTGAAGCGACAGCAGTTGCTTGGCGCGCTCAAAGCCGCACGTCTGGAACTGGAAGACGCTCGCTCACAACACGCCGTAATCGAACCACAATTGAATGAGCTCTATCCTTTACTCGGCAGCGATACCCTCGCCACTCGCGATCTAACGCAGTTGATCCGCATTGAGCATGTCGACATCGGATCAGAGAATCTGGCTGGCGTTCACCTTCCGCGTCTGGGTGTGGTTCAAGTAAGTGTCAATCAGTACTCGATGCTCTCGACGCCGCACTGGGTTGACAATCTGGTTCATTTGCTCAAGCAGTCAGCTGAATTGCAACTACGCCTGCGCGTCATGCAAGTGCGTGTTGACCGTCTCGAAGCTGCCGGACGAAGGATAACTCAACGCGTCAATCTTTTTGAAAAGGTACTGATTCCACAGGCAGAGCGACAGATCAAGCGAATCCAGGTTTACCTGTCGGACCAGGAACGATCTGCGGTTGTGCGCTCGAAAATTGCCAAGCAGAAAAAATAAGGAGTCCTCAGGTGTCGATTGTAGTGCTAGACAAAGTGACGTTCGTGGGAGACCTCGCAAAACGCGAAGAACTTCTCGAATCGCTACAGCGTCTGGGCATCATGCATTTGACCAGCTTAAACCACCGGAATGTCAAAGAAGCACAGGACGGGATGATTTCTGACCAGACACGTCTGGCTCTCAAAGACCTGCTGGCATGTCCTGTTCGCAGGCCCGCGAGTCCATCTCATGCAGACATCAGAATCGTAGAAGTCACGCGCGAAGTGCTCGAACTCAAACGACTGAGAAATGAACTTAACGACGAGCGAGATTACACCGTCAAATCGATCCGCGATCTGACGCCGTGGGGTGAGTTCCAGACTGTCCCGGAGAAAGACCTTGCTGGTAACAGCCTCTGGACTTACATGATTCCTCACCAACAAATGCGACTTCTCGAACGCGTATCGCTCCCCTACGCGATCGTCAATCGTGGTCCTGAGGATGTTTACGTTGTCGTCGCTTCGCCCGAAGAACCGGACAACATGCCCGGGCAACGTATAGAACTAGACCCTCGACCTCTTTCGGCCATTCGCTCGCGATTGGATGAAATAGACTCCATCCTTTCAGAGCTTGAATGGAAGCGGGCAGAACTGACGAAGTGGATCACTCAACTGCGAATGAGCATTGATGTCGCCGATGATACCGCCGCTCGGGAGTGGGCTCGGGATTTGTGTGCCACGTCGGAACCACTCTTTGCAGTACAAGGCTGGGCGCCACGAGTGGATCGTTCCGACCTGATAAGAATTGCCAGCGATCTAGGGATGGCCGTCTCGTTTCATTCCCCTGTGCACGGCGAAAATGTCCCGACACTACTGAAAAACCCCGATGTAATCGCTGGCGCCGAAGGGGCAGTGACGTTCTACACCACACCCGCGTACGAGACTTGGGATCCAACACGTGTCGTGTTCTATTCGTTTAGTCTGTTTTACGGGATGATCATCGCCGACGCCGGGTATGGAGCAGTAATGGCATTGGCCCTGGCGTTGGGCTGGACACGATTGGGGAAGTCAAACTCCGGCGCCCGGTTGCGTTACCTTCTTCTTGCAATCACGACAGTTTCGATCATCTTTGGCATGCTGGTCGGTAGCTACTTCGGGATGACGCCATCTTCGGGATCTTGGCTTAAGCGATGGCAGATTCTCGATTTTGCAAACCGCAGTCAAATGATGTTTCTGTCGCTGGTCATCGGGATTGCTCATCTGTCTCTTGCCAACATGATTGCAACTTGGAATGCACGTGGGTCTTTAATTGCCTTGAGCAGTCTCGGGTGGCTGTTGGTGCTCTGGGGCGGTTTTCTGGTCGCGATTGGTTCTTCTGAGAGTCTGAATACGCGAATCACCGGCGGCTTCGGGAAGGTCCTGCTCTTGTCCGGATTACTATGTGTATTGTGCTTTAGCAGCATGCGCCCTCTGCAGGGCTGGCGAAATTGTCTGGGACGAATCGGCGATGGACTCTCGGCTTTGACGAATGTCACAAAACTCTTTGGTGACGTACTGAGCTACCTGCGATTGTTCGCGCTTGGCCTTGCCAGTGCACAGCTTGCAGCCACCTTTAATCAGCTGGCCTTCGACATGAGTCATGTACGTGGCATTGGACTTCTTCTGGCTATACTCATTCTTGTTGGTGGCCATAGCATCAATCTTGTACTGGGGCTGATGGGAGGCGTTGTCCATGGCCTGCGACTGAACTGTATCGAGTTTTTCAACTGGAGTCTGACCGAATCGGGATCGCCGTTTCGGTCGTTTCGTAAAAAGGCGACCCTGTAATGGATGGCTATTTAATCGTGCTGGGATGGATTGGCATCTTCGCGCCGATGGCTCTGGCTGCTATTGGAAGCATCATCGGCTGCTCAAGAGCAGGACAGGCTGCCTGTGGGGCGATGTTGGATGTCGAAAGCGGATATGGGCGATTCATAGGCCTCTCTGCACTTCCCTCGTCACAACTGATCTATGGCATTGTGGTCATGTTTTCTCTCAATCGAACCGTTGGAGTGATCAATTCACCAGGATTGTTTGCCATTGGAACGTTAACAGGGCTGGCGTTGATGATCTGCGCAATTTATCAGGGGGCCTGCTGTGCCTCCGCCATCAACGTCAGCAAAAGTAAGCCGGAAGTGTTTGGACTGGCATCCGCCCCCGCAGCCATCGTGGAAGGATTTGCTGTCTTTGCATTCGTCTTTGCACTCGTCTTGAGCGGCGGCATTCCAACTCCATAAGGAGATCAACCATGGCAACGACTACGAGCAAAGAAGTGGCGCCTCCGATCGCCATTTCTGGTGTCCAGGAACTCATTGATCGCATCCGCAACGAAGGAGTCGCGCGCGGAGAAAAAAGTTCGGAAGAACTCATCGCAGCCGCTCGCCAAGAAGCCGCAGCAATCGTTGATCAGTCAAGACGTGATGCCGAAAAAATGCTCGCCGCAGCTAAGAAAGCATCCGATGACCTCAAGATCGCAGGCGACAATGCCGTTCGTCTGGCAATTCGAGACGCGACATTAACGTTGACCGAAGAACTCCGCACTGATTTTGCGTCCAAGGTCCGAAAGCTCGTCGCGCATACGATGAAGGATCGGCAATTTCTCGAACGCCTCATCCTCGAGATCGCCCGACGTGCGACACCACCAGACACGGGATCGAACGTCGAAATGCTTCTTCCTGATCGTATTTCATCGTCCGAACAAATTCAGAATCAGCCAGAAGAACTCACGAGCCCACTCTCACAGTTCGTCCTGGAACTCTCCAGTGAGGTACTTCGAGAAGGCCTGACATTCACGACAAACCCGGAAGACCAGATCGGCATCCGACTTCGCCTGAGGGACCAGAATGTCGAAATCGATCTCACGGATCGCGCCATTACAGACTTACTGATGGCTCACCTTGGGCCAAGGTTTCGCGCACTGATGAAAGCCGGAGAAGCCTGACGATGTCTTATTACACATTAATCGCCAGTCTGCCAGCTCTCCCCAAAAGCTTTGAGGCGGAACGTTGCCCCATTACGTGGCCACGCTTGCAGTCCCGCTTTAAGATGCTTTCCGATGAGGACGCTGAAACGCTACTGATGCTCATCGATTTCCTCGCCTGGGACCGACAGCCGCTTGAACGGACCGATGCACAGTTTGACGCTCACTATGAATCCGTCATGACCAGATTGAAGAATCCTCTTCTCTCTCGGCTGGTTAATGACAGGATCAACTTGAGAATGATTCTCGCCGGCTTTCGGCGTCGAGCCAAACAGGAAGATCCGCCCCTGCCGGTTGGCGAACTGGGGGCTCAGATCGTCCGCCACTGGAACCAGTCGCACTTCGGCCTGGAAGGACGTTATGCCTGGATCATCGATCTGGCAAACGCTCTCGGGGCCGAATTGCCGCAACAGGTTGAACGTTTGATTCTCTCGATTCATTGGAGAAACTGGAGCCGCCTCTCAGAAAACCACACGTTTTCATTTGAAGCCGTCGTTCTGTATGTCGCCCGCTGGGCACTGGTTAATCGCTGGGTTTCGCAAAATAACGTGCGCGGTCAAGAACGATTTCAGCAATCACTTTCAGCACTTGTGGATCAACATGTCCAAGCCATCGTCTGACTTGAATTCAGATTGTCGTGTCGTCGGCGTGAGTGGAAATATCGTTTCCATCGACGCCGGTTCGTCATCGATTATGAAAAATGAAGTCGCATACGTCTCTGTTGACGATCGAAAACTGAAAGCAGAGGTCCTGCGTGTCTACGGCAAACAGGCCGACCTTCAAGTCTTTGAAGATACGGAAGGTGTCCGCGTCGGAGCGCCAGTCGAACTGACACGACAGATGCTCTCGATCAGCTTAGGACCAGGACTTCTGGGAACGGTCTTTGACGGACTGCAGAACCCACTCAACAAACTCGCAGAGAGCGACGGCTTCTTCCTCCAACGTGGCTTGAGCATATTTCCGCTCGATGAAGAGATCCGCTGGGAGTTTCTTCCCTCCGTCAAAGTTGGTGATCGGCTGCGTCCCGGCGATGTCATCGGCACAACGCAAGAAAAGCGGATCACGCATAAAATCATGGTCCCCTTCGGACTTCACGGCGAGGTCGTTGTCACATCAATTCAATCCGGCACCTACACAGTGAACCAGACAGTTGCGACGTTGCGTGAGGACAATGGACGTGAGCAGACAGTCAAGCTGGCACAATCCTGGGCAGTTCGACGTCCACTTCCAGCTCAGTTGCTCAAGCAACGTTATAGCGACCGACTGTTCTCGATGGAACCACTTGTGACGACGATCCGCCTGATCGACACGTTCTTTCCAATCGCTCGCGGTGGCACGGCCTGCATCCCTGGGCCTTTCGGAGCGGGAAAGACGGTTCTCCAGGGATTAATTGCTCGCTATTCTGCTGTTGATGTGGTCATTGTCGTCGCCTGTGGTGAACGCGCCGGAGAGGTCCTCGAGACGATTACCGAGTTCAGCCATATGGATGATCCTCGCACCGGCGGCAAGCTGATCGACCGCACGATCATCATCTGCAACACCTCGTCGATGCCCGTCGCCGCGCGCGAAGCATCGATCTTCACCGGCATCACGCTCGGCGAGTATTACCGCCAGATGGGCCTCGATGTTCTGATGATCGCGGATTCAACGTCACGTTGGGCACAAGCCATGAGAGAGACCTCGGGGCGTCTGGAAGAAATTCCAGGAGAAGAGGCCTACCCAGCGTATCTCGACTCAGCCATCAAAGGGGTCTACGAACGCGCCGGACTTCTTCGCACCAACGATGGCAGTATGGGAAGCCTGACGATGATCGGCACTGTCTCCCCAGCCGGTGGCAACTTTGAGGAACCGGTGACACAAGCAACGCTGAGTGCCGTCAAATGCTTTCTGGGACTCTCATACGATCGCGCCTACAAGCGATTCTACCCTGCGATCGATCCCTTGATCTCGTGGTCACGCTATCTCGACCAGTTGAAAAACAGCTTTGATAGCTCCATGGATCCTCAGTGGACAGCGACCGTCAAGGACATGATCGATCTGCTTCACCGCGGTAGTTCCATTTTTCAAATGATGCAGGTGACCGGCGAAGAAGGTGTCACAATTGAGGACTATCTCATTTGGCAGAAAGCCACTTTTCTCGACATGATCTTTCTCCAGCAGGACGCGTTTGATCCCGTGGATGTCTCTGTACCAATAACTCGACAAAAAGAGTCTTTCCTGCTGATTCGACGGCTTGTCGAGCAGGAGTATCACCTGGAAACCAAAGAAGCAGTACGTCAGTTCTTCACCGAGCTAACGAGCCTTTACAAAAACCTGAACTATTCGGACCTCGATTCCCAGGGATACCGCCAATATCTTGATAGGATTAACGCCTTGGAAGTTCGAGGAATCGCAGGACACACATCCCTCGCGGCAGATCTCTAATGCTGCTTAACTCAGGAGACATTCGATGAAGCGTCTTGTTTATGCCTGTTGTATTGTTTTGGCAAGCATCGGCTCCCTGAACGCGCAGGAGACAGCAATAGAAAAGCCTGCGCCCGAAACGGAAATAGCGAACGCCGTAACCGCCTACGTCAACGCCTTTAATAAAATGGACTCCAGGACACTCGCCTCGCTCTGGTCATCTGAAGCCGTTTACACCAATCGCTGGACAGGAGAAGTCGTCATTGGAAGAGATGCCATTCAGGCACAATTCGAAGACCTGTTCAAAGCGCAGCCACAGATTAAGCTCGAAATCCATTCCGAATCCGTGCAAATGCTCTCACCCAATGTGGCTGTCGAGCATGGAACAGGAAAGTTCATCTCTCCGAAAGCCAAGCCCGAGGAAGTTTCCTACGTCGCAGTCTACACCAGAAAAGATGGCCAATGGCTTCTGGATCGAGTCACGGATGGTGACGATGAGCCGGTCTCCCACTTTGAACAGCTGAAAGTCCTCGATTGGATGGTAGGCACGTGGATTGATCAGGATGACGAGATTCGCATCGAGACGACTTGCCAGTGGGCAAAAAATCAAAACTTTCTCGTTCGATCGTTTCGTGTGACGACTTCAATCGCAGAAGACATGGCGGGGATTCAGATCATCGGATACGACGCCGCCAGCAAGAAAATTAAATCGTGGACCTTTGATTCAGATGGCGGATACACACAGGCTGACTGGACTCAAAAAAATAAACACTGGTTTGTTCACAATAAGGGTGTTCTTGCCAACGGTGATACTGCGTCAATGATCAATGTAATCCGCCCCATTGATAACAATTCATTCTCGTGGCAAACCGTCGAGCGGACAGTAGCTGGTCAGTTGCTTCCCAACGTCGACGAGGTTCTCGTGACACGTATTCCTGAATAACCAGTATCAACAACTCAAGATGAAGCGAGATCTCGATGAAGCGATCAATTTTCTCAGTGCTCGCCGTTTCAGCCATATTCCTTTCTGCTCAGCTCGAATGGACGATTGCACGTGGTCCTGGGGGCGGAGGCATGCGTGGCGGTGGCGGAGGCGGTGGTATGCGTAGCGGTGGAGGTGGAGGTGGCGGTGCACGACCACCGATGGGAGGAGGAGGAGGATACCGTCCACCATCCGGCGGCGGAGGACGCTCCCCCTCGATTTCTCCCCCTTCAGGGCAGACTCGTCCATCTGGCGGTGCCGGATCACGTCCGTCGCAAGGAAGTGGTGCTTCACGTCCTAATCCGGGGGGCGCACGGCCCGGTACATTGCCCGGAGGAGGAGGCACGCGACCAGGCACACTGCCTGGAGCCGGAAACCGGCCTGGCGGATCAGGAAACATCGCAAATCGTCCCGGCGAGCGGCCCAATGCTGGGCAACTCAACGATTTTTTGAACATCCCCAAACCATCGAATGGCATGGGAAATAATGCCGCTCGAAATTTCGCAGCGGGTGCTGCTGGCGGAGCAGCCGCTGACTTCTTGCGGGACTCGCGCCCCGGAGCAGGCGATCGACCGCAGGTTGGTGACCAGCCACGAATCCAAGACGGTTCTCGTCTGGACAACCGCCCCGGATTGGAGAACCGCCCTGGTGTGGAGAACCGGCCCGCAGCCGAGAACAGACAGGAGCGTCGCGGCGACTTTGCTGATAATCGACCTGATCGCATTGAGAATCGTCAGGACTGGATGGATAATCGCCAGGAACGTCGAGATGAAGTCTGGAATCAAATCGACGAAAACTATCCCCGACTCGACTTCTGGACCGATCATCCCACCTGGGCACAATGGCGAATCAACACACCTTACCGCTTGGCAACTTGGGGAGCACTGACGGGGTGGTTTGGGTACTCAGACTAACCGATTACAGCTACGGCTCCAGCTGCTATTACGAAGACGGAAATGTCTATTCGGGAGGTCAGCAGGTTGCCACAGCCGAAGAATATGCGCAGGAGGCTGAAGTCATCGCGACAAACGCTCCTGAAGTCGACCCGGCCAGCAAAGACTGGTTACCTCTGGGAGTATTTGCACTGACGCAAGACGGTCAATCTGAAGGACCAACACCATCGCTTTTCTTGCAACTGGTCGTCAGTAAAGATGGTGTGATTTCCGGAACGTTCAGCAACAAACTCTCTGGCGAAACAAAGACACTGGAAGGCATGGTCGACAAGACCAGTCAACGCGTCGCATGGTGTGTTCAAGGCGAAACAACACCTATCATGGAGACCGGACTGGAAAATCTCACTAAGGAGACCGCCCCAGCACTCATCCACTTTAGCAACGGCCAGACTCAACAATGGTTGATGGTCCGACTGAAAGAACCAGGGAAATAATCCCTCAGCCTGCATTTCTTTTCGCAATAAATGCAGGCACATCAGATGAAATCAATCCAATTATATGCAAAGGCATTGGCAGTGCTAATGAACATTAGACTTGCTCGATCTCAAAAGAAAACCGTAACCTATATGCTTTTCATAAAGGGCTAAAAGGAGACTCAAATCCTCAATGATTTTTGAAACGAGCTAACTTTATTTCCGATAGTATAAATCACTCACTTTTTCCTCAATAAGTCGATTCACGACGAACTACGAATCAGAGTCCTACCTCTTCTTAAACTGAAGGGGCGATGCGAATACTCTAGCCCGACACAGTAGTCTTCACACTCCGGTCGGCAAATGGCGAACTTCGCAAAACTTCGAAGGGGCCAAGGTACGGCATCTGGACAATAGACTCGGTGCCTTCCTCTGGCAGTTTGGTCCGTGTCAGCTTGGTTTTTGTGGATGTGAATGTTTTGAAATCCAACCGTGGTCGAGGCTCTTATCGCGTTTTGACGACATGGACGAAGGGTTCCTATGTCCGTAAGCGGTTACTGGACGCCTGGAAAAATGATTCTTTTCAGTTTCTCCAACTCTTAAAAAGCATCTTTTTTGGACCAGTGATCGAATCGATAATGCGCCAACAGCGGGCGGTAGGGAGCGGCGCGCTATCGATCGGTATAGGACCAGAACTCTTTGATCTAATTCTGGGATACTTGGTTCACGCTGCGGGGCATTCATATGATGTCAGGAAGAAGCTGTCAGTGAAAACCTTCTCAAATGTCTGTTACAAAGAGACCTGCGTCTAAAGACAAATAGAGGAATACTCGATTCCTGTTCTCCTGTCCGTGCTCAACGACTGTTGAGAGTTCGCGAAGGCTCCGATATTAAACGGTAATGGTTTGCGATCTCTTCGGCATTTAAAGATCGCGTGTAGAAAGCGAACTCATCCATGGCACCATTGAATTGTCGATGTGTCCAGATCAGGTTCAGCTGACCTAGTAGTAAGCGAAAATCTCCCTCTCCAGATTGGTCTTCAATTTCAACGCTGCCATATTTGCGTCCGTTGTGATAGATCTCGATGCGATCTTCTGATCGTACGGCGACAATGTGCTGCCACTGAAAAGGAACACAAACGCCCCTGGTAAAGACGTTGTATCCTTCTGGGTGTTCCAGGTGAGGCGGATATCGATGGAGAAAGCGGATCGAGCCTGGATCGTGGATCATCCATGTATTTGTCGCCACATCGATCAGATTCATCATCCGTCGACCATCTTCACTTGTTGTGGGGATCGTGGAAAAGCAGGTCGAGTGGGCGAGGTCATCAGGGCAGATCCACATTTCCACTGAAAAGCTACCCAGATTCAAGTTCTTGATCGCATCGTCACAGATGATATAGCGAGGCAGGACCGACTTTGAAAAACGCACATAGTTTGAAATTGTCAACACGTCTGGCTCGTACTCGGAAGAGACGATTCTGCCATGATATTGATCAGACATCTCATTCTTTACCGACGGGCCAGTAGACGTCTCAAAACGCCAGTAGACGTCGGGAAGGCTGTTGGTTACGGCTGCAACATAATCATCGCCGACCTTTAATGGCGGAATGGAAGGGAGATCAATCTCAGGAAACTCGGTGGTAGTCATGGATGTCTGCTCGGACATCTGTCTTTTGTTGTCGACACGGACCATCTGTTCCTGGTGGAGGCGACGCGTACGGATCGTGTTTCCGTCTTCTCCGATAGCGGACAGGTCGACCAAGCCATTCACGACCGCGATGTCTGAATGGCCGTCCTCGGAGACTGCCATATTGAATTCCGTACCAAGGTCAAGAACGGTTGCTTGAGGAGAATTGATGACAAACCCGGCGGCACGTTCGGGAAGATAGGCCGTCACGCATCCTTTGAGGAGTTTGGCTGATCGGTCGGATTGAAGCTCGATCTGGCAGGGCCCCAGCAGCGCTACTTTTGCACCGCAGAAGAATTCTAACTGGATCCGTCCTGATGTAATTGTCATCAAGCCGGATTGCAGTCGACTGCCGACTGACAAATCTGGATTGTCGATTCCATGACTGCTGACAATCACTGCACAGTCTGTCTTGAGTGGGTTTTGATACGTGACGTAATTCGAGCGGGTTGCATCCTGATTATGCTTTTCCGAGTTTTCAGGCACCTTATCAACGTCGGGTTCAAAGAGCAGCAACATAAATGCAAGGCAAAGGCTTAACCCGACCAGAACACCCCAGCTCCATCTCCCTGCGACGAAGTGCGCGTCCTGTCTGTTCTTCACAGGTGGGGAGTGTATCACTTCGAATGCTTCGTGAAGACGTGTTTCAAGTTCGATTAATTCGACATATCGTCTTCGAAAACCAGCGTCATGCGTCAATCGCTGCTGGAAGGCTTCGAACTCGTCAGGTTGAAGCGCTTCATCAATGTATCGTCGAATGAGTCGATCATCGGCATGTGACTGATTTTCGGAGAACATGATTGTTAATCCCAGGAGAAACGTTTCGTCTGAAAATGCTTATCGATACATCCCAGTAAAGCCATGCGAATTTTCTCAAGGCGACGGTAGAGCATTTTGGGATCGCCTTGCTCCTCCTCAGCGATCGACTTGAGGGTTTTTGAATTTCCGTATCGAAGTTCAAGGAGTCGGCGATCATCCGCTCCCAGCTTGTCCAGGCATTCGACCATGGCTCTGGCTCGCTCGTCGTTTCTCTCGTTTGACTCCTGGATGGTTTCTGCGATGAGCAGCATCACTTCATCGTTAAAGATCAATTTATTCCGTGCGTGCAATTTTCGAAAATTCAAGGCTTCGAAATAAGCGAAACGCTTTGCCCAAGGCAGAAAGTCTCGTGAGTCATCGTACTCTGAGAACTTTTCCCAAAGAACTAAGGCTGTTTGCTGCATGACTTCATCTGTATCATCTCGTCGCACGATGAGGGCCTGTATATACCTCCGAAGTTCGCGGTCATATTTAAGTATCAATTCAACGAACTTTGGTGTCGGATCATGTTCTCGGGCAGCCTCAGTCTGTTCAGTCAAATTGATCTTCATGTTGTATCGGCTCTGCACAAGATGATCGGACCGACGTTCAGAATATCTCTCCACGACCACCTCCGATTCCGGCATGATTTTGTGATGTTGCTTGAGGATTGAGATATTTTCTCACCCAGAAAGGAAATCTTCAGGAAATTCAAAGATTCCCCGCGGAATCAAGTTCCTCCGTGGAGAATAGGTTAACACTTCTAGATGTGTTTCATACTTCATTTCATTTCGATTGCCTGGAGAGCAGGAACATTTCCATGAGACTGAGACATGTTGCCGGTACAAGAAAAGGGTTCACACTTATTGAACTCCTGGTTGTCATTGCTATTATCGCGACGTTGGTCGCCATTCTTCTTCCGGCGGTTCAGCAGGCCCGAGAAGCTGCACGGCGTTCCACTTGTAAAAATAATCTCAAGCAGATTGGAATTGCGCTTCATAATTACCACGACACGTTCTCGACGCTTCCGCCGGGAGCAGTTCATATTGGAGCAATCACGTTAACGGACAGCACCTTTATAGCAGGGACCAGGTATTGCAATGGACGCTCCGGCGACTGGGCAGCGACCTGGATGACGATGATCCTGCCTTACATTGAACAGTCTGCTCTCTATGACCGCTACAACTTCAACCTGCGGTCCACTCAAGCCCCGAATCCAACTGTTTTAGAGATACCTCTGCCAGCTTATATCTGTCCATCACAAGCGCAAGGGGGTGGGATTCTCGTTCAACACTTCAATTTTAACGGCGGACGATTCGGGAAGGTCAATTACGTAGGTAACGCAGGGGTGAACTTTACCACGTCAGCCACCACTGCCAGTAACCAGGGCTTTTTCTCCATTGCTCGACAATGGGGCGCCAAGTTCTCAGATGCCACAGATGGCCTTTCAAATTCGATCATGGTGGGTGAAGTTCGTTATGATAATTACACCGACGGCAGCCAGGATGATCGCGGGACTTGGGGATTAGCGACGGGATGTGTTTTCTCAGCCCGCGGTGAGAATGGTGGCGTGAGAGTTCGTCTTCCCAATAGTCCCTTCATTGACTCCACACCGTATGGCAACAGTGCGTTCGGAACCCCTCTGGACAACCTCGATCGAACGGCTGACGGAGCAGGTGGCGCACTTCGAAGCGAGCACAAAGGTGGCGTCCAGGTCACGCTGGGAGATGGTGGCGTCCGATTCATCTCCAGCAATATCGATCAGGCGACGTATCTCAATCTTCTTTCCATCAGCGACGGGAACATCGTTGGCCAGTTCTAGTCGGATCTGCGGCGTCTGTTGATTGACATGAGATTGTGTCTATGGTCCCGGCGGCGGCTGTTCCATTCGAATAGCCGTTGCCTATTCTGCTTCGTCCTTCTGGTCTGAAAAGAGGATACTGTGATCCGTCTGATTCTTGCTGTTTGCTTGTTGAGCCTGCTGGGCTGCATGGAATCGCCCAACAATACGTCCGAAAGAGTCGATACGGCATCGGCCCTGGCGCGTGTTGCTTCCTCGTTTCGAGCCTCCCTCAAGTCAAGCAAGACTGTGAACGCCACGAAAGAAGGGCTCTCGGTGGCGATGGAGTCACTCGCCCCCGCGAAGGCTGCGTTTCCTTCCCCGGAGCTTGACAGAATTGACGAAAAAGCCCGAGCACTCCAGGAGGCGATCGCGACAGGAGATGAGGCAAAAGTGAAAGCATCCAAGCTTGAGCTGATGAAATGCATTGATGAAATCTCACCTCCTGCCAACTGATCTCGTTGATCTTCGCAAAACTCTTCACGAGAGAATTCCAGATGACTAAAAGAAAATGGTGGTTCGTCTCGCTTCTGTCATGCCTGGCAGTTGGATGTTCGGCCCTTGGATGGGACGGTAAGGTTCCCGTTCATGGGAACATCACTTTCGACGGGCAGGGTATAGAAACGGGCACAATCACATTCACGTCAACCAGTGACAAGAGCATCGAAGAATCTTGTTCGATCAAATCAGGAAAATACTCAACCCGAGTCACGCCTGGCTCAAAACTCATCAAGATTCTTGGGTATTCCAGTGCAGAGTCAAGCGAGCAGATCATTCCACAAAAATACAACCAGCAATCCGAACTGACGGTCTTCCTCGATGGGAGTGTCGAGGTGGTGAATCTGGAGCTCGAAGGAGCAAAAATTGTTCAAGAGGCTGCAGAAGACGACGTCAGCCCGTAGAATGGCGCAAGACGCGGACATTGATTGTCGATCTCATTGACTGTCGATTCAGTCGTGAAGCGAGGGAATTCGTCTTCGTGTGATCTTTGAAGAGAATCGGGCGGAGAGAAACCTGGGTCCAAGGAGTTCCGCGACAACATGCCACTCTCACAGAGCGCTAGATCACCGCGTCAACTTGGCTTATCGACGCCAGTTTTCGCTAGAAATGAAAAGGCTGCGATGCAAAATCGGAATGCTGCAGGACAAGAACGGTCATCCGTAAGCTTTCAATTCAATGTTTATTGCTTGCTGATCGTCTTAGCAGGATCGTTACCTGCCTATGCGCAGGATGATGAGCGTTCGCTTAGAAAAGCTGCCGCAGGACGCTTCCTGATGGGAGTCTCCGTGAATCAATCCGATCTGGAAGACGATCAAAGCCGCTCACTGCTACTTCGTCAATTTAATGTCATCACGCCTGAAAACTGCATGAAGCCACAGAGCCTGCAGCCGAAAGAAGGAGAGTTCCATTTTGGACAGTCGGATTTGCTGATTGATTTCGCAAAGACAAACCAGCTCCAAGTCGTCGGTCACTGCTTATTATGGGCCAAGGATGACCGGACATCCCAATGGATGATGGTCAAAGAGGATCGGCCGGTCGAGCGTGAAGTGCTGCTCAAGCGAATCGAAGATCATATCGAAAAAGTGGTCACTCGATACGCTGATCATGTTTCAATGTGGGACGTGGTCAATGAAGCGGTCAATGATTCTGGGGAGAAACTCTATCGAGATTCCGTCTACACGAGGCTCACAGGCGATGAGTTCATTGAGCTGGCTTTTCGTACTGCCAGAAAACATGACCCGTCAGCTTTGCTGATTTACAACGATTATGATTGTCATCGTCCGCATAAACGAGAAAAGCTGATCCGCTTTCTGACAGAGATGAAGCAACGGAACATTCCGATCGACGCCTACGGAATTCAGGGGCATCTCTCGCTGGGAGATGATTCCGTCGACCAGTTGAGGATAACCTTCGACGAGCTTCGAAGAATTGGGATGAAAGTTGTCATCACAGAATTAGACATTGATGTCGTGGGGCGAGATGCATGGTGGGCCGATCAGGGGAGTCAGCGAGAGAGGCTTCGGCACTATAATCCCTATCCTGATGCCTGTCCTGAGGAACTTCTGCAAAAGCAGTCTGATCAGTACGCTGCGTTATTCCGATTGTTTGTCGAGAATTCCGACATCATCGAGCGAGTTTCCTTCTGGAATCTGCACGACGGCCGAAGTTGGTTGAATAACTTTCCCTGGCGACGGACGAACTATCCACTTCTTTTTGACCGTGACAGAAATCCGAAGCCAGCGTATGACGCTGTCTTGAAAACGTTCGAATCTGCATCCAACCATTAACATCCAGACGACTTCGTCTTTCGAGGAGTATCAAATGAGAACAGCTGCGCTCGTATTACTGCTGGTCTTGCCTTCGTCGATTCATGCTCAAGAAGAAAACAACAACCGACGTGGCGGACGCGGGTTCAATGCCCCGATTGTTCTTGAGGCTGATGACGTTCGCGCGTTTCCCGAGCCGGCTTCCGGGTTTGATACTCCCAGGGAAAATATTCCTCACGGAAAAGTCGAGCTCATTGAGTATGAATCTAAAACTGTCGGCACGACTCGAAAGATGCAAGTCTACACCCCGCCTGGCTACACGTCCGAGCAGAAATACCCGGTCCTTTATCTCCTTCACGGAATCGGCGGCGACGAGACGGAATGGCAACGCTTTGCTCATCCAGAAGTGATTTTGGACAATCTGATTTCAGAGGGCAAAGCTGTTCCAATGATCTTAGTGATGCCCAATGGAAGAGCTCAGAAAAACGACCGCGCGGAGGGGAACGTCTTCGCTGCTGCTCCCTCGTTTAGCAATTTTGAGCGAGACTTGTTGGACGATGTGATTCCGGCAATTGAGTCCCGCTACAGTACAGCCAGCGATCGTCTACACCGAGGACTCGCAGGTCTTTCTATGGGAGGCGGGCAGACTCTCAACTTTGGATTGGCTCATACGGACACCTTCGCATGGATCGGCGCCTTCTCGTCGGCACCCAATACCAAGCCAAACCAGGAGCTTCTGCCGGATCCGCAGACAGCTAAAAAGCTGGAGTTGTTATGGCTTTCCTGCGGAAACAAAGATGGTCTGATTAATATCAGCCAGCGTGTTCATCGATATTTGAAAGAGAACAAGATTCCGCATACCTGGCACGTCGCTGCGCACGGTCACGACCCGACGCAGTGGAAAGAAGACCTTTACTTTTTCCTGCAGCATGCCTTTGTGGATGCGGGCAAACTCCCCAAGGCTGATCAGAAAGCTGATGAACCGAAACCTTTTTCAACGAACATCCCCGGTCAACAATTTCCCAAAGTCCACTCGGACTTACGGGGAACCTTCCGCATCAAGGCTCCCGAAGCAACGTCGGTTGTTCTCAATATCGGACGACGTTATCCGATGACAAAAGACGGCGATGGAAACTGGACCGTCACCACAGATCCCTTGGTCCCGGGATTTCATTACTACACGTTTCTCGTTGACGGCGCCAACGTCTGCGATCCGGCCAGCGAAACATTCTACGGAATGAGTCGACAGGCAAGCGGCGTCGAAGTTCCTACCGCGGGAGAAGATTTCTTCCATGATAAAGACGTCCCTCGCGGCGAAATACGAGAACGTCGTTACTTTTCAAAGACGACTGGCGATTGGCGTCGCGCGTTCATTTATACGCCTCCCGGTTATGACTCCAATCTGGAGTCCAGCCCTCGGTTCCGAAGAGCTATGACGTCATGCGGATACCCTTCGAATAGCCTTTTCATGCGGGAATTACCGAGTCTCTAAAAAGCGGAGTTACTCGGCCAACAGCGAGAAATGGTCGAAAATGGGTACACTTTTCTGATCTGTACCCAGGTGCCATTTGAACAGTCGACCTTGGGATCGGCTGCTTTTCCTCCCCTGTCCTTGCTTGTTCACGACCGATTTTGACGGCGTCGGTGATAGGCTTCTTCAACAGTTTCAAAACGTGGTTCTGGCAGACTTTTTCCATGCCTATGGCGAGGTACAAATAAAGTGAAACGCTCCGCGAAACCTCGAAGAATGACCGTGTCAAAATGTCCCGGATCTTTCACCCCCTGCTCGCCATGATCGCTTCTGTTACTGACCGCGAGTTGGCTCGGTATGTTGAGTTCCTGAAAGAGGAAAATAAGATCCTGCGAAGTCGGGTACCAGGACAGATCCACACCAAGCTGCACGAGCGTGAGCGACTACTCATACTCGGCAAGCCACTAGGAAGAGCCATCGAGGAATTGCTGACGATCGTCAGTCCATCCACTTTCTACCGCTGGCTGCGAGATGCCGGACAAGGCAGCCAGAAAAATTCATCTCCCAAAGCGGGAAGACGCAAGCCTAAAGAGATTCGAGACTTGGTGATTCAGATCGCCAAATCAACCTCATTCGGTTACACACGCATCCTCGGCGAGTTGAGGAAATTGGGAATCAAGAAGATCAGCCGACAGACGGTAAGAAACATCCTGAAGGAAGAAGGGATTCAGCCGGGGCCCAATCGAACATCGGATTCCTGGCAGAACTTCATCGACCGACATGCGAAAACTCTCTGGGCGGTCGACTTTTTCAGTGTGAGAACCGTGACGACGAAAGGCTTTCAAGAGCTGTATGTCATGGTGTGGCTTTGCATGGCGACGCGAGAGCTGATTGTCTCCTCTTCGACGGCTCATCCCAACTCAGCTTGGGTGGCAGAACAGACTGATGCATTCTTGGAGCAAACATCTAGACGCGATGAGAAACCTGCGATCGTCATGCATGATCGAGATACGAAAATCACTCAGGAGTTCGTCGATAAACTGAAGTCGAAGGGAGTGCAACACAATGCATTACCCAAGGCTTCACCAAATCTAAATGGACGCTGTGAGCGAGTGATTTTCACCATCAAGAACGAGTGTTTACGAAAGTTTATCATCTTCGGCAAACGACACCTAGATCATCTGACTTCAGAGTTCACGGGTTACTACAACACCCACCGATCACACACCGAACGAGATCATCTACCACAGTTGGCTGTGGCACCAGAAGAAGTTCTGACAATTGAGCGTGATGAAGTCGTGGTCAGATCGCACGTCGGTGGACTGGTGCGGTCGTTTGAGCGCAAAGCGGCATGAATTAACTTCATAGACACACACGACCAAAAGGAGGGGATTCGAACCCCGAGGGGGGAATTCCGCAATCAACAATGCGGCAACGGCGTACAGAAACAGTGAGTTACCAAATCAGTAAATACTCAGCATTTGATTGGCTCGAATTGTCATGGATTGTCGGTAGTAGATCCCCACTTGGAGCGTCTCATCTATCTTTGGCCGGAACTGCAGCACCATCAGAGATTCGCAATCATGGCTATTGCGTTAGTCTACGAGCCTCACCATATCCAATGTTAGCCGATCTGCGACAAAAGTTAATTCTCGTCTTGACCATAACTTCACTATGAATATAGTGAAGTTGCGCTCATCCCGAATCCACGATCACCGGATGCTTAACGCATTCGGGGTCGTGCCACTGCTTCGCATCTTGTCGTCATCATTGTTTGACTTCCACTGGTAGGATGAGCCCTATGCGTGTTGGTGAAGTGCTGCGCCGTGTTCGCAATCGGATGAGTTGGTGGCTTCACTTTCAGCAGCTTTTTGCCAGACGCAAAACAACGCTTCGAACCGGCCAACGAGGCCTGCTTCAACCTGCCGCAATGCGAGTTCTGGAACCGCGTGTCCTTTTGTCGGGAACGACCGAACTCCAGGAAATCAACGTCGGTAATCTGCGGTCTGGCGTAAGCGGGCCAGATCCAAGTACGGCCACCGGCTATGTGATGTATAGCGAGCAGAGTGTTCATACTCGCTTCCCTGGCATGGAAGTGCGACAGGCAGATCACTTTATCGCGGTACGACTCACGTCGGGTAACCAATGGTCTTATTACAATAATGAAACCCTTGTCAGCTTCACACCGGTCGCCACAGATCGACTTGTCGCGGCTGTCAATTTCGCGACCGATACCGCCACCGCTCTCAATGGACAATCTTTCGTCGTCAATGGCATTCAGGCTGGCTATCATGATGGCGATTTGACATTCACCCCCAATCAGTATGGTGGCGTCTACAATGACGGCGAATTCGAAATGACGGGGACCTTTTTCCGGGTCGACGAAGACGCGATCAGCGTCGGAAATCTTCGCTCCGGGATTGCCGCCAACGATGCCAACGAAGGAACTGGCTATGTGATGTTTAGCCAGCAAGTTGTGAGCACGCGGTTCTCCAGCATCGACACCGGAAACGCCGATCATTTTATCATGGTCCGCAATAACGCAGGTCAATGGCAGTACGACACGAATTACAACTGGATTGACTTCACCCCCATAACAACTGATCGACTGGTTGCTTCCGTCAATTTCAGTACTGACACAATTCTGGCATTGGAAGGTCAAGCGGACGTTGTCAACGGAATCAATTTGGGCTATGCCGATGGTGATCTGGCGTTTACAGCCAATACGTACAACGGCAGCCCGAATGCCGGCGAATTCGGGATCACTGGGAGTTACTTCACGGTGGCCAATCTGCCGCCGACGGATATCAGTCTCTCTGCCAATTCGTTGAATGAAAACCTTCCGATCGAGACCGTTGTGGGATCGCTCTCAGCGATCGACCCAAACATTGAAGCCGGTTTTACTTACTCACTGGTGAGTGGAGAAGGCTCAACGGATAACGCTGAATTCAGTATTTCAGGAAGTCAATTGCTCGCAGCGGCCTCGTTCAACTACGAAGCCAGGAGCAGTTATTCAGTGAGAGTCCGCGCTACTGATGTGCTCGGGTTGTGGTATGAAAAAGTCTTCAGTGTTGATGTCAATGACCTCAACGATCCACCGGAAGCAACTGACGACACCGCCAATGTTGTCATCGGCGATTCCGTTGAAATCGATGTCCTGGCTAATGATAGTGACCTTGAGGAAAGTGATCTGACCATCAAGTCTATCAGCACTGTTTCTTCCGGGACTGCGGAAATCATCACACTGGAAGGCGGTGGTCAGAAGGTCCGCTACACGGCCAGTGGCGGAGCGGTCGACGAAATCACATTCACCTACACCATCGAAGATGAGGTGGGGTTGACTGACACCGCCACCGTCACCGTCGCTATCGGCAGTTATGATCCCGATCCTGGCAACATGCTGCCTGCCGATGATCTGGGCTCGCCCGACCTGCTAAACGGCTTACTGGATGGCCTCGGACCGCATTCGCCGGTCGTTGCTCAGCCTTTGACTCTGCCCGAAATCGGCAGCGTGCCGGACATGGTGTCTCAGGCTAATGTCGCCGATTACTTGCTGGCGGACTTTGACGTCAGCTCGCATGGCAACGTCAGCAGCAGTGTTTCCGGTCTGACGTCTACGGACACGACCACCACTCCCTCAACGGAACTGGGCGGGACGTTTGTCGTCGATGTCACGACCATCACCAGCTACACACGCACCGGCACGGAGAACACCACCACCGGCGAGTGGAGCTACAAAGACGTCTTTTCGATGACGTATTCGTACCTGACCACCTTCACGCACGACACCGCCAGTCTAGCGTACACGTTGCTGCAGACCGGGTCGCTGAGCTACACGTTTGACGCCATGTTCGTCGATGGAGTTCTGACGTTTTCCATCACTGACTATCTCCAGATCGATGGCTACTTGTTGACGATGACCGGCTCGATTGAAGAAGACGCCACGCCGGATGAGGACAATCCGACCGACTGGACGTACACAAACTCAACGACTGTCGATGAGCTTTCCGCCGAAGTTCCTGATGTCTACTCCGGCTCGCAGGAAATCACCTTCGATTACAGCCAGTCGGTGGAAAGAGATACCAACGATGAGATCATCGATCAGACCATCTCACAGGACCTGGATGTCGAAGTCACTGATTCTTACACCATCGCGCGGTCGGAACTCTGGAAGTCGGTCTCCAGCGATCCGGAAGTTCCCGATTCTACGACGCTGCTCCTCGCCACGTCCACCGGCGAACTGGGTTGGAGCCTGATCTCCAGCTATGATCAGGTCATCGCCGCTGGGGATCTGGTCAGCCTTTCGGAGAGCTTTGCCTATGCTTCCGGGGCGACGGATCTCTCGACACTCGATCTGACCAGCAGCCTTAGTCTTTCTTCGACGGCTGTCGTTGGCACCTTACTCATGGACCAGCCGACGGCTCCGCAGACGGAAACACTAACGCAGGCATCGACCTTCTCAGAGGAGGTGACATCCAGTGTCGAATACACCTTCAATGGCCAGCGCGCCATTGATGCCACCGGCGTTGAGACCTACAACGTCAGTTATGACTACAGCGACGACGTCGATGGTAACAGCCTGGAAGACTCCACAGGGACCTACCACTCCGAACTGACCGGCGACGACGAGTTGCACATCCTCGATACCACTAGTTCGCTCGATGAAACACTGACCTGGGGTTCGTCGCTGGACGCGATCGCCTCGAACGTCAAATCGACCAGTGCTTCCACCAACTCCGCGACCCGCACGTACGATGAGTCGATGACGATCCTCTCGTCGTCGACTCTGACATCGACGTTGTCGAAGTTGACGGCTCCGGGGAGCACGTCAACGGCGAATGAATCGGTCCTGACCGACGAGTACGCCGATTCGATTGATTCGACCTACACCTTCCATGATGCGCAGACGTCGTACGTCGCCTCTGGGATCGCCTACTTCTCGGGCCTGTCGACGAGCCACTTGCTCAGTGATGAATCGGTCGACATGACTTCCACGACCTTGTACCGCCCCAGCCAGTCGTCCAGCGAAACGCCGACCGTCATTGTGACTGTGATCGAAGAAGCAGAGCTCAGCACCGACAGCAGCACCGATCTCACCGTCACGACGGATTACGACATCGTCGTCGATGCGGCAGAGAACACCGTCACCACAGAGACGGTGCAGACGACCGATGATGTGTCCTCGGGGGTGGATGAGATCAGTCTCACCACCATCGTCACCTCGGCTGGCCCTGTCACCGGCAGTGCGGGCACTGGTCAGACCGAGTCGACGCTGATGTCGGTCGCCAGCTCGAACTCCGACTGGGAATACGACCTCCATGATGTCCTGACGACCTCTGTCACCGTTGAAACCCAGGAGACTCTCGTCCAGACCGAGGATGGCGAAGTCGAAGGGGTCCAGATTCAGATGGCGATGGAATCGACGCAGGTGACGACGCTGCATTCCATGGAGTCGAACTCCGACTCCACCACATTGACGTTCGATTCCAGGACCATCCTGGCCACGGGCAGCCTGGCGGATGATCTGGCTCTGGTGGCCGATCTGGATGCTCTGGAAGTCGCAGATATCGAGACGTTGGCGGAAGGACTGACGTTCGGCCAAACTGGCTCGATCCTGTTCTCTGAAATTTCCTCACTCGATACGAATTCCGATTCGTACACATCGACGACTGATGACACGACGACGCTCACCGTGGAAGACGACGAGATCACGATCCTCGCCTATGACGAGACCATCGAAACCTTTTCCGATGACGATGCCGTCACGACACTCACCTCGACGTCGACGAGGGTTGATGATGGTTCGACCTCGGCTTCCAGTTCTTTCACCAGCGAGATCGCCTCGAAGAACGCCGTAGCGGAGACAGGCACCAATCGTGTGACGATCTACACGTCTTCTGCCTCAGACTCATTCCTGTCCACGGGCAGTTATGATCAAACCACTGTGACAACACTTTCAGACAATACGTCGACGGGTGCGACGGTGTTGACCATCGATATCGAGTCGTCTTCGAGTTCACTGGGGACTGGCACTTCCAGCGGCGGGACGTTGCTGGATGATGTTACCCAGGACGCCGCCGGCACGATCGTCCGGCAGGAGACTTACCACCTGACGGAAAGCGTCGAAAGCGGAAGTTCCACGTCGTCGTCGATCAGCACCGGTTCGACCACCACCGGTCTCGACTCCGACCAGGACGGGATCCTTGATGAGGACGAAATCGTGAACGTCCCGGCCGAGTCGACGATCACGGAAAATGCGTCGCTCTCTTCACTGGAAAACAGCACGCTGGACACCTATTCGCTGGTGAAAACCGGATTTTTGACCACCACTTCCGAGTACATCGCGTCAAAGGAAGACGCAACCAACTTGGAGACCAGTTCCGAATTGACAATTACCGCCGACGGTACCTTGGAGATCGAGCAGGTCGCGACCTTATCGGTCATTGGTTTCGTCACAACCACGGCCAAGGAGACCAGCCTGCTGCTCGACACCAGTCAGGACCGCCGCTCGGGGAGTCTGCATCAGGTCACCAGTCGCGATGATTATGAGGTTGATCAGACGACGACATACACATACGTCGAAGACGCCGTCACCGGATTGACGACAGAAGCGACGCTGGTCGAGATCTCGTCTTCGTCGCAGATCCTCAGCGGCAACACGAACACGGCCAGCCGGGGGACGATTAGTACCAATGGGGACAATTACTCTTACAGCGGGTTCAATTCGATCAACTCACACTCCACCGCTGAGATCACCGACTGGCGTGAAGTCATCACCGATGAGGAAGGCCAGGAAGTCAGCGAGGCCTTCGACACGCGGCGTGAGATGCTCGATCACACGATCATCGAAGGGGAGTTTTCAGGTCACAGGTCCGGCAACAGCTTCAGCCACACGTACTCCGATTCCTCAGGTCGTCGTCTGAGCGAAGTCTACCTGGGGGACGACGACTACGAATACTTCTACAAGGACCAGACGAGCGCGTCCGCGTACACGCTCACCAGCGGTGGGATCGAGCAGGACGGCCGTTCTCGTCTGCACACGACTCTCGAATACGAGATCCTGGACAAGGATACGGAAGCCCCGATTTTCATTGAATACAGTCAGCAACTCTATAGCGAGGGGCTGACCATCCTGACGATCGACGAGAACGGCAACCCGCAGGAAGGGAGCGAAGCCGGACGTCGGAAGGTGGGTGAGTACGATGGCGGCGGCGCCTTCGCGGGAATGGGCTGGAAGACCGATGCGCTGGCAACGCCACAACCCGTCGGCAGCGGCAACAACCCGACAGCGACCGGCGGAGGGATGGTCGCGCTGGTAAGCGGTGGCGGCAGCAGCGGCGGGTCTGGCGGAGGTGGCGGAGTCGTCGTGACGGATACGACCCCCTGGGAGGGAAAGGAATACGATCAACCCATCGACGTTGTGGGGGGCGAACCGATCGCGCTACCGCTGGAGCCCAAGCCGGGGGACGGGGCGCCGGGGGTCGTGGAGTATGTCGAACACCGAACCGACAGAGCAACCATCATTTATGAGACGATGAAAGAAATTGATCCCGACTACTATGGCTATCTTCGAGACCATGGGCTGCTGACGATTCCGCTTTATTTTGATGAGCCGTCCTGGTATCTATTTTGGAACGCAGGCCAGTACAGCACAATAGGTCCGGATGGGCGTGTGAATGGAATACATTTTGATTCCAGATTATCAAACTATGAAGTGTATCAAAGAATTCGAGCTGGAATCCGAGGCTCGGGCGATTGGAAACAATACAGAGCATCATTCCCTCGTGAATTGGCGTTTGAAAGAGGCGACCGAAAGCCCTTAACGATTCAATACGGCTTACGTGAAGACCAGATCGAACTTGCAGGTGCTTTACGACGGATGGAGGTACGTCTCGCAACTGCCGACGAAGTTCAACAAGTTTCGTGGGATGATCGTATGAATAATGCCTTCGGGCCGAATGGCTCATTTTGGGCAGGCTTGGAGACAATTAGTTTTTCTGCATCCACATACAAGACTCTGCAGTCCTATCGTTCCCCTAAATTCTGGTCATGGAATGAATTCCAAAAGGGTACGAAAGGCCAGTTCGGTAGTCGGTCTGAGGCATCAAAAGCGTGGCTTATATACAAAGAAAGCCATGGTATAATAAACGAAACCCTCAAGCGTGATCCGGCAGTTAGAAAACGATTCTTAAAATTGACTGCAGAAGACCCTAACTCACCATCATGGATGATTCCTTGGTTGCAGAAAGGAATAGACCCTCCAGGACATGTAGTCGACCATATAATTCCGCTCGCCGTAGGGGGGCCTGATATTGAGTGGAATATGAGACTTCAAGGTTACGACTTACATATTATTCACCATCGATACTATCATCCATGGAGACCATAAAAGTGACTCCGGTTAGTTCAAAAAAACTGCTAATTCGATACGATGAAATTAACAAAACACCATATGCCGGTGACTTCATTGTTCCAAGGCATGAAAATGGTACTCTTGTGTTTAGGTCAGTTTTGACTCAGAAAATCTGCAACAAGGGTTTAGTTGTTTTTACAGGGAATTCAGTATCAACTCCAGATATTTTTGCCAAGTTAGTTGACATTGGAACGAAAATTGAAGACGTCGAAAGCCTATCAAAGTCCATTGACTCATTTCTATTACTGATTCATTCGCACAAGGTTGGCGCCATTGTGGATGTAAAAACCTTATCATGATGAAATCATGAGAGAGTGTTATTTTTCTAGAGCCACAATGAATAACAGAAGTCAATCATGGACAATATTGTTTTAGAGAAATCAGGGGAGCTGGAATGGGGATACTTTTACGAGATTTTTATCTCCGATGACGAGAATTTCCTGTCAACCGAAGCGATGCCGACAGATCGCTATTTCGCAAATCAGCCGGCTCGAGTGAGAACACGTCGTCGTTTCCCACCCCGTCCGATACGAGCATCAAGAGCTTGGGAAGATTCCTCGCCCCATACCCTGATACATGGTTGTTCGCTCAACCCGGAACATGTGACCCAGGAGTATTGGAATGACATCAAGATTGAACTCACAGACGGGAGCGGGTTGCCTGATCTATTAGAGCTGGACGGGGATGCCCAGCACTCAATCCTTCTGTCAGAAGCGATGGCCAATAAACTGAAAGCGACATCATTTACAGGCTATGAACTTTGTGAGATGACGGTGAGTCGTCCGCAACCGTGTCCGTATCGCCTGTTTGAATTGAAATTCATGGGACGAAAATGTTTTCGGCCTCTCAGCGTGGTCAACGCGCCCAATGAATGCCCTTGGTGTCGCAAAGCGGAAGTCATCTGTCCGGAATGTGGGAAAAGTCCATACTTTTGTCCGGCCTGCAATAGGGACATGGAAGTCGCGGAGAAAAACCGTAAAAGCCCTGATGACCCGCGTCTCATCTCAGCAGGCTGGTCAAATTGGCTTCCGGCGATCATCGAAGTCGATCGTTGGGACGGCTCCGATTTCATTTTTGGTAGTCTGCTGAAGGGCCTTCGCAATCACGTCGTCACCAGACGCGTGATCGA
Organism: Lacunimicrobium album; assembly: GCF_052161635.1. GTDB lineage: Bacteria > Planctomycetota > Planctomycetia > Planctomycetales > Planctomycetaceae > SXPC01. The sequence continues at coordinate 359,372 of NZ_CP197413.1, forward strand.
CTGGTTTTTTACCATTGATGCCAAACCTTTTTATGCCCGTCCTGTTCTGGCGAATGTGGAAAACGCCTCTCCAGAAAAGCTGCAAATGCTTCAGCGGGTTGTCGGATCGAATTCCTATTCCTGAAATCTGTTGAATAGTCGACCTGGGCGACGACGACTACGAATACTTCTACAAGGACCAGACGAGCGCGTCCGCGTACACGCTCACCAGTGGCGGCCCGGAGCAGGAAGGCAGTTCTCGTCTGCACACGACGCTGGAATACGAGATCCTCGACAAAGAGACTGACGCCCCGATCTTCCTTGAGTACATCCAGCACCTGTACAGCGAGGGCATGAATCTCATCACGATTGATGAGAACGGCAACCCGCAGGAAGGCAGCGAAGCCGGACGCCGGAAGGTGGGTGAGTACGATGGCGGCGGCGCCTTCGCGGGCCTGGGGTCGAAGACCGATCCCCTGGCCACGCCGCAACCCGTCGGCAGCGGCAACAACCCGACAGCGACCGGCGGAGGGATGGGCGCGCTGGTAAGCGGTGGCGGCAGCAGCGGCGGGTCTGGCGGAGGTGGCGGAGTCGTCGTGACGGATACGACCCCCTCGGTTCCGAAGGCGGATGACACAAAACCAAGTCTTTGATCGTAAAGCTTGCTACTTCAGCACATTATAGCAATCGGCGGGTTTTGCAAAACAGCGCATTTCCATACAAAACATAGCAAAAATGCTCCGTAATTCGGCATTTCTCCGTAGTCTTCCGTAGTGCTTTTAGCATCGAACTTGTGCCAGCAAATGACGGCGTTGGACGTCTCGATTCCGACTGTAACGGCGCCTGAAAACAGCTTCAAAAAACTGTCGAAATCGGCGATCAAACTGCACCGTTTTCGAGTGCATGGCGCGGTACAAACAAACTGCAATACCGCTCCAGATTACACATTTACGACGATAGCCGAATGTCACTGATTTTTCACCCCCTGCTGGCACTGATCGCTTCCGTTACCGATCGCGAACTCGCACGGTATGTCGAGTTTCTGAAGGAAGAGAACAAGATCCTGCGAAGCCGAGTTCCGGGACAGATCCACACAAAGCCGCACGAACGTGATCGTCTGCTGAAACTCGGCAAGCCACTCGGTCGTGCCATTGAAGAATTGTTAACCATCGTCAGTCCGTCGACGTTCTACCGTTGGCTACGGGATGCTGGTCAGACGAAGAAACGGAATACGTCGGCCAGCAGCGGACGACGCAAACCCAGAGAGATCCGAGACTTGGTGATTCAAATCGCGAAGTCAACCTCGTTCGGCTACACACGCATCCTTGGTGAACTTCGCAAGCTCGGTATCAAGAAGATAAGTCGTCAGACGGTGAGAAACATCCTGAAGGAAGAAGGCATTCAGCCTGGGCCCAATCGAACAACAGACTCTTGGCAGAACTTCATTGATCGACATGCGAAGACACTGTGGGCAGTCGACTTCTTCAGCGTGAAGACTGTGACCAAGAAGGGACTTCAGGAACTGTACGTTATGGTTTGGTTATGCATGACCACAAGGGAATTGATCGTCTCGGAATCCACTGCCCACCCGAACTCAGCATGGGTCGCTGAGCAAACTGACGCATTCTTGGAGCAGACAACATCGCGGGATGAGAAGCCAGCGATTGTCATGCATGATCGAGACACGAAGTTCACGAGGGAGTTTTTGGATAAGCTGAAGTCAAAGGGCGTGCAGCACAACGCGTTACCGAAAGCATCGCCAAACCTGAATGGACGATGCGAGCGTGTCATCTTTACGCTCAAACATGAGTGCCTGAAGAAGTTCATTATCTTTGGAAAGCGACATCTGGATCACCTGATGAGGGAGTTCACAGCCTATTACAACACCCACAGATCGCATACCGAACGTGACCATTTACCGCCGTTGGCGGCTGTGCCCGATGAGGTTCTGACTGTTGACCGTGACGAGATCGTCGTCAGATCGTACGTCGGCGGGCTAGTGAGGTCGTTTGAGCGGAAGGTGGCGTGAGCTCGGAGAGCATTTTCTGCATTCTGGAGTCCATGTGTATGCAGCATTGTTCTTTCGGAGCTGCGCATCTCCAGAATTCAGGCAAAATCACGCTCAGAAAGTGACCATCTCTGCTTCGTGAGGAAACGCTGTTTGGGATTGCACTGTGAAACATCCAGAAAAAGTTGCAGCTCCAGATACAGGAATAACTTGACTGCGGTTACTTCATTTGGACCGCGCGAGAGCTTCTATATTCCTTCATCACAGCAAATCAATAAGCCTCGACGCAAGCATCGGATCGAACGCGGAAATTTCGACTGGTTTTATTGAGCGATTATGGCTTCCACTTCACGGCGAAGGATTTGTGCTTCGAGCCAGTTGTGCATGTGAAACCCGTCTGGCTTGGTTGTGCTCTGATCCAGCCAATGATTGACTTTGCCAAGCCACATCCGCGCGGCATCCTCTTGCCCCAAGCTTAGGTTCGCCCGCGAAAGCCATCCCCACGTGACGATGCAGTCCTCTGGGTGCGAGTTGGATCGAAGACTCTCTTCCAGAACGGCGATGGCCTCCCGATACTTTTCTTGTCGACAAAGTAATGCTCCTCGTTGCGTCAGCGACCAAAAGGTATCGGCGTGCAGGTCCAGTTCTGGCATCCCCAGTTCTGCGGCCCGTGCCAATTCTTGATCTGCTCCTCTCACGAGTGTGCATGCTCGGGCGACTAGAAATCGACGTAAATTGTTTTTCTCACAGCGCTCAAGCATCTCCTTGCAGACCTCGCGATAACCCGGGGCATCGTCTGCTAGAACGCGAACCGCAGCATACTCAAACCACATTTCAGTATTGATCGCGAAGTTTCCAGCGATGGCTTTTGCATAGGACTCGTCTGCAATTTGCCACATCTGCTTTGAGGCTGCAGACCGGGCGCGGCACAGGTGAAGCACGGCTACCGTTCCGTCGTGCTCCGTAATTGGAATGCCTGCCGACAAGGCATCGCGCTCCGCAGCGATCGCCTCATCCCAGCGTTCAGATGCTGCGAGTGCGCCAATGAGAATCTGCCAACTCTGCGGATATTCCGGTCGGAGCGAAATGGCTCTGCGAAGCGAAACAATTGCCGCGTCTGCGTTCGCGTTTGCGAGCTGCGCGTATGCCATCTGAGCCCAGGCGACAAAATGCGACGGCTTCAGGGCAACCGCCGCTCGAAAGTACTGGATCGCTTCGGCGTTCTTATTCTGACGTGAGAGAACATGACCGAGCTCGAGGTTGACCCAGAAGTCCGAGGGATCGCGAAGTTGAGCCTCTCGCAAGATCTCGATCGCGGTCTGATTGTGATTCAGAGAACTGAGCAGAAATCCGACCATGACCATTTGGTGGCTCGGTGGAGGTGGTTCGGCGGTCGAAGCATCTTTGACAAGTCGCTGGAGATTGGGGAGATCCTTCCAGGTAGCGGAGTCCCGAAAGCGGTCTTGCCAGGGGCTCGGCGCTGCAGTGCGTCCCACGGCCAGAAGCCTTCGAAGTTTGGAGTCATTCACATTAAATTTTTCAGCGAAAGCCGCATAGTCCAAAGCCATCAGGAGTTCTTCGCGAAGGGGGGACTCACTGACACGCATGGCGGCTGTTTCCACTCCCACATCATTTCCAATTCCAATGCGCTCAAAGACTTTTGCGTAGGCATCGCTGGCAGGTTCGTAGTTGTACCCCACGTCGCTGGGCTCAGGTAAACTCTGGCGGATGCGATCGAGTTCTTCGGCAATCTTGAACTCCTCCTCCGCCTCAGCCAGACGAACATCGAGTTCGGGGGAATCCGCATCACTCAGCCTTGTTTGAGCCGTGCTGAGTAGTCCTGCTGCATCAGACCATTGACGGCTTTTCACAAACTGTGAGAGTAACGGCAACGCTGATTCAATGGATGCACGCGCAGCCTCTCGTCGGACAACCGCTTCGGTCTGGCGTGCATTTTCCACTCGCTGCAGCCAGATGCCTCCGGTAACGGCTCCGGTCATCGCGAGTACGGAAACAGCGATGGCGATTGTTGTGGAAGGACGGCGCAAGCACCACTTGCAGATTTGCTCGATGATACCTGCCGGTCGAGCCAGAATCGGCTCGCCTTGAATGAATCGTTCCAGGTCGTCAGCAAGATCCTCCGCAGTTTCGTAACGTCGCAATGGGTCTTTTTGAAGGCACTTCAGACAAATCGTTTCCAGATCGCGCGGGACTCGGGAATTCAGCCGCGTGGGTGGAACGGGCTCCTCGTCAATGACTTGTCGACGGGTCTCCGCAGACGTTTCGGCCGTGAACGGCGGACGCCCGGTGAGCAGCTCATAAAGGATAGCTCCCAAGGAGTAGATGTCGACCGCGGGCTGGATGGCATTGGATTTGCCGGCGGCTTGCTCGGGCGCCATGTAGCTGGGAGTGCCAGCCTGTCGTAGATTCGTCAAAATTGTGGAGTCACTTTCAACTTTTCTCGACAGGCTAAAGTCTCCAATCTTGGGGGTCTCATCGAAGTTGAGAAGAATATTTCCAGGCTTCAGGTCGCGGTGAACGATCCCGGCGAGATGCGCCGCATGGACCGCGCTGGCGAGCACCCTGACTAGCTCCGCCGCCTCTTTTGCTACTCGTGGTTTCCCCTGGAGTGTCTTTGCAAGATCACCTCCTTCGAGAAGTTCCATCGCGTAGTAAGGAAAGCCATCGTGCTCCGCGACGTCATACACCTGCACGATGTTCGGGTGACGCAATGACGCGACACTCTGAGCCTCTTGCAGCAGGCACTCCATGTCACTCCGAGAGGCGTACGCTCCAAGTAATACCATTTTGATCGCGACCAATCGGTTGAGCTTGAGGTGCCGAGCGCGGTACACGACCCCCATGCCGCCTGAACCAATGACATTTAAGACATCGTACCCGGCGATCTCAGGCACCCGATCGTCGTTTTGGAGACTTTCGACCGGCAAACGCCTAGTCGGGTTTCCGCGTTCGGTGTTTGTCGGAAACATTGCCTCCATCAGGGCACTGACCTCACGTATGCGGTTCAGCCGCTCAGAAAGCACTCGCTCAAGCTCCAAATCCCCACCGCTGACCTGCTCGGGGCGCATGTCCGTTTCAAGAATCTCTTCAAGCAACAGCCGAATCCGCGTTTCATCGCGAGGTAAGGCGCCGTCAGGAGACTCAAGAGGATGCTGCGATTCATCATTCATCGGTCTACAGTTTCTTGTCCTGATCTGGCGGACGGAGATCGCCAAGTTGCTCGCCGAGAATCAATAGGCAGCGGTTCAGGCGACGCTGCACGGTTTTGGCCGAGACTTGGAGCAATTCAGCAGCTTCAACGTGCGTCATGCCCTGGATTCTGATCAATTCGAACACTTCTCGCTCCGCTTCCGGGAGATTCTCGATGGCTTCTATCATCCTGATTGCATCAGATCCAAGAACGGATCCAGAGGTTTCAGGAGAGGGGGCAGCATCTTCGTGAAGTTCCAGTGCTTGTGCATGTTGATCTAAGCGTCGGGCCAGGTCATTGAGTTCCCATCGCATGTGGCGGTTCGCGAGCGCGAAGAACTGCCGAGGGGTCTCCGGGTGCACACTCCGCATCGCTTTCAGTAGTCGTTCCACGATGGCGCTGAGCATCTCCTCGGACTGGAGATTAATAGGGTAACGCATGAGGCGCGGATAACGGCGAACCAGCATTGTTGCACACAGCATGTGCAAGCGACTAGCCGACCGCGCGAGCAAAGCGCGCACAATCGGTTCCGATGGGGAATCACCGTCGAGTTCCCGCAGGTACTCCTGAACTGCGATCGTGGTGTTCTTCTTGTCCATACTGAGAATTATAAGCCTCGAGTTATCGGAGATAAAGCAACGTACTCGCGCTCAAACAGGTCGCTGTCCACGCGTCACGCTCAATACGGTTAGAAGGGGGCGAACGACCCCGCCAAGCTCACTCTCTCTCGAAGGATATCGCCCTCATGAACAAGACCGGATTAAAAGCACTTCTGACGCCCGAAGAAAGCGTTCTTCTGTTGATTGACCACCAACCTTTCCAGTTCGCAAATCTTCACAGTCACGAGCCCACGATGATCGTCAACAACGTCGTCGGGTTAGCCAAAGGAGCCAAAGTGTTCGGTGTGCCGACGGTGCTCACAACTGTGCTGGAGGAGCGAGGCGGTCTGCTTATCAAGGGGCTGCAAGAGGTATTCCCGGAACAGAAGCCGATCAATCGGACCTTCATCAACACTTGGGAAGATAATCGGGTCGTCGACATCATCAAAAAAACAGGGCGAAAGAAGCTGGTCGTGGCGGCCTTGTGGACGGAAATCTGTCTCGCGATGCCGGTAATCCAGGCGTTGGGGGACGGCTATGAGGTCTACTTCGTCACGGATGCTTCCGGAGGCGTCACTCCCGAGTCTCACGACATGGCGACTCGGCGAATGGTTCAAGCTGGCGCAATGCCGATCACCTGGCTAGCAGTTGTTTCCGAGTGGCAGCGTGACTGGGCACGTGAAGAAACCGCCGCTGGACTCTCCACTGTAATCCTCGAGCATGGTGGTGGTAGCGGAGTTGCCCTGGCATGGGAACTACAACTCTTGGTGAGCGGACAGCAAACGCAGAAGTGACTCAAGGGCTTTCAAAACTACGGGGATGCATTAGATCTCAGCTAATCATTACTGAGTTGTTAGAGGCGTAAAGTCCTGCGTCGTGTGAGGCGAACACGACGCGGGCGAACCCTGATGATCAATCTGACCCAGTGGACATCAAAATTCCAGTTGATCCAGAAAACCACTCAAACGAGCACAGTGGCTGTCCAATTGCATACCAATGATGAAAGGGACAAAAATGCCAAAAAATGATCCATTGGATCGTGACTCTCTTAACTATGACGGTTTGATGCGTGCAAACCTTGTCCGCGTGTTCGGCGAACGAGACCCGGACCAACGCCTGAGGGCGATTCGCGAGTTATACACCGAAGGCGCAGTGATCAACGAGCCGCACGCGTCCGCCAAGGGCCATGCGGCGATCAACGACGCCGTGTCTTCCCTGCTCAAAGGTTTGCCCCCAAACATCGTCTTCAGTCCGATCGGCCCGGCCATCGGCCATCACCGGGTCGGACGTTTGAAATGGCGTTCCGGTCTGATCGACGGTCCACCAATTGTCACTGGAATGGACATTGCCCATTTCGACGGGCACAGGATTCATTCACTCTTTGTGTTCCTTGACTCCGACAACGGGTGACATTTCATCAAAATAGAAAAGTGAGATATGTTCAATAAACACGCTAATCCGGCACCGCTCCGCATCGGATACTGCCTGTCGCTAACCGGTCCCATCGCCGGCAACAGTCGGTCAGCCCGGCTCGCTCACGAGATCTGGCGGCAGGACGTAAACCGCCGGGGCGGGCTTTTGGGGCGGCAAGTCGAGTTCGTATGTTACGACGACCGTGCCGACGCGGCACTTGTCCCAAGTCTTTATGAGCAACTGATGGATGAGGACAGGGTCGATCTTGTGATCGGTGGTTACGGGACTGGAAGCCTGGCACCAGCCCTGCCAATGATGATTGCCCGAAATCGATTCTTCGTTGGGCTGATGGGATTGGGAGTTAATAAGACTCTCAACTATCCCGGCTACTTCGCGATGATCCCCACTGGTCCGAATCCAGATCGTGCGCTCACCGAGGGTTTCTTCGAACTGGCATCTCTTCAGGATCCGAAGCTCGCCACAGTTGCTTTACTTGCGGCTGACGCCGAATTTTCACGCAATCCGATCATCGGGGCTAAGGAAAATGCTGAGGCGTATGGCTTTCAGATCGTCTTCGAGCGAGACTATCCGCTCTCCACCACCGACTTTGCACCGCTTCTCGACGAGATCGCCGCGGTCTCCCCCGACCTTTTGTTCATCTGCTCCTATCTCTCCGATTCAATCGCCATCGTCCGTTCGATGGACGCCTGGGAGTATCAGCCCAAGATGGTCGGCGCGTCCATGATCGGACCGCAGAACGCGTCGGTCAAAACGGCTCTCGGCCCACTGCTCAACGGATTCGTCAACTACGAGTATTGGTTGCCGACACCCGGAATGATGTTTCCTGGCGTCGCGGAACTCATGGAGAGATATCAGGCCGAAGCGGCATCAGCCGGAGTCGATCCGCTCGGCTACTACATGGTGCCGCAAGCCTACGCCCAATTGCAGGTGCTGGAGCAAGCGGTGACTGCGACGGGAGGATTGAACGACGCCGCGCTGATCGCCTACACGAGGAATGCCACTTTCGAGACCGTGTTGGGAGAGGTTAAGTTCGGCGAACACGGCGAGTGGGCGCACCCCAGGGTCCTCCAGGTCCAGTTTCAAAACATAGCGAGCCATGATTTGAGTGAATTCAAAACTCCAGGCAAACAAGTTGTCGTTGCCCCAAGTGAGTTTGCATCAGGGACTCTCATCTACCCTTACGCTCGGTAGAAGTGAACGGGATCAAAGGATTTCAAACCCATAACATGAAAGAGATATCAATGACAATGAGTGCCAGCCGACCGAAGTGATCAAAGAGTTTCTGGCGAGTACGGCAAACAAAAAGTTCGAGGCGACTACCCGACGGCTCGTCGCGGAGGACGCCACATACATCTCCTGAATTTCGACAACCCTGAACTGAAGCAAATATTGCCTTGGACGGGAACCTCCAAAGGTCCCCAAGCGTTCATTGATGCGTTCTCCCGGATTGCGAAATGGTGGACAATCGAGGACTTTACCGTTACCACCCTCTTCGGTGAGGGCGAGAATGTTGCAGTGTTCGGCAGGTTCACATACCGCTCGAACTCGCTGAGCAAGACGGTGACCTCACCGTTCTCAATCCACGCGAAGGTGCGCAACGGGACGATCATGTAATTTTTAGTTCATGGACGATACTTTCGCGACCGCTCGCACTTTCAGCCAGAAGGGGACTTGGACCATCAAAATCGCTCAGAACCGGCCGGAGTTCGAGGTATAATAGCAGCGGCGGCGTGTACCCGTGCTGAACCACCCCCTGAATGACCTCCCCCCCTTTCGCACAATCGAGATTGTGTTGAGGGGTACTGGAAGTGGTCTTCCCATCACCGACAGAAGAGCTCGATATGACCAAGCGTGACGCCGTGTTCCCCGCAGGTCGGCATGATCTCTATGCGATGCACAACTATTCGGCGGCGATCCGATCGGGTGATCTCCTGTTCGTCTCCGGCCAGGTCGGCAGTCGTGGCGATGGCTCGCCCGAACCAGACTTTGATGCTCAGGTCCGTCTGGCGTTCGCCAACCTCAAGGCGACTTTGCAAGCGGGCGGGTGCGGTGTCGACGACATCGTTGACATCACGACTTTCCATACCGATCCCGAGAGCCAGTTCGAGACGGTCATGAAGGTTAAAAACGAAGTCTTCCCTCAACCGCCCTTTCCGACCTGGACGGCGATCGGGGTCAACTGGCTCGCGGGGTTTGATTTTGAGATCAAGGTCATCGCCCGTATCCCAGCCGAGCTGCCATCTGATCGAAAGTGACTCCAGATGTCGCACGAGAACAAGGCCGTCCTCACGCGGGCGAACGCAGAGGTAGAGAAGGGTAACAACGAGGGCTTCCTCGCTTACTGTACCGAAGATGTGGTATGGGAGTTCGTCGGCGAGCAGACGCTTAAAGGGAAGGCGGCGGTGCGCCAATATATGAACGAGACATATATCGAGCCACCCAGGTTTACCGTCACTCGTTCGATCGCCGAGGGCGACTTCATCACGGTTCTGGGCGACATCAGCCTGAAAGGCAAGGACGGGCGAAGCGTTGATTACGCGTTTTGTGATGTCTGGCGCCTTCGCGACGGGAAACTGTCTGAATTGCGAGCGTTCGTTGTCGAGACGAAGAGGAAAGACTGAAAGCGGGAAAGTTTGTGTCCGGTGATCTAAGCGTTGGGTCAGGTCATTGAACTCCCAGTGCATGTGGCGGTTCGCGAGTGCAAAGAAGGACCCGGCGTCCGGACGAACCTGCAGAGTTGGTGGAGGTATTTCTGTGCTTCTGCCCTAGTGTGTTTCGTACTCATACGCAGGATTGCGCGACGAACACTCCCCGGACTGAATGCCCTTCGTCCAGCTTCAGATCCAGCGTTGTCCACCTGCCACGCTCAGTACAAGTGAGCGAGGTCGAGCGATCTCGCGAAACTCGCCGGCTCGAAGGAAGAGTCACGATGATCCGGACGAGACAACTTAACACAGAAACCTCTTCAACAAAGGAAATGATGATGTCACAGTTTAACAAGTGGATGATTGACCCGAACGACGCCGTCATGCTGCTGATCGACCACCAGAGCGGGTTGTTCCAACTGGTCAAGGACATCGAACTCCCCGTCCTGCGGTCCAACGTCATAGCCTTGGCAAAGGTGGCCCGTCTCGCCAAGGTCCCAACCATCACGACGGCATCAGTCCCGGACGGTCCCAACGGTCCGCTGATCCCCGAGATCCACGAGTGCAATTCGGAGGCCGTCTACATCCCGCGAACTGGCCAGATCAACGCCTGGGACAACCCGCCTTGGGTCAAGGCCATTGAGGAGACGGGGCGTAGAACGCTCCTCATCGCCGGCACGCTGACCAGCGTGTGCATGGCGTTTCCCGCGCTGAGCGCCCTTGTTGCCGGCTATAAGGTCTTCTGCATCATCGATGCTTCGGGAAACGGCTCTAAAATGGCCACCGACCTGACGATCGCCCGCATCGCCCAGGCCGGCGCGATGCCAATCGACACCTTCGCCGTGCTGGGCGAACTGATGAACACCTGGAACCGCCCCGACGCGATGGACTTCGCAGCGGTCATGGTCGAGCTCATGCCGCACTACAAGGCACTGATGGAGTGCTACGATAAGGCCCAGAGCGTACAACGCGACGGGCACGAGACCAAGCTGGACAAGTTCGAGGCCGGCCGTGCGAAGTAGTGATCGACGCTCGGAGCGGCGCTAGATGCCGAACCAGTCGCTGCATCTGACCGGGGCCGCATGTTCGCTTTTGGCATTCACTGTCTCTGAGCGTCCCCGGTTGGTATGCTCGATAGTTCATTGATTTACAGAAATGAGGGGTCACCATGAAAGCAATGGTCCTTAAGTCATTTGGCGGGCCGGAATCATTCGAGCTTTGTGACGTTCCCAAGCCCCAGCCGCTCGCGGGACAAGTTCTGGTCCGGGTCCATGCCACCTCGATCAATCCGCTGGATTATCAGGTCCGACGTGGCGATTATCCAGACCTCGTGCCACTGCCGGCGACTACCGGACACGATGTCTCTGGCGTTATTGAAGAAGTCGGGCCGGGTGTGACGAGCTTCTCGCCGGGCGACGAAGTCTGGTACACGCCGCAAATTTTTGATGGGCCTGGAAGTTATGCCGAGTACCACGTCGCAGCTGAAGGCATTGTGGGAAAGAAGCCCGCATCGTTGAGCCATCTTGAGGCGGCCAGCCTGACACTGGTTGGCGGGACAGTGTGGGAAGCGTTGACCGTCCGCGCGTCGCTCAGAGTGGGGGAAAGTATTCTGATCCACGGCGGAGCCGGTGGAGTCGGTCATGTCGCGATCCAGCTCGCCAAAGCCATCGGAGCGAAGGTGTTTACGACCGTACGCGAAGCAAGCTTTGAATTCGCGCGACGTTTGGGGGCCGATGTGGTCATCGACTATAAAAAAGAAGATTATGTCGACGTCATCATGCGGGAAACAGATGGACGAGGAATCGAAGTCGTGTTCGACACCATTGGCGGAGACACGTTATCACGCAGCCCAGACGCGCTCGCGCAACTTGGCCGCGTCGTCTCGATTGTGGATATTGCACAGCCTCAGAACCTCGTTCAGGCCTGGGGCAAGAACGCGAGTTATCACTTTGTTTTCACAAGACAAAACCGCGGCAAGCTTGATGAGTTAAGCACGCTGGTCGAGCGAGGTCAGATACGACCACACGTCGGCGCCGTCTACGCGCTCGCCGACATTCCCCTCGCCCATGCCCGGTTGGAGAGCCCCCATAACGGACTTCAAGGGAAGATCGCGATTGCCGTCGATCTCTCAGTTTTGACGGCGGATGACACAAAACCAAGTTGTTGATCTTAAAGCGTTTGTCTTCAGCACATTTTTCTCTGTGAGTTCGAGGTCATCGACGGCTTTGGTCATTTTCCCAACGATGTGGTCGAGATACTCGACATTGTTTTTAAGCCCTCCTAACTCTTTTTGTCCCGGATGATCCAAATCAGGAATCGGATCGTAAGGATCGTGAGTTAGATTCATGGAGTAGTATGCCAGAAACGGCCGGTCACGATTTCGCCGCATAAAGTCTACCAGGAAGTCACTGAACAGATCTGGCCCGTAGTCCTCGGCACTCGTCACCAGATGCTTCCCATTCTCGACGATCGACGGATGCCAGTAGCGGGCTGTTTTCCCGACTCCCGGCTTGCCTTCCCAACTTCCGGAATGCTGGACGCCTTCCGGAAGATTTTCCATAAAGGCCCACATTCGATACTCATCGAAGCCGCAGTCATGAATCAACGTGGGATGCTCACCAGTCAATTGCCATTTTCCAGCCATCGCGGTGGTATATCCACTTGATTTGGCAAGGTCTGCGAATGTCAGTTCAGAGTCACCGAGATTGTAGTTGGGATCAGCTAGCGTCGGTGAGCCCGGACGGCCGATGAGATTGTACCATCCCGTGCGAAAACTATATCGGCCTGTCATCACCATGACGCGCGTGGGAGAGCAAATCGGAGTGACGTACGCGGTCTTGAACATCGTACTTTGTTTGGCAAGGGTATCGATGTGGGGCGTCTTGTGGGCAGTATTTCCATAACAGCCGATTTCAGCAGCACCAATATCGTCAGCGAGCAGCACTAAAAAATTCATAGACCGCTGCTCTGATGCCATCAGATGCAGCGGAGTAACAATCATGATGGTCAGGAACGCACAAGCAACAAGATCAAGGTTCTTCAAAGCGTTACCCTGCATTAGGATGCGGTATTGACTGCACTGTCGAAGAATGCGATGTCAATGGTATCCACAGACAACGACGACTGATTTCCCGTCTTGAGACGTTTCCCTCAAGCGGCTAATGCTGCTTCGGCCCCGATCGTCCGACGACAACTTTTTCCCCAAGAGTTGTGGTATGATTGAATTGAAAGTGACGTGTTCAATTCCAATTATGTGAGCACATCGACCGACGCCTGGGCATTAGCGTTGGTCATACCGACATCGATCGCTCTATTCATCCGAAACCAGTGCAAAATCAACCGGGGACGAGTCTTTGTCGATCTCAATCAGTAGTTCGCTTTTGACGTTGTACTGATCCGGGATCAGCTCTCGACGCCCTTTTTTCAGCAGCGGATTTTTGGAATCAGGATTTGCTTCCAGATAAGTGCTGATATTGACACGGTGTTTTCCGGGAATGGCACCTCGAACCTGCTGTTTGAGCATCAGATCGTACTTGCCATAATCTTCCGTTTCCGCAAATGACGGACGTCCAGAGGGCTCACCTGATTTCTCATTGTTGGCTTCTTCGGAACGCTGTCGAGGGCCGCTCTGTCCATGTGGATGTTCCGCATCCGCTGACAGGGGAGACGGTTTCGATCGGTATCAATGGATTCGACGTTCAGATATTCACTTGGTTCGCCCTTGGCCAACTCGAAACAACACAGCCCGAGCAGGTAAGGAAGCGGTCGTCTATGTCACTGACCGTCTTCGAAACTCAATACAATGCTTGAGTGCGAAAGGCGAGTACTTGTCTCGACTAGAAGGCTTTGAGAAACCGTGTCACATCGACTTCTACAAAGACACGATGCTTGTCCCCGAGCTACAAGGCCGCGTCACCCTGCTCGACAACGATAATAAAATTCTCGCTTACTTAGGCGACGATCATGATCGCATAAATGCTGACACTCACCTTTCTATCCGACGTGACCCCAGCAAGTGGCTACCTGGCAAATTCATTCACCCACATGATGCGACCTTCGATCACGACGGCAATATCATCGTCAGTGAGTGGGTCGAGCCGGGCCGTATCACGATACTAAAAAAACTACGCTAAAACAAAAAACGCAACGAAAACATTCAAAGTGCCAGCATGACTGACATGAAGTCGAGCACTGTTGGAATCCGATCGGCTCAGCAACTGGCATCCATGTTACGATCTGGGAGGCTGCGGGACGCAGGGCAGGGGGTAAACGAAAACCACCTGTCAGCATTGGACGACGAAAGCCTGAGGAAATCCGCGACTTGGTGATTCCGATCGCGAAGTCGACTTTGTTCGGGGACACACGGATTTTGGGCGAGTTTCGAAAGCTTGGCATCAAAAAGATCTGCCGCCAGACTGTACGCAATCGCCAGATATGTCGAGTTCCTGAAGGAAGAGAACAAGATCCTGCGAAGCCGGGTTCCTGGTCAGATACACACAAAGCCTCACGAACGTGAGCGGCTGCTGAAGCTCGGTAAGCCGATGGGTCGCGCGATTCAAGAACTGTTGACCATCGTTAGCCCGTCGACGTTTTACCGTTAGCTACTGGATGCAGGACAGGGCAGTAAGCGAAAGACACCTACTAAAGGTGGTACGAGAAAGCCGAAGGAGATTCGCGGGCTGGTGATTCAGATCGCGAAGTCGACATCATTTGGCTATACGCGAATTCTGGGTGAACTTCGCAAGCTCGGCATCAAGAAGATCAGTCGCTATACGGTCCGCAACATCTTGAAGGAAAAAGGCATCCCACCAGGCCCGAATCGAACCTCAGATTCCTGGCAAAACTTCATCGACCGACATGCGAAGAGGTTGTGGGCAGTAGACTTCTTCAGCGTGAAGACGGTCACAAAGAAGGGACTTCAGGAACTGTATGTCATGGTGTGGTTGTGCATGACCACTCGGGAACTCATCGTCTCGCCCTGCACGGCTCATCCAAACTCAGCTTGGGTGGCGGAGCAGACAGAATCATTCCTAAATTAGACAACTTCCCGGGATGAGAAACCAGCCATCGTCATGCACGATCGAGACACGAAGTTTACGCAGGAGTTCATCGGTAAACTGAAGTCAAAAGGTGTGCAGCACAACGACTTGCCAAAAGCGTCACCGAATCTGAATGGACGCTGTGAGCGTGTCATCTTCACGTTGAAAGATGAGTGTTTGAAGAAATTAATCATCTTCGGAAAAGGACATCTGGATCACCTGATGACGGAGTTTACGCAGTATTACAACACTCTTCGGTCACACACGGAACGGGATCACGTACCAGCACCTGAAGAATTTCTGACAGTCGATCTTGATGAGGTTGTGGTCAGATCATACGTGGGTGGGCGGGTAAAGTCATTTGAACGGAAGGCTGCGTAGTCCTTTTTGAGATATCCGAAAATCTAAAAGGTAGTTCGACCTTGAGTGAGTGCGGAGTCGTGATTGAAGATTGCTGAAATTTAAAGCAGCGAGTTGACTGTTTTAGCATCTTCGGAATGCGCGGACCGGACGCTGCACTTGGAAAAGTGCGAGATCCGAAGCAACTTGTTGTTCCGTGCTACCTTGACCAGAGTCACATCATTAGACTCGCGTGGCCGGCCGCCGGTCGAGCATAAAGCAATCGCCACCATCATCCAGTTGAGCCGTTCCCCGGCTCATTGTGACGTCAATGCTCGGCACCGCTCAGGCTTTGCAAGCGATCCAAACTCAGCAGGCAAAGGTGAGACCGCGTGTAGTCGATGATCCCCTCGTGCTTGAGTTCTGCCAACACTTCAGAGACCGCTGGCCGAGTTGCCACGACGAGTTCAGAGAATTCCTCCTGAGTCAGCCGTACGTCGACAAGATGACCGTGTCCGCAACGGCCGCCCGAAAAGCAGACCAGGTCGTAGAGCGCTGTGGCAATACGAGTTCGCAACGGAGAGATCAACTGCCACTGCATGCGCCGGTCGTAAGCCTGTAACTGCGACGAGAAGGTTTGCAGCATTAAGGATTGGAATGAAGGCGATTCCACTGCCACTTTCTCTAATTCCTGTCGAGCGACCTGGATCACGCACAACATCCCGCTTGCGATTGCCTGTTCATTCTGTAGGAAGAAGCCCGGCCTGAAGGGAAAATCGCCAAACATCGCTCCTCGTCCGAGAAGCAATCGCGTCAGCGATCTTCCGCTAGAGTCCACATAGACCAGTCGGACGTAACCCCGCTTGATGATCCATGTTGTTCCGGCCGTTCGACGGAGATAGATCAGAGTCTTGGACTTGATGTCACGCGTGACTGCCGACTGGAGTTTGCCGCAGGCAGTCACGAATGGCGTGGAAAGCTCGGAGAGGATCTGCATGCTGTGGCCCCGGGTTCGTTTCTCTTTTGGAAGTTTGTTTGTAGTGACGTGCGCACCTTCGGTTGACTGTCTTGAACCGAGAGAATGTCCGCCTGGGTAATCTGATGAAGTGAAGGATATTCGATGAAAAGCGAATTCTTTGTCATCTACATGACAGAACGGCCTCAGGACAGATATTAATGTTTTGCCTACCACTTGAATGTCCGGTTAGGCCACGTTCGCTGGTGCTCACCAACATTCTCATTTCCAAGAGCGAGGGATTCAATGAACATTCGAATGCTGATGGGATTGTCTTGTGCGGCGATCATCTTTGCGATGGGTGTATGGTTATCGACGACTCCTGCGGCGTTGGCGCAAGACAAGACAGGAGCGAAGACCTGGGTCGAATTCACGGCCGATGGGAAGGCAAAGCAGCCGGTAGGATACCGGAAGTGGGTATTCCTTGGCTCGCCTGTCACTCCGAATGACATGAATGACGGTGAAGCTCCTTTCCCGGAATTCCATAACACGTACATGGACCCGGAAAGCTTTGCTCATGTCGAGAAAACGGGCGAGTACCGTGACGGAACCGTACTCGTCAAGGAACTTGTGGCTGTCGGCTCAAAGGAGGAGTCCAGCGGAAAAGGCTACTTCCAAGGCGATTTCAGTGGTCTCGAAATCTCTGTGAAAGACAGCAAACGGTTTCCGAACGAGCCGGGCAATTGGGCCTATTTCTCCTTCGGACACAAGTACCCGCTGAAAGCGGAAACAGCCATGAACGGAGCCACTTCCTGTAACAGCTGTCACGAAAAGAATGCCACGAAATTTGTCTTCTCCGATCTCTATCCCGTGCTCAATGACTCGCTGAAGAAGGCGAAGAAGTAACGATCTCACAACGCAGAATGGCGTAAAGTGCTCCTTCTCGATGCTGTTCTAATCATTCAGCATTGATCAGCGGGCCATCAGAACCGTTCCACTCGCCAACACCTAAATATCACGACCCAATGTGGAGTAACCCTGCATGACCTACCCGCTACCGTCTCAGTCCCTGTTTCGACTCGCCGTTTGTGCTTTATCATACTTCGCGAACCTTACTGCCTCTTCGCAAGCCGATGATGGGCGATACCTCTACATCCAGGCGAACGACATTCGTGAAGGTCAAAATGCCGTGCTGGGCTACGTCCGGCACGACAACGGAACACTATCGCCACTGCCAGGAAATCCGTACTACACGGCTGGAACTGGCGTGAACAACGACACTCATGGGAAGCTAGGCCCTCATGACAACGATACACCACTCGTTGTCAGTCAGAATGGTAAATATCTTTTCTCAGTGAACACGCACAGCAACACGATTGCCGCGTTCGCGATTCACGATGACGGTTCATTGAAACATGTCAAAGGATCGCCATTTTCGTCACACGGGGTTGCTCCAAACAGCTTGTCTGTCAGTGGTAATGCCTTGTTGGTCTCCAACCGCAATGAAGACTATCACCAGATCGAAGAACTGCGCGGTAAGGCGAAGGCCAGCTACGTGTCGTTCGTGATTGAGGAAGATGGATCGCTGCAGAAGGTATCGAAGATTGATGTTGAAGGGGCACAGAAGCCGACTCAGATCCATATCTCGCAGACGGATCCCGCCATTGCGTTCGGATGCGACTTTCAGGTCGATGTCGACTTCGATAGCGATAAAAACCGTTCGTTTCTCGCAGGACCCAAGCCGAGCGTACAGGGGCAGTTGCATGTGTTTCAGGTTGGTCATGGGAGTCTTCTGACAGAGAAGGGACGCCTGCAACTCCCGGAAACCAACGTTGGATACAAATACAAAGGGATGGATGGCGTCCCTTCAATGCCTCTCGGACTCTGGACACACCCGAAACAACCGTTGCTCTATGTGGGCTTCGTCACCAGGAACGAAGTCGGTGTTTACAGCTTCAACACGGAGGGTGAGATGCACTTCAAAGAGTCTGTCTCCAACAGCGGTCAAGACATCTGCTGGGTGCTACCTAACAAAGAAGGAACGCGGCTGTATACCATCAACAATCTGCCTCGGCCAGAGTTGGGGCAAAAGGCCGCGACGGTTTCAACGTACGACATCTCCGGGGAGCACGCGGAGAAGCCGGTGGAGATCGGAGTACTGGAGCTTCCAATGCCAGGTGAGTCATTCAAGAACAACCGCAACTTTGAGCAGCCCGGCAGCACGGCATTTCAGTGCAACTTGAACCCCGAAGAGACGATCCTGTACGTCATGTGTCAGCGCATCAACCAGACTGACGAGAACAAGAGTGAGGAAGGAAACATCCTGCACAGCTTGAAGATCGATCAGAATGGAGTTCCTTCAATAAGTCATTCGCGACATCTGGGACCTGACGGAATCGATTTCCGATCCCGTCCGCAGGGCATTGTGACCATCAACAAATAGAGTCTCTCAATCTCGAGAGATGTCTCAAGCACACCAGGAGTTTTCTATGAGCGAATCGAATGACATTGTAAAGCCTGTGCCTTCCACTCGTCTTGGTGGAATTCGCGTTATTCTCCCCGTCTTGCTGATCGTGGTCGCGGGAATTTGGAGCATCACGGAACTATGTGCTCAGGATGCCAAACCCAAAGTGTTCTCAAAGTACGTCGATGCATCGGGGGCGATCTCATTACCTGACAATTTCGAGAAGACTTTTGTGCATATAGGGACGGTGGCGGTTGCTCCCAAACCGGATCAGCCAGTCAACGAATTGCACGGCACATACACCCGATCCGAGGATCTGGCCGCCTTTCTGAGAGATGGAAAGTTTCCCGATGGCGCGGTGTTAGTGAAAGACGTTCGGTCGACCAGCAACTCCAAGCTCACGACAGGAGAAGCAGCCTACGGTGCAGATGTCAAAGTCTGGTTTGTGATGATCAAGGATTCGAAAGGACGATTCCCAGAGAACGAACTCTGGGGCGACGGCTGGGGATGGGGCTTGTTTGAAGGAGATGATCGGACCAAGCAGGTTGCCGTCGATTACAGATCGGAGTGCCGATCTTGTCACGTCCCAGTCAAGAAGCAGGATTGGATCTACACTCAGTGTTATCCAGCATTAAACGCCAAATGAAACTAAGCAGTCAGGCTGCCATCGCAAGACTCATGATGCAGGGATATTATTCAAGGAAATTTCCATGCCTATTTCAACGAGCCCAGGTGAGACACATTTAACGACGAGCCACCCGACGCGGGTACCTCTAACTCGAGAGGAACGTCTCGTATCCTCGCTGCAACGAGCCGGGACTCACCTGACCCGCTACGGGTTGGTCATCGTTTTCCTCTGGATTGGCGGCATGAAGTTTACGAACTACGAAGCCGAAGGGATTCGTCCGTTTGTCGAGAATAGCCCGCTCATGAGTTGGCTTTATCAAATCTTCAGCGTTAGCCAGTTCTCGGCACTGTTAGGTGTAGCCGAAATCATCGTTGGCCTGCTCATCGCCACTCGGCACTTCTGTCCAAAGCTGTCTGCTATGGGAAGTCTGGTCGGGGCTAGCATGTTCGTCGGCACACTGACCTTCATCGTGACCACACCAGGATGGGAGCCATCACTGGGTTTTCCGGCTTTGTCGGTTCCTGGACAGTTTCTTCTGAAAGATTCTGTTTTGCTCGGAGCATCAGTGTGGACAGCGGCGGAAGCATGGCAGGCGGCGATCTGCCGAGTAAAATCAATGTGAACTCCGACATTGTCGAAAGCCTTACTGAACCTCAATGGTCCCTAAGGTCGTTTGAGCGAAAAGCGGCGTAAGCAGTTATGATCCTTCGGGATGTGACACATCCCGAAGGATCATATTTTTTCCACTCTGGCCAGCCGCCAGTTTTCGCAAAACCGGCGAAGGCAGAAAGAGGTGGTTGGGCTTCGCCCGAGAGAATGGCAATGACTCAGCCTGAATCGAACAAAGTCTTGGTTGCCGTATCGTCGGAGCTCCCAAAGGACCACGCGTTCACAATTTCTTGGACAATTCGTCGAGACGTTCAGAGAGTCGATGGACTTGCAATGACAACTCCATCACAGCCGCGTCCTGAAAATCATGCCGAGCCCATACGTAACCGAAGCCACGAAAACGGAACAGACCAATGCACCCTATAACCATAAGGATTGCTCCAGAGGTCAAAAGACTGATGCCGGTTACCGTCAACCAAGCAATCTCATGGCGGCTGCTCGCGGCAATCGCAATGATGATGTAACCCAAAATCATCAGGATGGTGGCTGTCATGCACACGTATCGCGAACGGCGGCCACTCTGCTTCATCCGTGTCACCTTTTGCCCGAGACACTTGCGCAGCTCGGCCATTTTTTCTTCGCTCGGTTGCTCGTCGCAGGCAACGAGGTTGTCGACCAAGTCTTGGATCGCGTCATTTGTCGTCATCTTCTTGTTCCTTAATAACAGACAGGATCTCCTGCCTTGCGTAGTAAAGTCGCGATTTCACAGTTCCTTCCGGACAATCAATCACCGCTGCAATCTCCGAGATCGTCATTTCCTCGATGAAACGCAACGTCAGCACCTCGCGGTGCTCGGGTGAAATTCGCGATAGTGCGAAGTGAATTAGTTCGGCAGACTCGATGGATGCACTGGCATGAGTGATGGCAGCAGGTGCGTCGCGCCGAAGTTGCTGCTCCGTAAGGAGGAGACGTGTTTCAGCCCGAATCGCGTCGATGATCTTTCCATGTGCGATCCGATAGATCCACGCTCGAAAGGCAACCGGCGATCGCAGAGAAATTCGTGTCTTCCATGCCGTCAGCCAAACTTCTTGAATCGCATCAAGTGCACGTTCCGGGTTTCGCTCGAATCGCCGCAGGTAGTACAAAAGTCGTTTTTCGTAAGATCGAACCAGTTTGAGAAAGGCATCAGAGTTTCCTCGCTGGAACTGTTGGACGAGAAACCGCTCGCGGAGCAGATTGGCAGGTTTCACGGCTATCCTCATCTCTTAATTTCGATGCCGATGACTTGACTCAAAGTGGAATCGGCGTGCATACCAATCGTAAGTGACGGCTCATCATTAAGTCGTTTGCCGCGTGGAAATGGTTCAAGAAAATGCCGTAGTTGCGTTAAAATTATTCCGGGGAATGGCAGCGTGCGGCTTATGAGTGACTCCGTTGACCAACGAATGCGGAAAGTATTCTCCACAAGCAGTAGCGGCGACGTCTCTCGTCAGTTCTGAATTTGCTTTTTGAATTTCAGCTTCATGCTCAAATAACCTTATTTGAGACAGTTAAAATGAATTATCTTTCTCGACTCTCAAATGCTGTGGTTGGCGGAAGCGTGGTCACAAAACTTCAACATCCCACTGACGACTATCCCCCAACGTCTTCGGGGTTTATCGTTTGTCGAGACTCGTGCGGACGATCAGTCATCTCCTGACGCGGCCTAGTCGGAAAATGACGTCCGCCGTGTCTGTGCAGATCTGATAGAGGATGATTCGAACTCGATACGCCTACCGAAAATGCCGCGACTTCATCCGCACGTTCCGAATGACATGCGATAAATCCTTGAGCTGCTTCACAATCACATGAATCACACCATGAGCAGCCTGAAGTTCCCCATGCACCAACCAAGCTCCCGCACTACGAGCGATCAGGCGAAATCGCTCCCAGGTCTGCTGATGAACGATCAGGTTCGCCGTCCCAGTCTCATCTTCGATCGTCACGAAGGTGATTCCCTTTGCTGTTCCTGGTCGCTGTCGTAATAGGACGATTCCAGCCGCTGTTACAGTCTTGCCGTGATTGTCCTGGATGAGATCTCCATTGGCTGTGACACCCAATGCACTAAGATAGACTCGATGAAAGCTCATCGGATGGGCCTTCAGCGACAGTGATGTCGTTCGGTAGTCCGCGAACACCTCTTCCTCTGGCGACATCGCTGGCAGGACAGGAGAGGATAAGTCCGCATAATGATGCGGCTGAAACAACCCCCTCACTTCGGGCTCATCGTCCTGCCCCAGCACTTCCCATAACGACGGACGCCTGGAATGCGAGAGACTGCCAAAGGCATCCGCATCCGCCAGCTTCATCAGGTGAGCACGTGATAGCCGTGTCCGTGACAAAAAGTCATCGAATGAATCAAAGCACTTTTGTTGTCGGAACTCCGTAATCGTGTGAGCAATCTCTTGCTGCATTCCTGCGATCATCCGGTAACCCAGCCTGACGGCGCCATTCTCGATCGTGCAATCCCATTCGCTGTGATTGACGTCGACGGGCAACACATCGACGCCGTGATTCTGAGCGTCTTTGATCAACTGCGCCGGTGCATAAAACCCCATCGGCTGGCTGTTGATAATTCCTGCAGCAAAGATCGCAGGGTAATAACACTTTAACCAACTCGAAACATACACCAGCAACGCAAAACTCGCCGCGTGACTTTCGGGAAACCCATAGGATGCAAAGCCTGCGATCTGCGTAAAGACCTGCTCGGCGAACTTCCCTTCGATGCCGTTGGCCGCCATCCCCTCCAACAGTTTGAGTCGAAACTTCTCCATCACGCCGGTTTTTCGCCAGGCCCCCATCGCACGACGAAGCTGGTCCGCTTCGCCTGGCGTGAAGCCCGCCGCGACCATGGCGATCTGCATGCACTGCTCCTGGAACAGTGGCACGCCGAGCGTCTTTTTGAGCACCGCTTCGACAGCAGGTGTGGGATAGGTCACTTCCTCGACACCCGTGCGACGACGTAAATACGGATGCACCATATCCCCTTGAATGGGACCTGGGCGGACAATCGAGACTTCAATCACCAGATCGTAGTACTTTCGTGGTCGGAGCCGAGGCAGCATACTCATCTGGGCGCGTGATTCGATCTGAAAGACCCCGATTGTGTCCGCCCGACAAATCATGTCGTAAACGATGGGATCGTCTTCCGGAACGCTCGCCAGTGTCAGCGTCTGTCCATGATGTTTCTCGACCATGTCGAAGCATTTGCGAATGGCTGTCAGCATGCCGAGCGCGAGGCAATCGACTTTGAGAATCCCCAAGTCGTCGAGATCGTCCTTATTCCATTGCACGACGGTTCGTCCTGGCATCGACGCATTCTCGATCGGCACCAGCCGATGCAGAGGACCACGCGACATCACCATGCCGCCCGTGTGTTGCGAGAGGTGACGCGGGAAATCGATGAGCTCACTCGTCAAATAGAGGAACCGCTTGCCAATATCGGACTCGGCGTTCAACCCGGCTTCACGACAGCGATCCGCAAAATCTGTCTCCGCCCGATAGTGGTCGGCGTTCTTGGCCAATCGGTCGACCAGATCCAACGATAAGCCCAATGCCTTGCCGACATCGCGAATGGCGGACTTGGGACGGTAGGTCGTCGTGACCGCCGTCATCCCGGCTCGCTCTCGACCATACTTGTCATACAGGTACTGCAGCACCTCTTCACGCCGCTCGTGTTCAAAATCGATGTCGATATCGGGGGCTTCATCCCGCTCGCGACTGATGAAGCGTTCGAAGAGAACGTCAATGCGGCTGGGATCAACCGACGTCACCCCCAGGCAGTAGCAGACCGTTGAGTTGGCTGCCGACCCCCGTCCCTGGCAAAGGATATTCTTCGAGCGTGCAAAACGGACCAGATCCCAGACTGTCAGAAAGTAGGGCTCATAATGCAGGTCTTCCACAAGATTGAGTTCATGCTCAATCGTGCTGCGAATCTTATCGGGAATGCCATCCGGAAATCGCCCCTTCGCCCCTCCCCAGGTGAGCTCCCGCAAATACGATGACGGTGTATAGCCACTGGGAACCAGTTCTTCGGGATATTCATAACGCAGTTCATTTAGCGAGAACGTGCACTGGCTGGCAATGTCCTGCGTGCGTTCGATGAGGTCGAGATGACCAGCATATAACTTGGCCAGGTCATTGAGCGGACGAAGATATCGTTCACGGTTCGGTGGAAGCAGCTCGATGGCTTGCTCGACAGTCGTGTGATGACGGATGGCGGTGACGACGTCGTAGAGCATCCGTCGTGAGGGGGTATGAAAGAGGACATTGCCGCTCGCCACTAAAGGAATCCGGGACTTGCGTGATAACGCCCTCAGCCAGTCGAGACGCTGTCGATCGCGTGCCCCTCGAAACAACTGAGCCATGAGATAGACGTCGTTGCCAAACAGCTCACGGTAGCCATGCAACGCCTTGACGTCGATCTCTTCACGATCGATCGGCGGCAGGATGCCTGCCATTAGGCCAGCGGTATGACACGCCACATCTTCCATCGTCAGTCGTGACGAACCCTTGGCGGCTGCAGTGCGTCCTTTGGTGATCAAGTGACACAGCTCGCCATAGCCATCGCGGTTCTTCGCCCACAGTACGATCTGGGGAGCATCTTCGGGGGAGATCTCCGCGCCAATGATCAGGGAACTACTCAGTTCTTTGGCCTTCGTGTGGGCTCGGACCACGCCAGAGACAGAGTGCCGATCCGTGATCGCGATTCCGTTGTAGCCCAAGTCATGGGCCTGCTCGACCAGTTCTTCCGGATGAGACGCCGCTTGCAGAAAGGAAAAGTTGGACAGGCAATGCAGTTCGGTGTATTGCATCAGGCCCACTCCCCCTGCAAGAACCAGCTTCGATCGGCGAGCCGTTGAAAAATCCACCAGCGTCGGCCTTGAGACGTCTCGACGCGGTAGTAATCCCGACGCTGCATCGGCCCACGCCACCAGGCCGACTCAATGCGTTCCGGTCCCCCGGCATGGATCACATCGTGACACTGGTCATTGAGGAACAGCCGTCGCGGGACTCCGACATCATTCAGCCCCATGACTTCCAAGGCTTCCGCACGTTGGAACAGACGCAGGGGACGTTGCAGCAGATGTCTTTTGACGCGTATCTCAATGTCTTTGGCTTCCATCGCTGGAATGAGTTGCACCGACGACTCAGGCAGGGGATCGGGAGTGATCCGAAAGCGATTGACTGCATTCTTACCCAGTCGTGCGGACAACTTCGCGATCAACGGCTGTAACGCTCCCGCTGATCGTGATCGTTCCTCCGCAATAAGACTCGACTGTCGTTGGAAAAGTCGCTGAGTCTGCGTTGCTTCGAGATGGATCGCCATCACTGCGGACGTCAGTTGCAGTTGCTCCCATTTCAGCAGGCACAGATCCCACAGCAGCTTTTTATCGAGTGTCGGAAAACCGAGATCGATCTCCAGCGGAATGAGGCGTCGATCTTCGCAGCTTAATTCGATCCTCAGACGCACCAATCCCAATTGTCGGTTCGACAGGGCGGCTAACACATCCTCCAGCAACGAGCGAATGATATGTTCAATGGAGGGCTGATGTGACAGCGCCTGTTCACATCGAAACTCCCGCTCAAACCGCTCGGGAGATCGATAGGGGACCAGCAGTTCCTGAACATCCCCCAGGAACTGCGACAAACGCACGCAGACACGTTCCCCGAGTCGACGTTTGAGACTGGACCGTTCCAGTTTGAGCAGCTGATGAAGTGTTTTGATACCAAGCCGACGAAGGAGCGAGACGTCCGAAGTCTCCAGTCGCAATGCTTCAACGGGTAAACGAGACAGCCGCAGTTCATCTCGACCTTTGCAGAGAACGTAGTCTCGCGCCTCACGATCAAAATGGGCCAGCCCCCACGCTGCTCCCAGACTATGAGCCAACGCCATGCAAGTCTGGTATCCCATCCCTTCGAAATGCTGCTGGATGGCTTCCAACTGTTCGTCTTCACTGGTCCATAAGGCGGATGTCCCGGACAGATCCAGAATCAAGGTTTCTGGATGCTCGGCCTCTTCCAGTGAAACAACCGGTGTGAAGGCTTGGGCCGAGACAGCCACTTCTTCCAAGGCATGTCGATTGCGATCTGGTTCAACGGGAAAGACCGCCAGTCGATGTCGAGACAAGACCAGGGAATGCGCCTCCGCCAATGGCAGACCAGTTTTCACTCCGAAACGCCCCGCGCGCACATTGGCATCGAACACAAAGTCACCCCGTCCAGGTCGATAGGACGAGATCACGACCGGTCGGTTGAGCAAAGCTCTTTCATGCGAAGCGAGTCGCTGAATCTGCCAATGCGGAAACCAGACGCAGAGAATACGGTTTCTTGTGCCGAACAGGCGGGACATGGAATTGACCTTGAGATGTGACTTCGAGGATGAGGGAGTCGCCAACATGACCACGTGTGGAGCGTTGCACGTCCACCCGCAACCTCATGGCGTCATCATCCCCACGCGGCAGGCTTTCCACCCCCAATCGCACATCCCCCCAGCACCGATGCGGCTGGCGTCGTTGGTCAAACACAAAACAGCCGATCGTCCCTTGATCCTCCGCCGCGATCTGGAAGCGTCGGAACGTCGTCGCGTCCCCTTCTGGCTGCAGACAAAACACGACGCCGACCGCAGGACAGCGTAATCCCTGATCGCAGGCCCACAGGACATCCCGTTTGCTCCTGGGCGTGACGTACAGCACGCGATCAAGATCCAGCCCCATGCTCACCAGCGTCGGAGCGTAGAGGGACTGCGTGGGATCGATCAGCAGCAGGGTCTGAGCGTCTGCCAAAGCCTGTTGCATGACCAGTAATGAAATCAAGGCGGCTTCGCACAGGCTTTTTGAGCCGACCCATTCCATGACGCAGCCTGGCCGAAGACCACCGTGAGGCAAAAGACGATCGAGCTCCGCACATCCCGTGGAAAATGCCTCATGGGTGATGCGAGGCTTTTGTTTGCCTAGCTGTTGTCGTAGATTTTCTAATGTCGACATCTCACGTCTCCATGCACGCCCGTATATGACCAGTTTATCGGCAAAACCTGCACGGGCGTCAACTCATTTTATGGTAATTGGTGCAACATGTGTGGCCGCTACACCTTACGAGCAACCGCCGAACAGCTGCAGGAGATCTTTAACTTCATTCGCGACGCCGATTGGACACCTCGCTACAACATCGCCCCCTCGCAAATGAATCCCGTCATCCGGCTGATCGACGGGAAACGCCACGCCAAACCACTCCGCTGGGGGCTCGTTCCCCCCTGGGCGAAGGACGTCAAAGTCGGCTTTAAAATGATCAATGCCCGCAGCGAAGAGATCGCCAAAAGCTACAAAGCTCCGTTGAAGAAAAGACGTTGCCTGGTGCTCACTGATGGTTGGTACGAATGGCGTGATAAGCAGCCTTACCACTTTCGCTTCCCCGACAACGAGCCGTTCGTCTTTGCGGGCGTCTGGGAACGATGGACGAATCCCGAAGATCAATCCATAGTGGAGAGCTACAGCATCTTCACGACATCATCCGTCGGCGCAGCGTCGGGCTACCATGATCGCATGCCGGTGATCATTCCACAGAATGCCTATGATCCCTCGGTTCCGAAGGCCGCGTACCCAAAAAACTGCAACGGCAGGAATGAAAAGAACTTAGCTTATTTTATCACTTTCGCAATCTGTTGCAAACTGTCGCATTTCGTTGCAAATCGTCGCATTTTGTCGCGGTAGTAGGCCCATTATCCGGTAGTAAAACGGTAGACGTAAGTCGTTAAAAATCGGCTCTGAATCTTGCTCGATTCCGACTGTAGCGACCGTCAAAAACAGCTTCAAAAAACTATCAAAAACAGCCACCAAACTGCGCGGTTTTCGAGTCCAAGGCGCGGTACAAACAAACTGCAACACCGCTCCAGATTACACATTTACGACGATACCCGAATGTCACTGATTTTCCACCCACTATTGGCTCTGATCGCCTCTGTCACTGACCGCGAACTCGCCCGGTATGTCGAGTTCCTGAAGGAAGAGAACAAGATCCTGCGGAGTCGTGTTCCCGGTCAGATCCACACGAAGCCTCACGAACGCGAGCGACTGCTGAAGCTCGGCAAGCCTCTGGGACGAGCCATTGAAGAGTTGTTGACGATCGTCAGTCCGTCGACGTTTTACCGTTGGCTACGGGATGCTGGTCAGACGAAGAAACGGAATTCGTCAGCCAGCAGCGGACGACGCAAACCTAAAGAGATTCGTGAGTTGGTCATTCAGATCGCGAAGTCGACGTCGTTTGGGTACACCCGCATCCTGGGCGAGCTTCGAAAGCTCGGCATTAAGAAGATCAGCCGTCAGACCGTTCGTAACATCTTGAAAGAAGAAGGAATTCAGCCGGGGCCCAATCGAACAACAGACTCTTGGCAGAACTTCATTGATCGACACGCCAAAACACTATGGGCAGTCGACTTCTTTAGTGTAAAGACTGTGACCAGGAAAGGACTTCAGGAACTGTATGTGATGGTCTGGTTGTGTATGACGACACGTGAGTTGATGGTGTCGCCCTGCACTGCCCACCCGAACTCAGCATGGGTAGCTGAGCAAACTGACGCATTCTTGGAGCAGACAACATCGCGGGATGAGAAGCCAGCGATTGTCATGCATGATCGAGACACGAAGTTCACACAGGAGTTTATCACCAAGCTCAAGCAGAAAGGTGTGCAGCATAATGCGTTACCGAAGGCCTCACCAAACCTGAATGGACGATGCGAGCGTGTCATCTTTACGCTCAAGCATGAGTGCCTGAAGAAGTTCATCATCTTCGGCAAACGACATCTGGATCACCTGATGACTGAGTTCACTGCGTATTACAACACTCATCGTTCCCACACGGAACGGGATCACCTGCCACCGTTGGCTGTAATGCCTGAAGAAGTCCTGACAGTTGATTGTGACGAGATCGTCGTCAGATCATACGTTGGCGGGCTTGTGAGATCGTTTGAGCGGAAGGCGGCATAGCTTTGGTGCTCAATCGCGAGTCAACGACAGGAATCACTGTAATTGAATCGCGCGGACGAGTGAACCACGCAAATGCCTGTTCATCCACTGTGGCATTGACATCAGACGTCAAGTTGAACTACGACGCCCGCAAGCGGGAAGTGAATCCACTTGCCACTGACTGTCTCGCCACCGTCTCGGAGAATTTCTTCGTAGGCGGCAAGTTGACCAGCATATGCTGCAGCTTTCCCGGTACAGGCATTGCGACGGATTGGTGCGCTCTTGTGGTCGATGACCACGACTTCACCGGTCGGCAGTTTCAGCAATAAGTCGATTGTTCCGGTCCACTGGCCTCCTTGAGATCGAGGACCGCTGACGGGCTTTTCCGTATGCCATGTTGCCTGCGGATAGTTGGCATCAACCCATGCAACGAACCGTTGTCCGGCAGAAACAATGACCGAAGCAGGAACCAAACCGGTGATCCCAAATGCTGAGAGACAGCGTTCGACCACTTTGGTTTTCAGTTCGTCATTTGCAACACGAAGAGACGGAAGGGAAGCCATGTAGCTGTGAACAGCATTTCCGATCCGTGCGTACGTTGCTTCATCTGCTTTGGTTGGAAAGAACTGATCGCCGGGAAGTGATGTCGAAATGAGTACAATCCCGTCAACCGCCGCAGCCATACTGGGTGAATGATATCGTGCGGGACTTACATTGGCATTCGTCGCGGCCGGTGCGGCAAACCATGTCTGTTCAGTGGATTGTTGAAAGCGGTGTTGGTCGACGTCATCGTGACTGAGATGTCGAATTACAAGCGTCGTGTCGATGCCACTGACCGGATGTTCGCCGGGATCTAGTCCAGGGTCCAGCAAGTTGTCCGCATTGGTCAGCGTATTAAGCCATTGGCAACTTCCATTTCGATGGGCGAGAACGAGTTTGCTTTTCGCGCGAGTAAAGCCTACGTAGAGCAATCGCAGGTTTTCTTCGCGCTCGCGAACCGTCTGTTCCTGACCTTCGGGTGACGCCAGAGCATCGAGTTCAAGCCCGCTGCCGCTCTTGATTTTTGGAAATGGTCCGTCAGACATTCCAAAGGGCCAGATCCAGTGCCGGATTTCTCTATTCAATAACGGATCTTCTTCGAACGACGGGCTGCGTACGACCGGCTTCCACATATTGGAATCACGGTCGGAATTCAGTCCGCTCAAGACGACGACCGGCCATTCAAGACCTTTCGCTGCATGATACGTCAGCAACGTTACGGCATCGTGCCCTTGCGAAGTAAACCGCAGGTCATTTTCGTCTGCGTCAAGTTGTTCAAAGTAGAGAATCAGCCCAGAAAGCGTTGCGCTGCCGCTTCCCAAAATGGCGACTTCCTCGTAGTCTCGCGCATGGCGAGTCGCCGAGTCCAGATTTGAACATCGACGGATTGAGTCTCCCCAGGCATGCACTCGTTTCGGCAAACTCAGTGCTTCGATGACTTGCTGAAGGACGAGTGAGGGAGCGAGACTGCGGAAGTCGATCGCTTCAAGGGGAAGCAGAAGTTCGTGCTCTTGCCACGGCATTCGAAATATCGGCTTACCGGTTTCCGGATCGATCTGTGAGTCGGAAAGCGATTGCAAACGATCGGAAAGCCATTTTGGAGTCGTTTCGTTCGGATCAGTGGAAAGATGGAGAACCGTTGCCGCTGCAAGCGAATCATTCCGATTGGCAACCAATCGAAGACCGGCAAGGAGAAGTTCGCCTTCCCGCGTTGAGAATAGTCCCGGACTCTCAATAAGGTACGGAATCCCGAGTTCATCTAACCCAGTTGCCAGCGCTTTCAACTGGGCGTTGCCACGCTCCAAAACTGCGATGTCTCCGAAGCGGATGCCCTCGTTGTGCAACTGAGCGAGGCCACACCCAAGGGACAATGCGTCATTCTGACTATTCGTTGAACCGAAGAGCCATCGTTCAATTCCTCTTGTCGCGGCAGGTTTCTGCGGTTGTTGGCGAGGA
Organism: Lacunimicrobium album; assembly: GCF_052161635.1. Taxonomy (GTDB): domain Bacteria; phylum Planctomycetota; class Planctomycetia; order Planctomycetales; family Planctomycetaceae; genus SXPC01. The sequence continues at coordinate 390,276 of NZ_CP197413.1, forward strand.
TCTTCGTCAAAGTGCGGTGCAAATAATTCACCGACAAGCTCTACCAGACCTTTCTGGCTTCGATGATTGTTCGGCAGTGTGGTCCGAAACTTTTCGGGCACTCGATCCCAAACTTCCGAAACCAAACGCGGATCAGTATCCCTGAATCCGTAAATGGCCTGACGTGCGTCGCCGACCCAACGGTTTCTGGGGGCAATCGTTCGCAAACATTGAAATATCGCCAGTTGAAGCGGGTTGGTGTCCTGAAACTCATCAACGAGGACAAGGTCATAATCCATCGACAATCTTGATTTCAGCGACTCGTCCTCAAGTAGTGTCAGCAAAAGCGTTTCCAGATCGGTAAAGTCAACCAAACCCCGTTCTGCTTTGTACGCGTCGTACTCCACCTCAAGAGCAAGCGTCTCTTCCGCAAGTAGCTGAGCGAACTCTTTCAGATTCTCGTGTAGCTGGGGATTTCTCCGCACGTCTCCTGCGTGCAATCGCAGCGGGTCCAACAAGCCGTGTGCTCCAGACTTTTTGCCTGCTTTGATTGCCATCGCGTCAATATACGATGCCCACAACGCCCCGTGTGACGACGTGATACGACGGAGAGTCCGCTTGGCTTTTGTCGTGTCATTGGTGGTGTCGTTAACCAATGCCTCGATTTGCGCCAAGGCAACTTCGGCAAGAGCATGCAGGTGAGTCACGGGTAACGCTTCTGCCGCCGGTCCATTTGGGGCAAGCAGCTCGCAGACGCGGTCGGCACCTGCCGCCAACTGACTACCGAATACTTCATTCTCGATTCGGTTGCCACGTTTTGCCGAAAGAAGAGACAGAATCTGACCTGGCAGATTCGTCACGCCCAATCGGTCTGCATGCTGAGACAAGGCGTCCCATCGCGCCGCCGGAATTGTTACAAGCAGATCACTCAGTCCGCTCTCCGTTCCCTGCTCAAATACTTCCAGCCGAGGCGACAATCCGAGTTCAACAGCATATCGACGCAGTAAACGGTGAGCGACACTGTGAACGGTTCCGATCGCGGCTAACTCCAAGCGATCTGCATGTGCATGGCCGCTGTCTTCGAGTAGCTTTGCCTGTACCCGCCCCTTCAACTCGGCAGCCGCCCGTTTGGTGAAAGTGGTCGCGAGAATTCGGGCTGGGTCAAGACCACTGGCGACTGCCTTCGCGACGGTGTCGCAAAGATCCGTGGTTTTGCCAGAGCCGGCACCTGCGCGGACGACTTCGAGTACGTTTGTCATGTGAGTTGCCTGAGCCCGCAAAGATGTTGGTAGTCGCAGTATTTGCAAACAGTTTGGACTTCGTTCGGCTTGAGGTTCGTTTCGAGGACGATGGTCGCGCCCGCGGGCCAATCGTCTGAACCCTGGAGCGGTCGAGCCGGAATCTGACCGTCGGTCGTCAGCCACTCTTCAGTGTCTGTTATTGCGGCTTGGAATTGTTCCCACACTGCGCGAATTCCTGGTCCGTCGACGACCGTGCGGCTGCCATCACCGTTGATCGGCCCGCCTGATGGCGTTAAGAGAAGGCCATCGGCCAGTATCAGGTAGGCGACTGCAGGAAAACGACCTGTTTCGATCGACCTGTTGTACGCATAGGTAGCGAGCTGGACGGATTTACCATCCGCAATCATTCGCTCGTACTTCTTGCCACCATATTTGAAGTCGATGATGCCTTCGTTGCCGTCTACATGCTCAATCAGACAATCGATTGATCCTACGAGAGGCTTGCCAAAAGCTTCGCCCTGAACTTCAACTTCGATGCCTTTGACGCGATATCCGCCGCTTGCAAGCGTACCAATCAGGACTCGTGTGGCATGAGCCAATTCTCTTCGGAGTGACTGTCGCTCGCGGTACTTGTCAGACTGAGCCAGCGGTGCGGCATCCAATTCAAGTCGCTCATCGAACAGTCGTTCAACTTGTGCCACAGCTTCTTCGACCGGTGGCAACTCTCCGCCATCGTTGAAGGCGTACTCCAGGATCTTATGACAGAAGCTGCCTTTTAGTCGGTAATCATCCGGGAGTTGGGCGATCGAACTTGGACGGAGATTGGCCCTGTGTCGCAACACCCACTTAAGAGGGCAAGCCAGGCGGTCTTCCAACTCGGTTGCCGAAACGGTGTCACGATCACTCAACAACGCAGGATCGACAGACCAGACCGGACGAAGGGGTTGAGGCGGTTTAACTTCGGCCGACTCAGTCGCAAACGTAAAGGGTTCGAGCGATGAAACAAGGTCACGCACAATGAGGTTCTCCAGCACTGGTGTGTGCTCCAATGCTCCGGAGACTAGTATCGTCCTTATGGCCAGCCAAACCGGATGCCATCGCTTTTCCATGTCTTGAGGCAGCAAAATGGCAAGCAACGAGTTTTCGACATGACAAAGTCCGCGAGCCTCGGCGATACGGAGTGACGTCAGTGACTTGGTTCCGTCGTCGACTTCGATACCCAGAATTCGAAGCGATTCCAGTTGATCAGTAGACCAACGACAAGCGGAAGCGTCGCCTGTGCCCAACCCGAGCCAAATCACTCGGTAACACGAATCGACAATCTCGGAGAGCGAACGAACGCGAATCGGGCCACCGGCGGCCTCGATCGCTCCTATAGCTTCCACACCTGTCGATAACGCTTCTTCGATCAGTCGCGACAACTGAGGCTCACTCAATTCGCTCCCCTGACTTTGCGCCAGTTCGCCGAGTAGAGCTGCCTGACCAGCGGCAACGCGAAGAGCGTGTAGCAACAGCAACTGCGGCTCTTCTTCGGCCTCCATGACGATTGCGAGACCAGTGGCCCACTGTGACACGGAGGCACATCGATTGCGAACCAGCTTGGTCGAAATGGCACTGTTCTGATTCACGCGATTGCAGAACAGCCATTCTTCGAGCCGTTCCCGGAGCTTTCCGTCCAGATCGTTCTCGGCCGAACAAATCGCTTCAAAACTTGCCTGCCATTCACTGCTGCCGAGCCCAGGCTCAACAGTCAACGCATTGGCTAACGCGGTTGCGGCTCGACGTGGGATTGGTCCCACCGGCAAAGTCAGAAAGTCGAGCAGGCATTGCGGATCGACCGGCTGCCAGCAGAGAAGAAGACTCAGCGGCAAGACCTGCAAGACCGGATGCGCAGGAGAACATGCCGATGCACCCATCGTCGGCAATCCGTACCGCATTAGACATGCGTCGAGCTGCATCGCCAATTGATCGTCTTCGCAGAGAATGACCGTCCGTTCCAATTGATCGCGCTTGTGAGCGAGGGTTGCGGCTACGAATTCGACCGCCGCTGTCTGACTGAGCGTGTGGACGTACCGAAGACTGGGATCCGGCTCAACTTTTGATGCCTGCTCCCCACGCACGACACTCTGTGCATATCGTAGAGCAGTACCGTCGGCGGCAGCCGATGGTACTTCGGTGAACGCCTCCAGATTCATTTTGGAGAGCACCGCTTGCCATCGTTTCGGCCAGCGGTCGGCACCGTCAGCCAAGATACAAACGTGATCAGGAAGCTGCTGCCCGTCTTCCAGAGCATCGACAATCCTGCTAATCCGCTCTGACGCACTGGGAAAGACAAACCTGCGTCCGTTCGCGGCACGTGCCATTTCCCGCACGACATCGGGAAGACCCTCTAATTCGGCTTGGTCCCATCCGCTGAGCAGCAATTCATCGCGGCGGGAAAGCAACTCGCAAGCCGTAGCCCATCGATCGTTGGCCATGCTTTTCGAGATGACCGAGTCCGTTATGGAATCCAGTGCGGACGCGTATTCAGTGACGCAGCTTGCACGATGATTCTCTACGGAAGGAAGTCCCAACTGCGTTTCCAGCCATCGCAACAACGTCTCCGGACCGCCACGCAATTCATTGAGTGTCGAGACTCCGAGCTTCGGCCGTAAGGGGCCGGGCGTGAGCCGAATGAGCAGGCGAGTTGGCTGAATCATCATTTGGCCCTCGGTGTAAGCACTTCCTGAACGTTCGTCGCGACTTCGTAATCGACGCCCAGTGCATCGAAGTGGGCGCGGCCGCAGTCGATTTTGCGGTTCTCGATGTCGCGGCGTTTGTCACGATCGTGGGTGTCTCTGGTTTCGCGGACGAGGTACAACTTGGTGTCTCGCTCCAGCACGACGGCCCAGTCGGGGTTGTAGTTGCCTAGGGGCGTCGCGATCTTGAACCAACCGGAGAGTTTGGAGAAGAATTTAACGGCCTCGCTGGAATCGAGCTTCTCCGCGATGCCCTTTTCAACCCCGGAATCAAACGGGATGAAGTCATATGGCGTGCGATCGTAGTTTATCTGCAGTTCGTTCGACCGGCTCATATACTCTTCGACCTCCTTCTCCTCGAAGAGTCGCATCTCGTAGACCTGGCCTTCCAGCTTCTCATAATTGATCCGGTCAATAACCAGTTCGTTCAGAGTCCGGTCAATGAGCTTCAAGGATTCGGTCATGAATGCCTGCGGATTGATTTTGAATTCAACGAGCCTGACTAATTCTTTCAGGATTTCCACCAGAGTGCCCCGAGTCAGTTCAATTTCCCATTGGAGAAACGCAAGAATGTCCGTCAGATTGAAAAGCCTTTGCATAGGGAATCACCTTCGCGAGCAATGAAGTTTTATCTGAAGCAAACTGGCAGCATTTTACTGGTTGAAGCGTGCACATCTGACTCAGAAAGTATTCGTGATTGCACTATGCAGTTGTCGAAAACCGATGGAACTGCTTGTCCGGCACGTACTTTACATTAGTGCATATTTTGGAAAGCGCGAGATCAAATGGAAACAATACACTTGCCCGTTGGTTTCAAGGAGTGAATGCGTCGACAAGTCGGTGAGACTCGCTTTGATACGGTCCCGTTGCAGGAGCATTCGCATCTTCAACGTCAACGCTCCAAAACAATTCTCCATCGGGGCCACCAAAGATCTGTTGGAGGTCATTTGGTGTTGGTGTCATACTCAGAGACTGCAGGAGGGGTGAACGCCAGCGCTCGACGTTAGCGGAATCGAAAACTCGAACTCTAAACCGTTGCGTTCCTGCGATGCTGCATCCCGTGTGCATGCTCCAAGCAAACGTCGGTAACAAACCGCCTGAATATGTAAAACCGTCAGCAGGCGACTGCAGAGTTGGCGAGAGCTCCTGCTCTGTGCAGATCATGCCAAGCTGCTGCCGCTCTGTGCTCGAAAGTGTATTGGACAAAGCTGCGATAAATGTCGACATCTCAGAAGGATGTGTCGAAATCGCCAATTGCAGTAAAGCTGCGGGCGGCAACGCCAACATTTCTCGTTCCGTCCCCCCGGCGTCATAACAGTCCCACAGAACGCGCTGTACGGCGACTTCATTGCCTTCGCCAAAGCCGCCTCCGCCGATAGCGGACTCCAAGTCATACTCCAAGTGCACACCATTTGGCTTAGTGTCGGTATAACGTGTGTCACCCAGATTCGGGATGCCTAGAATCGACAGATTCTTGTCGCGGTGCATCATGATTGAGAAGAAAGTCGGCCAAGCTTCGCCCCAGGCCAGCCTTACTCCGTGGCTCTTTCCACCGGAATTGCACAGATTCTCGGCTAGTAAGTGTGGACCGCCCGGAGAATTGGCCATGCCGAACACTGCTTGCAAGTGATGCCCGTACTCGTGATGTATGTTATCCCAATCGTGCGCGTCAGTGCCTCCTAGCCGAATGACGTCGTTGAGGTAATCGGATGCATCACCTGGGCGGGGGTATTGCACGGTGAGCCGCCGTGGCTGCGGCTGTCCTAAGCCCACCACGTAACGTCCAATCGCGTCCGTGGCCGCAAATACTTCGAAAGCGGCATTCGAGGGGAGGTTGATTTCATCGTTACTGGCCGTCAGATCAATAGTGAGGGTGGTGTTGGCGGGAACGTCGGCGTGAGCCGGTAGTGAGTCAATTGCCCAAGTACGATCGAGATCAAATTCGCGGACCCTGACCCGATCATTCTCGGCGCGGGCAAGCACATACAGGTCCGGAAGGTCTGGGGGAACGATTGGAACGATGAACTCGTAGTGACCATTTGCGTCGGTTTGTGCATGCGCGACAAGCGTATCGTTTATTAGGTTTTCGTCCCACAATTCGACACGCACGTGCGGTACGGGATGCGTGGTGCCAGCTACGTCGGTGAAGCGAATAACGCCGCGAACTGTCACCTGTGGTGCGGCATCATTTGTAGCATCGCGAACTGCCGAGGCTCCCCGAGCCTCAAGCACCGACAGGTCCAGCACATGATCCAGTCGCGTATGCTTGGCGGCTCCGGCACGACGGAGACGATCAATCGTCTTGTCGACCGTGTCCGCCGCCTCCTGAAACTGAGATCGCTTGAGGAGCGATTCGATCCGAACATCCAACAATGAGTTGCCCCGACTGAGGCCGCGCTCGTCGACCTGCCAAAGCGCATAACTTGATTCATAAAGGGTAACCGGTCCCACCATCGCTGGTTCTCCATGAGCTGGGAGTGCGTTTGAGAGCGTGGCGAGCAGTCCACAGGGTTCGCCTGAGGCCGTAGACACTGGGAGCTTGAAAGTTCGCGTCTGACCGGCAGCTAGCGCAGGAATCGGAACCGAGAATGCTGCCCGAGCTGGCAACCGCAGCATGGTGTCCTGGCGAGGGCGGGCGCGAATAAAGCCTGGTAGTCGCTCCGTGTTGACTCCTCCAAGCAACACGACTTCTAGGGTTGCTTCAGGTAGATCGACTCTCGCCGCGACTTCGATTCGCCACTCGGATGCAACATCGACTCCGCCGACCTCAATCCGGATCTCGGCTGGAGCGTGGTCGTCAGAAACATCCACGTGCAACTCTCTTACAGCTTGTGGAATTGGTTCCAATCCTGGTTCCTTGGCAACGGACTTTGATCGTCGTCGGAATTCGGGGGCTTTAATTGCAAGAGGCGGCTGCTCTCCTCCCGGAAACGACCTCACCGTCACGATCGCGTCGACGGGAATCCATGTTGTCACTGAATCGCCCTCCAATTGGATGCCGATCCAACGTTCGCTGCCTGAATCCACCCAGCGCCCAGAGAAACTTCCATCATGAGTTTGTACACTAATTGGCGTTTGGGCCTCTAACGGCGGCTGCGCAAGTAGTCTGCTTGAAGTGCTGCCGAAGAAACTGCCGAATGATACCCAACAAATCAGTGCCAGCTTAACACGCAAATGACGAAACATACGGCTCTCCGCATTTCGAGTGAGATTGACTCCGGGTTCAGCGGCAAACGAATTCACCGCGGCGCGAAATTTGTGGTGTGGTTGTATTCCATGATTTGCGATGTGCGGACCGCGACGGCGTCCCCTGCAAGTTCCCGCAGCAGGTAGAATGCCAGATCGATGCCGGAAGAAACTCCAGCGGATGACGCAATATTGGCCTCGGGACGTGCGTCGACATAGCGTGCACCGGGGATGATTTGAGCGTTAGGTTCGATCTGCTTCAGCGCGGCTAGCGCCTGGTGATGGGTGGTAACGCGATGTCGTGCCAGAAGTTGCGATTGACCGAGGATCAACGCGCCAAAGCAAACCGAAGCGACGACACGGCAGCGCGGAGATTGGGTCTGCAACCAGCGGACTGTTGCTGGATAACGTTTGGGAAACTGCCCGATCACTGAGGGGGGAGCACCGGGCACCAACAGAATGTCGTCGCCTCCCAACTGCAACGAACCGATTTGGTGGTCTGCCGTGATCCCCAGTCCTCCCAGGCAGCGAATCAATCCACTGTTCTCACTGACGGTTGTCAGCAAGAACAGTGGCGACCCGTTGACGACATTAGCCATGCTGAACACATCGTATGGTCCGACGACATCTAGCGACTCGACGTCGTCATACAACAGGCAGACGAGACGGAGCATGGTGAGATCCCTGGTGGTTTGGACCCGAAAGATGCCGATCGGAGGCTATTTCAGCCACGCACGGATTGTCACGGTCAAAGATCGGCGGCCAGTAATGCCACCACGTTCGCCGGTGACTGAGACCACCTTGATGTGGACCAGCCGATCCGCCCCACCGCCAAGCTTTTCTTGCGCATCATTGACGGCGTTCTGATAGGCCTCGTCATAGGACTCGCGGTTCGAGGTGCCAACGAAAAGCTTGCCGCTGTCGGGAGTGTCGGTCGCCTCCGATTCAGTGGCTGCTGCGGCTTCACGCTCGAGCCTTACACCATCAAACGGAATGTCCTCGTGGGCCACAATCGTTTTCGTGCTGTCTGTTACCACGAGTGTAACTGTCGAGATCGACATTCGTAATCGGCCCGACTGATTCCCAAACAGTTCCATCACCCGTTGCGGGCCTGCAGGCTCGTGGACTGCCGCCGGCTGTCCACCGCCGTGGAGCCCGCCAAACACCGCAAACGTGCCCGCAAAGCTAGCGTTCTCTGGCGTCGCGTCGGCAGGGGTGGCGTCTGGCTGATTTACGAAGACGTACACGTAGAACGAGTCGGCTGGATGTGCCGGAAGTCCCGTAACATACAGACTGAGTGGTCCCGATCCCGAACCATCCGCTGCGGCCTCGAAGTTTTCCTTACTGATCTGGAACGTCTTCCCTACTCCATTGGTCATGCCTTCGAGTTCTCCGTCGCCAAGAGCCAACTGGAACTCCTGATCCGGTTCGCGTGTAGGCATTCGGTCGTAGCGATCATAAGCGTACCCCAAAGACGAGATCGTCTTGACATCGTTCACCGTTTTGCCGGCAAATCCTCGCAGCGGTAGTCGAAGCTCAGTCGGCGTAGGATCAGCACCGCCAGCGATTTGCCAACTCGCCCACTGACGATCAACGTTAGAGTGGTGCGCCCAGAACACAGGATCATACGCAGCGTATGTTGTGGCTGCCATTTGGCCACCAACCCAGCCGTGCAGAGAATTGTGCGGCGGGCTCTCGATAGCCGCGTTTACTGAGCTGTAGCTTCTCGATCGATATGCAGTATTGACCTCCCGTGCTCGTTGCCCGAGTTGACTAGGCGGATCGGTTGATCGCGTCGTCGTTTGTGAAGGACCACTGGAAGGACAGCGGAAGCGAAAAGCCAACAGTGGATTTGCCTGTGTCGTTCCATCACCCGCGATATACGTCCGATCGAGGAATGCATGTGGGATCCCGGAGGTCTGCGACTGCTCCGACGTCCAGTCCCAATAGTGAAGTGGCTCGCCAAGCGCGGCTTCCAGCCTCAGCAGATACTCTCGATGCCACGGCAAGAAGATGTTGTGCTCGCGCGGATCGTGGCAGAAATAGTCGGGGCACCCATGGTAACCGGCGATAGAGGAGTACTCACCGCTGGCTTGCAGTGAGCGCCAAGCGTCGCGATAAGCCGTCAGTTCGGCGTCAGAAAGTTTTGTAATGTCGCGCCGTACTCGCACGCTTGTTTCTTCAGCTTTTTCACGATCTTCACGCGAGCGGCGTTGACTTTGGCGGGATTCTTCGGCCAGTTCTGACAGGATTATTGTCGAAAACATCGGCGGATCGTGGATTGAGCAGATGTAACGTATCTCCTTCGGCAGACCCGGCTTTCCCCCAGCCTTAGTGAAAATCTCCTTCGTCATTTCAACCGGAGCGCTAGAATCGCCTGGATCGATATTGTCGGTGTCAAAAAGCATTTCGCTATTTGAAGTCTCTGCGGTGGCTGTGTGAGTTCGGTTTCCTTCATTCTTCCAAGTAATCTTGTCCCCAATCGCTACCTTGACGGGGAGTTGCTGCGTCACCCCCGACGCCTCTTCGATGTACCTTGCATTCGCCCCTTGACCGACGATTCTAATCGTCACATCACGTGCGACGACACAGGTCGGCGCCACAGCGACAAGCAGTCCAATGAATGTGATCCAAAGACGAAGTTGAAGCATCATTGCGAATCTCCTTTCGGTTGCAGGTTCAGGCCTTCCAACACCAGACGCACGGGGTCTTCAATGGCCGTTTCAGTGATACGTTTGAACTTGAGCCGATTGTTGCGGTCCACGACAAAAAGACCGTGCAGCGGTTCGCCTTCAGCGTCCAGGCAACCGTAGCGGCGAAAGCTGACCAACTCCGGATCGACCAACACCGGAAACGGAAACTGCATTAGCGTCTTGATGTCTGCGGAGTCTTCCGGTAGGTACGGGCTAATCGTGACAACTTGCAGCCCAGCCCGCTGCAACACAGTATGTTGGTCTCGCAGCGTTTGGAGCTGTGCGGCGCAGTGCAGGCAATTCATTCCGCGATGGAACACGACCAACTGAGTCTGTCCCGCCCGGTCAGCACTCCGCAAAGTTGTCCCTTGCTGATCACGCGCCTCCCAAGCTGGAGCAGTTTCGCCTGTAGCCGACGTACTCTGCTCTTCGCTCGCCGACGAGATGGCGGGTTCAATCTGAATCGCTTGCATCATTCCCCAGTCTTCGTGCGTGAGGTTGTGGCAATGTAGTACGGTCTTGCCAGTGTGCTCATTGAACCTCATACGAATCGTCACCGGCCGATTGCGCTCGACGACAATGGTGTCTCTCCAAACCCAAGGTTGTCCCTCGATGCTCGGTTTTATGGCAAACGGATTGACGTGGATATGGAATGGATGCGTTCCACTCGCACTCGTGAGCACCCACTCCTCCGCTGTGCCAACGACAGGTCGATGCCGGATGTCGTTCTCGTTGAACGGCACCCCATCAATCAGAAAGGTGTGCGGCAGTGTTTGCGAGAAGGTCAGTTGACGAGTGCGGACAATCTCTCCGTCCGTAGGAACGTCCGTGTCGGTGAATGCCGCCACTTGATGGAGGGCATTGTCCGATGGGAACTTCATCGGAAGTGGTTCGCCCTCCACCAAAATTCGGAGCACGTCGCTGCGTGCTAACGGCCGTTCACTCAGGGCCTCACGACTTTCACGCAATCGCGTGTAAACGAGCCGGACACCCGGCTTAAGTGGAGCCTGAACGAGGACGTCCGTGCGATAACCCGGGTAAAGTCGGAGCGAGTTCATCTCCACTTTTCGTCCGGTAGCCAGTCCATCAACTGCAATCTCCCAAAAGCTGACACCTTCGGCGTCAAGTCTCATCGCCTCGGATGTGCCCGCGTGAATTATTCGCCAACGTTGAATTTCGCCCGGGCGCATTACGATGGTCGGTGTCACAATACCGTTGATTGCCTGAATGATGTCTCCATCACCTTCGTACAAACCATCGACGTCAATGACCGCCGGCTCTCCCTTCAATTCCTTATACGTGAATTGTTGAAAGACCATGATTTGCTCCTGAGCGGCTCGGATCTCGGGAATATCGTCCAGCCCCCCCTCAACGATTAGCGCTCCGCTCATTCCGCTAGCCAACTGCAACGCGGTTGAACCGTGCTTGTGTGGGTGATACCAAAACGTTCCTGCGGGATGCTTGGCCGAGAGCTGGAACTCGTACGAATACCGATCACCGGGGGCAATCTGGCGATAAACATCGTCGGCAGGACTCTCGGGCGAAATGTGCCAGCCGTGTGTGTGCAGATTCGTAGTATTGAAAGCATGCGGACCACTGGCATCATGTCCAGTATTCGGTTCTTCAGCTAAGTCGTTTTGGAGATTCACCTTCAAGATCTGACCCGGCCGGATGCGGATCGTTGGTCCGACTAGCCCACAATCGTACGAGCGGTGCCGCAGGGGTATGCCATTGAATGTGTTCACGACTTCTACGACATGAAGATCCGCAGTCGTATATTTGCCCCCCGCTTTCACCTCCGGTGGACTCACGAACGACACGTCCCTCTGCAGCGCCTGCTCTCTGTCTTGTTGGGAGTAGCTTTTCGAAGTACCGGGCTCCGTGGCCACGAGAGTGCCGAGGCCAAGTCCAAATAATGCGGCATACTGAAGCACGACACTATGCACTGACATGGGGTGCTGCCTATAAATTTACTGCGAATCGGCAGTCTGTTGACTGACATTGTGACCAGACTGCAGACGTGATCACTGTCCTTTGTGCACTGTACATCGGTTGCGAGGTTTTTGCAACTATTGCAAGCCTGAATGATTTGAGTGTTGTCTAGTACACAGTGTACGGAGCTTGGAGCTTTGCCGAATCGATGCGAATAGAAAGCGCAGCGTGTCTGCATGATCTAAGCGTAGAATCACGACTCGCGTTTCGGCTCGACAGCCCATCCGAATTCCGCCTGGGTGGCTGAACAGACTGAGACTTTTCTCAGTCAAACACTGTAACGCGATGAGAAGCCCACCATCGTCATGCATGATCGGGATACGAAGTTTACGCAGGAGTTTGTGAATAAACTAAAGTCAAAGGGCGTGGCGCACAATCCTTTACCTAAGGCATCGCCGAATCTGAATGGACGTTGTGAGCGTGTCATCTTCACATTGAAGCATGAGTGCCTGAAGAAGTTCATCATCTTCGGAAAACGGCATCTCGATCATTTGATGTCAGATTTTACCGCGTATTACAACACGCGTCGATCACACACGGAACGGGATCACCTTCCACCGCTGGCGACTGTGCCTGAAGAAGTTATGACGGTAGATCGTGATGAGATTGTTGTCCGATCGTACGTGGGTGGGCTGGTGAAGTCATTTGAGCGGAAGGCGGCCTAAAACTCGACGAGCAAGTTCTCCGTTCTGAATACCCATGCGTACGCAGCATTGTTCTTCCGGAGCTGCGTATCTTCAGAATTCTGGCAAAATCACACTCAGAAGTGACCTTCTCTGCTTCGCACGGAAATGCTGTTTGACATTTGCACTTTGAAACAGAAGATCCCGGAGTCGTCAAAAGACCGACGTCGAAATTATGCAGACAATCATCCGCTCCGCCCTTATGTGATCAGCAAGTCCATCGAATCGCTGGAGTCAGTGATCTATCTTCAACCTCAACACCGGGTGTAAAACAACGCTTCGCGTCGGACGAAGAAGTCCAGGCGTCTTCTCGCAGGTTCATTTCCTCGAACCTCGGGCATGACAACGGCCACGGCAGGTCAAGATAACCCGGCCAGCCAGCTTTCGCAGAATTTCGCGGTGCTCTCCACCCGGGCTTGCTCATCGGCCTGTCCGCGTTCCCGTTCCGTAAGCCCTTAAACGTGAGCCGCTTGACATGTTTATCACCACCGGATAGACAAGGGGAAAATGATGGAGCTTGCCCATGCCTCACCAGCAGACCCTTGAGATTCACCAGCGACTTGAAACCGTCCTTCGGCTGATCGGCACCGACAATTATTCCACGCCGGCTCTGGCCGAAACCGTCGGCGTTTCAATCCTAACGATTTCCCGTATTGTGGCTGCCCTTGCGTGAGCAAGGTCACGACATCAAGGCTGAGCGGACTAGGAGCGGCTGGTGCTAAAATATCGCAAACGAGCTACCTGCCACTCGGACCGACAAACCGTCATCCTCGCATCGAAGGGCGGCTCATTGAAATGAATACCCTTGAGCTGAATCAGCATTGCAACCACCTCTGCGAATCCACCAACACTCTGCGCGACCAGGTCGATGCTGCCGATTTCAGAACCTACATCTTTCCGTTGCTCTTCTGCAAGCGCTTTTCCGACGTATTCGATGAAGAAAGTGATGAATCCTTCGACGAGTCTTATGCCCGTTTCCCTGAGAACCATCGCTTTCAGATTCCCGACGGATACCAGCATAGATGATCAAGATCGTCGATATTTTTGCCGGTCCCGGCGGCTTGAGCGAGGGGTTTTCGGCTGTTCTTGACGACGCCGGGAAAGCTGCTTTCGACGTGGCACTGTCCATCGAAAAGGATGCGATTGCCTGTGAAACACTGCGGCTCCGATCCTTTTTCCGGCAGTTTGGCCCCTTGGTTCCAGATGAATATTTCCGCCACGTTCGCGGTGAAACCAGTCTGAAATCACTTTACGACGCGTATCCGCATCAGGCTGACGCATCTTCGGTTCATTGCTGGAACACGACCCTTGGTCCGGGGGGTGAACCGCACCAGAATGTCCATCAACGGATCAGCAAATCCATCGGCAAGGTGACGGACTGGGTACTAATCGGTGGCCCTCCCTGTCAGGCTTATTCAATTGCCGGTCGTTCACGGAACCAAGGTAATCCGGATTATGACCCCGCTAAAGATGTCCGCCAGCATCTCTATGTCGAGTACCTGCAGATCTTGGCGGAGCATCGACCAGCAGTATTCGTGATGGAAAACGTCAAGGGACTGCTGTCTGCGACGCTCGGCAAGGACCGGATGTTCCATCGTATCCTTGATGACCTCCGCGATCCTGCCAAGGCAGTAATACGAGAGGGGCGGAGCGTCCAACGCGTTCGCAAGGGTAAATACCGTATCTATTCGCTATGCGAAAATCGCGTCTTTGGAAATGGTGATCTGCACGGAGCCGTCATCGAGACGGAACACTACGGTGTTCCACAGGCACGTCACCGCATCATCCTGCTGGGAATAAGGGACGACATTGATTCAGTGAATCCCAAGATATTGAGTCGACAGCCCCTGGTTGCCGCGTCAAAAGTGCTGGATGGTTTGCCGAGACTTCGCAGCGGTCTGTCGCCAGCGAGCGACGACTCGGCGAAGGCATGGAAATCCTGTTTGAACGGAGAAGTTGAGAGTCGCTGGGCGAACGCAGGTACACGGAAGGCCGACTGCGAGCAGCTAAGTGATCTTATTCGTCACAATCTCTGCAAAATTGTAGTCCCGCGATCGGACCGGGGAGGTGAATTCGTAAAACACGAAATCTCGTGTGGGTACAAATCAAAATGGTTCTGCGACGACCGGATTGGTGGTGTTTGCAATCACGCGAGCCGGTCGCACATGAAATCGGATTTGTTCCGTTACATGTACGCGTCGAGCTACGCTGCACTTCATAACGTGACACCACATCTGAGACAGTTTCCGACGGACCTGCTTCCGGATCACGTAAACGTTGAGAACGCGATTACGGACGGACATTTCAGCGACCGTTTTCGCGTTCAGGTAGCAAGCCGACCGAGTACCACGATCGTTTCACATATCTCTAAGGACGGGCACTACTATATTCACCCCGATCCTCTGCAGTGCCGCAGTTTGACAGTTCGAGAAGCCGCGCGGCTGCAGACGTTTCCAGACAACTATTTCTTCTGCGGACCTCGTACGGCCCAATACATTCAGGTCGGAAACGCAGTTCCACCGCTGCTCGCAAGGCAGATTGGCGAGATCGTTCTCGATGTGCTCAAACAGTCAGGGAGCAATGTGTGATGGATTCACTCACCAAGGAGCGCAGAAGCTGGAACATGTCGCGTATCCGGGCAAAGGATACGAAGCCGGAACTGGCAGTACGGTCGCTGCTGCACCGTATGGGCTACAGGTTCCGACTTAACAATACTGTGCTGCCGGGAAGACCCGACATCGTTCTCCCCCGTCACCGGGCAGTCGTTTTTGTGCATGGCTGTTTCTGGCATCGGCACGCAGGGTGCCGGTATGCGTACACACCGAAATCGCGAATTGATTTCTGGCAGCGTAAATTCGATTCGAACATCCGACGTGATCAGCAGGTTGCTGAACAACTTAAGGAGCTGCAGTGGAGCCAACTCGTCATGTGGGAATGCGAAATCAAAAATCCAGAAGCTCAGAAACGACTAATCAAGGCATTCTTCCGTGATCGATAAAGACATGACCTCGGAACCCGAATACGATCTGGCGCAACCTGAACCATCTGCGCTCGTCGAGTCGTTGCGTGCGTTCGGATACAGCCTTCGTACCGCGATCGCAGATCTCATCGACAACAGTATTGCGGCAAATGCTAGGAACGTCTGGGTTCATTTTGAATGGGATGGCACGGATTCTCGCATCACCATCAAGGACGATGGCGAGGGGATGACAGAAGACGAATTGATTGCGGCAATGCGCCCTGGCAGCCAGAGTCCGCTGGATGAGCGTTCGCCAAAAGACCTTGGCCGCTTCGGCCTTGGTCTCAAGACGGCATCATTCTCACAGTGCCGACGCTTGACCGTCGTTTCGAAGGTGATGAACGGCCAGATTGTGGCGCGTTGCTGGGATCTCGATTATGTGAACAAGACCAGACAGTGGCGCGTTCTGAAGACGATTGAGCCGATGCCCTTAACGCTTCTGAATGAGACAATACCGGATATGGGAACCATTGTTCTCTGGGAGAAAATGGACAGGGTTACCGGACAGACGCATTCTGACGACGACAAGGCTTACAAGCGCTTTCTTGATGCGATTGACGGCGTCAAGCAGCATCTGGAGATGGTCTTTCATCGATATTTGGAGCGACCGAATCGGTTGAAGATCATGCTAAACGGGAATCCAATAACAGCTTGGGACCCGTACCTGAAAGGTGAAAAGGCGACGCAGGAGTTGCCAGTGGAAAAGCTCATCTGTAAGGCTAAGGAGCTGACTGTGCTGCCTTACATACTTCCGCACCAGTCCAAAACAACACAGGATTCTCTCAGACGGGGTGGCGGTCCAAACGGCTGGAATGCGCAACAGGGGTTTTATGTCTATCGGAACGAACGACTTCTCGTCGGGGGTGACTGGCTTGGTCTGGGTTTTCAGAAGGACGAACTTCACAAGCTGGCACGAATCCAGATCGACCTCCCGAACTCAATGGACGCCGAATGGCAGATTGACGTGAAAAAGTCACGCGCAAAACCGCCTGGTTATCTCAAAGCCGACCTAAAACGGATTGCTTCGCTGACCCGAGAGCGTGCGCTCGAAATATTCCAGCACCGTGGAAAAGTGATCGCTCGGCAGAATTCTCAGAATTTCGTCTTTCTGTGGGAGCAGAAGGTACGACATGGCAAGTGTTTTTATTCGGTCAACCGTGACCATCCGCTGGTACAGCAGGCATATCGTTCCGGCAACAAATCAGAGGTGGACGCATTGCTCAGCATGCTCGAAGAATCCATCCCTCTTACTCACATTCTGGTGACAAATGCGAAGGAACCTGACAAGTTCAACGTTCCTTATGAAAATTCTCCGCCGGAGGTGCTGCGAAACGTGCTGCGAAGCAGTTACACAGCCCTACTCAACTCGGGAATAAACACAGCGGACGCCAAGAAAAGACTACTCGGAATGGACCCATTCAATCTTTTCCCGGAATTTGTAGAGCAGTTGCTGATTGAAGTATCAGGGGAGGGACAATGAGCCTTTACGACGAAGTGAAAAAGCATGTAGTGATGTCCCTGCGTGACAAGGACGCTCCAAATTCAGATCAGATAAAGCAACACATCAGTGCCGTAGCACAGATGCAGCGCCAGATTGGTCGGACCGAAGAAATCGACGAAGATGCTTTGCACCGCGACATTCTCAGCCAAGTGAGTACTTGGCAGGCGGACCCCGCCGTACTCAGAGATGGGAAACACGTAAATTGGCTCCCGGCGCGCAAGGCGGAAATGGAAATTGAGTGGAGTTTCTGGAAACGCTACCGCCAATACCTCGAAGAGGAAAAGATCTGGCCTTCGACTGTCACTGCCAAGTTGGATAAAATCACTGATGCAACACTCGGCGACATTGGCAATCCGGCCCAGCACGGCCGCTGGGATCGCCGAGGCATGGTCGTCGGTGAGGTGCAGTCCGGCAAGACCGCCAATTACACCGGCCTGATTTGCAAGGCTGTGGATGCAGGATATAAGCTGATCGTTGTTCTGGCCGGTATGACGAATGATCTCAGAACTCAGACACAGTCGCGTCTCGATGCCGAATTCCTTGGATTTGAAAGCGAAGTCGGCAAGGCACATAGTACCGGCAGTCGAATTGGCGTCGGCAAGATCGACGCTCCCGGTCAGTTGATCGCCCATCCGCTCACCTACAGTGCAAAGGATGGTGATTTTCGCGCGAACAAGAGCGCAAACCTGCAGCTCGGCGGCAGTCCCATACTGCTGGTGGTCAAGAAGCATACGTCAGTGCTGAAACGTATTCTGACCTGGGTTCAGAATCAGGGAAAGGTGCATCCAGCGACCGGAAAGAAAATCATTGATGAAATCCCGCTGCTGCTGCTTGATGACGAGGCCGACAACGCATCAGTCAACACGAAAAAGGAGGACGAAGATCCTACCGCGATTAATCGGGCCATTCGCCAGATACTAAACTCCTTCCAGCAGAGTTCCTATGTTGGATACACGGCGACGCCTTTTGCCAACATTTTCATTCTGCCTGATGAAGAGAACAAGTCGGAGTACGGGGACGACCTCTTCCCGAAGGGTTTCATTTACTACATTTCGCCGCCATCGAATTATGTAGGCCCCTCGCAGCTCTTCGGACTGACGGAAGATCTGGACGGAGGCGACAACACCACGGACGCGTTGCCGCTTGTGCGCCCGGCCGACGATGCCGAGATTGTTTTCCCGCTTTCTCATAAAAAGGAACTAAGGGTCGACGAACTTCCCGATTCTCTGATTGAAGCACTATGCGCCTTCGTCATTACCTGTGCCGCGCGTCGCGCCCGCGGTCAGAGAGACGTTCACAACTCCATGCTGATTCATGTCACCCGTTATAATCTGGTACAGCGTCGGGTGATCGAACTGATCAGTACCGAACTCATAAACATGCAGCGCATTATTGAGTACAACACTGGCGTTCAGGCTGCCCGTCTGTTCGAAACGCTTGAGCAATTGTGGAAGAAGGATTATTTGCCGACATGCGAGTCAGTCCGTCACGTGTGCGATGATCCACAGTTGATACATGTTGAATGGCAGGATGTGCGTGCGCAGCTCTTACCTGCAATTACCAAGCTGCAGGTTCGCGGTATTAACGGAGATGCCGGAGGTGTACTCGACTATGACAACAACCCATCTGGTTTGAACGTCATTGCAGTTGGCGGCGACAAGCTGTCACGCGGTCTGACTCTGGAGGGCCTGTCCGTAAGTTTTTATATTCGTCCTGCCAAGAACTACGACACTCTGCTTCAGATGGGACGATGGTTCGGATACCGACCTGGATACGTCGACCTCTGCCGCCTGTACACCACCGAAGACCTTATAGGTTGGTATGAACATATTGCCGTGGCAAACGAAGAATTACGGCGCGAATTTACGTTCATGGAATTGAGCCGCCAGACCCCCGAAGAGTACGGGTTGAAGGTCAGAACCCATCCCGACGGGCTGAATATCACTGCCGCAAACAAGATCAGGAACGGCCGGAAAATGCGGGTGTCATTTTCCGGTCACCTTTCGCAGACTACTGTCTTCCATAAAGACGCGCAAATTCATGAGGGCAACTTCAAGGCAGCAGATGAATGGCTTCAAAGCCTGTCAAACCCAGTTCTCGAAAAGACGCGGGTGGTCTGGAAGAACGTGACACCTGCACAGATTAACAAATTCCTGAAAGGCTACACCTCGCACCCAATGTGCCGGAAAGCCGAACCCGATCTACTGATGAAGTATATCGAGAAGCTTCTGCGTTTCGGCGAATTGAACAACTGGACGGTCGCACTCATCTCAAACAGCGAGGCCAAAGCCACGCCGTGGACGATCTCCGGTCGCCAGATCGGTCTTATCTTCCGTGATGATAAAACGCCGGACGATACTTCGCTTTACATGCTTAAGAAGTCTAACATTCTGAGCCCACAGGACGAGCAACTCGACCTTTCCGATGATCAGATAGCGGCGGCGCTCGACAAAAATATAGCTGCTTGGCAGCTTGGACAAACCCGTTCAGAAAACGAGCCAAAAAGGCCTAGCGGTCCGTTCATACGCCATGTGCGATCACCACAGAATGGTCTGCTGCTAATCTACCCTCTTGATCATAGCCAATTTGACAAATTTTTCACGTCCGTGCCAATAATCGGCTTTGCGATCAGCTTTCCGGAGAGCACCAAAGGAACGATGAGTGCGATCGAATATCAGGTCAACACAACATACTGGCGCGAACGCTACGGAGAGGACGACGAAGATGACGCCTGACGCTCTGTGGACGGACATGGAAACGGAAGCGCAACGAATTAGCGGGACTGGGGTACTCAAGCGGATGATAGCCCCTGACGCTGCATGCACTATGTTTCTTGGTGTGCAGCGGCCATCGCTGAACCGACTTTTCATGCTGCAGGCCCCCCGGAGCATGCTGCCGCCGAGAGAGCAGATTCCGGAATCGAAGGGATTCGAACTGACGGTACAGATCACAGGTGAAGAGGCTGAAACGCATGCCACATTCGTGCTAACTTCCACCGACAGAATGTATAACGAAGTGTTCTCGGCGATGGTGGAGAATCTGTTTCACTGCCTGAATAGCTGTAAAGCGGAATCTCGGATTGTAAGGACATTCCTGGAACGCTTGGACGCGTGGCAGCAATTTTTTCAGAAGAATGGCGTCAACGGCCTCGGCGAAGACGCGCAGCGCGGGCTTTACGGCGAGTTGTATTTCATCAGAAACCACCTCCTGTCGACTCCTAACCATTTTGCGGATGAAATGTCTGGATGGACGGGATCGAAGAACCGGCAGCACGATTTCCAGTTCGGCGAGACCGTTGTTGAAGTGAAGACCTGCAGTACAAAGCAGCACCAGAAGCTCCAGATTAGCAGCGAGCAGCAGCTCGATGAAACCCTTGTGGGAAACATGTTTGTTTTTCACCTGTCGATGTCTTCGGTGGAAAACCATGCCGATACCCTTCCCGCTCTTGTTGCCGGGCTGCGGGAGATCCTTCACGCGAATTATGCGGCGGCAGCACTTTTTGAGCAGGCGTTACTCGAACGAGGCTACCTCAATACACAGGCATGGAGGTATCAGAAGACGGGATACGTCATCAGAGAATCAAACGTATTCCGGGTGGCCGATGCTTTTCCAAGACTGACCGAGCGTCATCTTCCGCCCGGTGTCGGAGATCTGACTTATACAATCAGTGTTGCGGAATGCAGGAAGTTCGCCGTGCCGTTGGATGACATGATTTCGCATATCCAGAAAGGCCTTTCATGAGCGAACCGGAACTGCTTAACGCTTTCACCGAGGACCTGCTGCAGGAAGTTATTGCAGCTTCCGACAACGAGGAATCCGGAGAGTTCAGGATCAATGAATTCACGCGGATTGCTGCCGAATATCTGATCGAGGCAGGCGAAATTGAAGACGTAAACGTCTGCTACCACAAGTCACGCGGCATGCAGATCAATGGCTACAACGTGAGCCAGGACGAAGACTGTCTTGACCTGTTCGTCACCATCTTCAACCAGCAGAGTCCACCAGTCAGCGTAACGAAAACGCAGGTCGAGGCTGCATTCCGACAGGCGGACGGCGCGTTGAGAAAAGCACTGGAGGGATATTACACTTCGCTGGAAGAATCGTCCGAAGTCTATGACATGTTTCAGCGGATACACGAACTCCGTGACCAGCTCACACGTGCCAGAATCTATCTCCTCACTGATGGGATCGTAAATTCAGAAACGTTTGCTACGGAAAGCGCCTTGGACATGGCGATTGCTTTTCATGTCTGGGACATCCAGAGAATCTGTCGCTTTGTAAACTCGGGGAAAAAATCCGAGGCCATCGAAATCGATTTTGAGCAGACCTTTGGTACGACAATTCCCTGTCTATCGATGGTTGATCCCAACTCCGATTACCAGGGATACCTTGCAGTGATTCCCGGCGATGTGCTCGCGGGAATTTATGACAAGCACGGCCCGCGACTCCTAGAGCGCAACGTCAGATCATTCCTTCAGGCACGCGGCAACGTAAACAAGGGAATCCGGAAAACAATCCTCGAAGAGCCGCACAGGTTTTTCGCGTATAATAACGGGATTTCCGCCACTGCGGACGAAATCGAATTCTCTAAAAACTCGAATGGAAGCGTTCAGATCAGCAAAGTGCGGAACCTGCAGATTGTTAACGGCGGACAGACAACCGCTTCGCTCTACCACACGGCGAAGAAGGACAAGGCGAGCCTGAAAGGCATCTATGTGCAGGCGAAGCTGTCAGTGATCCCGCCGGAGCAGATCGACGGAATCGTGCCGTTGATTTCCCGCTACGCCAATAGCCAGAACAAAGTCAGCGATGCTGATTTCTATGCCAATGACCCATTCCACATACGGATCGAGGAACTGTCGCGTACTGTCTGGTCACCGGCAGTCGACGGTACCAACAAACAGACGAAATGGTTCTACGAACGTGCCCGTGGTCAATATCTCGATGCCAAGGGCAGAGAAGGGACTCCAGCGAGGAAGCGCATGTTCGAGGCGATGTACCCGAAGGCGCAGAAATTTGAGAAGACGGACCTGGCAAAATATGAAAACACATGGATGCAGTTACCTCATCAGGTGAGTCTTGGTGCCCAGAAGAACTTCAACCATTTTTCGATCCGGTTGAAGGAACGTGGCAAGATTGAGGTGGACGGTGATTACTTCGAGCATCTAATAGCAAAGGCGATACTGTTCAAGCGTGCCGAGAAGCTGATCGGCGATCTCAATTACGGCGGCTACCGTGCCCAAAAGGTCACCTATACGCTGGCGTGGCTGTCGCATCATACATCTCAGCGCATTGATCTCGATGCTATCTGGAAAAGGCAGGACATCTCCCCGGCACTGCAGGAGGCAATCCGTGCGGTTTCTGCAGTGGTGAACATAATCATTACGAATCCACCGAATGGCCGGAATATTACCGAGTGGTGCAAGCGCAAGGAATGCTGGGAGGCAATATGCATTGAAGGAGTTCAACTAAGCGTGGGCTTCCAGAAGGAACTTCTGGATATCGGCCACAGCGCGATTAAACGACCGGACAAGGGCATCGACGGTCCTGATGCCAATGACCTTGAGGTAATTGCCTTCGTGTCAAAGATTCCGGCGCAGACGTGGTTCAACCTCTCGAAATGGGCTAAAGAAACAAACAATCTGCAAACTTGGCAGCGTTCCATCGCCTTTTCGATAGGCAAGGCACTGTCGCGTGGCTTTCAGGTTAGTCGAAAACAGGCCGATCAAGGTATCAAGATTATTGCCGAAGCAAGGAATCTTGGATTCGAGTGAAATCCCAATCCGTGTCGGTTCGGGATTGAATTGTAGACGCCTCAAATTTACCCTGGTGCCATGATAACCTCAGAACAACTGGCCGAAAAAATGCAGTTTGAAATTCTCAATGATATGCAGACAGGGATCGTGCCGCCCTCGGTGGGTAATTTCTCTGAACTACACGACTACGTTGATGCAAATTGTTACGGAGGCAGCGAAGCGTTACTCGACGAACTGGACGTCAGTTCAACTACCGACGAGGAGCATATCCATGCGCTCAACACATTGTGTGATTTGATGAATCCCGCAATAGAGCTTGTCAATGAATGGCTTGCCAATGGCGGTCCATTCTGGGAGATCAGCCAAATGAAAGTACGATTGCAATCCGCAAGTGCCGATGGCACCGTCATTCCGAGCATTACCGACACGGTTGCCAATGCTGCGAACATGGCGGCGATCGACCTGCTTGTGGTCACAAGGAAATATAGGCACATTGTTGCGTGGGGAAAGTGGCTCGGTATCACTCCTCAGACGGTTCTGAAAACCATCGAGCTTGCTGAAAAAGAGGACGCACCCGAAGACTCGATCCAGAAAATTGATGGTCGCTGGCTACGCGTCGTTGATATTGTCAATCAGACCAATCGAAATAGAGTTGACGAACTGGCTCGCGAACCAATCGTGTAAACTGCCGGCACAAAAACGCAATGAAATGTGGCATAATTGTTGATTCCACAGATTGATTTACGAACTTCGGGGAGAAAAGCTGCGATCCTTCATTCAGAATTCCACCGCCCCGCCGAGAAACTGACTCCCGATCAATTCTCACGCCACTATGCCGATACGGCGTCGCTCACGAACCACCCAATTGCGAGCAAAACAATTGATGACTATGCGATTCGAGATCGAGTTATCGGCAGGAAAAGCCGCATCTTTGGAAGCGCGTGCGCGAACTACGAACAAGCAAAGCCTTGAACACATCGAGCCGCGCGTCTTAGTCGAATACAATGCGAGCGTTGGGTAGCGGTGGACTGCGAATGTCCCTTGGCGATTCGCTCTGCCGACTGACAATTAACAGACATGAGATTATCGCAAGTTTCACAATTGCTTATGGTTACCGTCATCCATGCGCCGCCGCACCCCGGTTTCCCAGCCTTGGACGCCAGCCAGAAAAAAGTTCAATAGTCGCCTTGTCGTTCCAACTATTTTTCTGGCGACGCGTTTTCGTGGCTGTTTTTCAGCATCTACTCGGTTCAATTACGCCAGTGACTTGCACTGTCGAACACAGTCACTCGCCACAACTCTTGACTAGATCGATACTTCCTGAGTTCAAATTCAATCGCCACGCTTGCTGGGTAGTAGCAATTCTATGGCTAGGCTTTTATGTTCTCCAAACTTTGGACGACCTGCTCGGCAAACTTCCCTTCGATGTCGTTGGCTCGTTACTTCATTCTGGCAACAACAAACGCTAATCCGGGCGAGCTCCAAATGTGAAACTTTAGTCATGGCATATCATGAGCGAATGTCTTTGCAATCCGGCGCGGCAGACTTTTAATCAGACAACCGCTTTTCAAGCTGCTGAACAAACTTCGGCAATGTCTGTCCCAACACATGACAGATCGTCCGTAGCTGGATCACGTCCAGACGACGATCACCCCGTTCGACCTTGCTGACAAACGACTGTGTTTGTCCCAGCTTTGCTGCCAGATCAATTTGTGACAGTCCGCTCTGCTTTCGAAGCTCCTTCAGCAGCTCCAGAAGAGCTTCATATTCCGCAGTGTAGATGGATTTTTCCACGACGCTTGCCATGACAAAAGGCGAAGCGTATAGTCCACAAAAGAATAGTCCAAAACGGACTATTCTTGTCGCATCAAGTCGATTGGGTTTCAGAAAACAGATTTTTGGTCACACTCCTTCCAACGGATCATCCCCATGACTCCAGACAATTCACCTGAAGTAACGACATCATCTGACAGCCACAGCTACCCCACTCCCTGGAATCCAAAGCAGCTTTTCTACTTCGGTCTGGTTCTCGGACCAATCTGGGCCATTGTGATGTCAGTCTTGAATGCTCGGCGTTGCGGAAGGTCTCCGAAAGTTTGGTCAGCTGTCGGGATTGTTATGGCGATGGTGATTCTGTTTTCGATCGTGGCCGGCCCATACCCGGAAGAGACGCCCACTTCCCAGCTCAACTGGGGTATCAAGTTTGGAATCTTTCACTTAGCCACTCTCTGGCTGGTCTGGAAATCACTGCTGCAACCTCAAATGAATGGATTTGCGACAGCAACATCCGGCCACAGTGAAGCCAATATGGTGTGGCCTGGTGTTTTGGGAGTTTTGCTGTGTGGCTTTCCATTATGGACCTTCGTTGCCATTCCCACTTTTCAGTCAGCATTGTTTCAAGGGCAAAGTCCGAGACAAATCTGTAAGGCATTTATGGACGCGGACAAAAGTGACAAGCAACGTGAAATCTGCACCCTGAATATGTACCCGCTGATCGATTATTTACAGGCTGATGAGGAAACTGAAGCCGACCCGGATGTATTCCAATACGAGCTGTCAAATGAATCGTTCCGACCGGTGGGCTTATCCGGCGCTACTGTCGGGATACGTACACGAGCGCCCGATGGTTTTGGCAAACATATTCAGATGGATGGTTTTTTTCATCTGGTGAATCTCGACGGCCATTGGAAGATCGAAGAGTGGTATCTGACGTCTTTCAATCAGCAACCTCTGGCAGTTGGCCGAATTCGACTCCTGGACGCAATCCGGTCGGCCGAACTAAATTTGCAACAACTTGGGGCGCAAGTTGGCCAGTTCCCAGACTACACAGAAGATTCAGCACCTTTACCCATCCAACGGGTCACACCTGACAGTTCTCAGCCAATGAGTGGCAGGGCCACCGCACAAGCCTCTCAAGCGATTTACAAGGCCGGAGAAATGGGAACGCAAATGACTCCGAAGGCGATGAGGAAAGGGGTGGAAGGTGTTTTTGCCATAGGTGCATTCTTGCTGGGATGTCTTTACGGACTTGGCAAGCTTCTTCGACGTAAACAATCCAACGAACAACCTACTGCTGACTTGCAAACGGCTCCTGAAAGCCCATCAGGGTCTGTCAGCTAAACTTTCACCCTTTCTGAACCACAATATGAGAAGACAGCAATGTGCTGCCGGAGATCCCCATATTTGGTTCAGAAAGGGTCATATGACTGCTCGAATCGCTCTTTATCTGCTATTGCCACTGTCATTTGGTTGTCAACAAGCTGATTCTCACACGAATGGACGTCCCAAGTCGCTTGATTCCGAGACAACTTCGCATTCCTTTGATCGTGGAACGGAACTACCCCAAAAGGCTGGTAAGCAACTCCTCAGGGAGATGCCAAGATGAAATATCTCAGCCTGATCTTACTTTTTAGCGTCCTCTTCGCGCTTTTGCTGCTTCTGCCATCAATGGAATCTATCTGGACGCGGTGGACGGCCAGGACGACACACTCCCCGCCAGAGGCTGTGATCGTTCGTGAAATACAAACAATCCGACAACTTCAAGATCTCGGCGATCTCGTTGTTCTGAAGGTTTGTGTGGCCGATGTCATTGAGATCAGGGGGCATGGCTTTACCGGTGTTTATCTCGTAAAAGGCGATGGGCTCATCGCAGTCAATTTTCGTCAGACCGCATTGATCAACAGTGATGAGTCGACTCGATCATTGACCATTCGCCTTCCAAGCCCGTCCGTCATTCAGCCACGTATCGATCACGAACAAACCAAGACTTACGATTACAAAAAGCAGGTCTGGTTTGGGGGTGATAAAGATGCGTTGCGAGATGAATCAATGAAGCTGGCTCAGCGGCAGATCCAAATGGCCTGTCACTCGCCCGAACATATTGAACGTGCCAAACAGAACTGCGAATTATTGATCAAAATGCTGTATCGCTTGGTGGACTGGGACGTCGCGGTCGAGTGGGAAGCGTTCCAGTAATCGATCTCAGACCGATGAGTCTTCGCGGCAGATGTCCCACGCGAGCTGAGTCTCATTTGTGGCACATTCCGTTTCCCGGATGCGGACATTCTGACCTGCATGAAGCACCCCCGAGAGCAGATATCCTTCTTCGCAACTAAGTGAGATCGATACCAACAAGCTTCACAGAATCAAGCGTTCGGCCACTTCTCCGTACGAATCGGATGAACTGTGCACTCATCGACAACGGAGTGATTACATATACTTCGGGTGAATACTACTTATCCATTTCATCATCGGCCTCTCCGGAGGCCATCTCTCTTCGAAAGGAATTCTTATGTCGCACATCGTGACAATCACAACTCAGATACGTGACGAACTTGCCGTTCATGCAGCCTGTCAACGTCTTCAGATTGCCGCACCGGAACAGGGCAGTTACGAACTGTTTAACTCTCGTGCCAGTGGCTTTGCCGTTCGGCTGCGCGACTGGAGATATCCGGTCGTGTGTGACCTTCAAAACGGGAAACTTCATTACGACAATTATGAAGGTCGTTGGGGCGATCAACGATACCTGGATCAGTTTGTGCAAGCCTATGCGGTCGAAATGACACTGCTGCAGGCACGGCGCCAGGGCTTCTCTGCCTTTGAGCAGCCGTTGGAAGACGGGTCCGTTCGAATCCAAATTCAAACCAGCTAAACCAGCTTACAAATTCAGAAGATCATGAATAGGAGAAACTCGATGTCACAAATCATCGTCACTGTATCAAGGCAGGGTAAACCGACCATCACAGCGATGGGCTTCCCTGGATCTGACTGCAAAGTCGCAACAGCCAAGCTGGAAGCCGCTCTTGGATTGATTGACCAAGAGAGGCTGACCAACGAGTTCTTTGCAGCGGCTCAAGTCCAGGAACTCGCGCAGCGTCAATAAAAAACAATCTGTTCCACTTTTAGTCATTCGCAAAGCCCTCCCTCGTGAGGGCTTTTTTTATGCGCCCATCACAAACCTTTTAGGAGTTATTCCTCATGCCTTCACTCATGGAAATCCTTCCCGACTACATTCGCGCCGCCTTCTCAGGCCTGTGGATCGTCACTCACGAGCCCGACGAAGCCGAACGCGACATCTTTGAACTCGCCAGTATGGAAGACTGGCGGTGCGTTGTCTGGGATCTGGCTCGTGGTCTGCGTGGCGAGTCAAGCCTGCCACGGGCCGATGATCCTGTGTCGGTTCTCAAAACGGCCACGCAGATCGCTGGTGAGAATGAAACACTTCTCGTTCTGCTGCACAACTACCACAAATTCGTGGGATCTGCGGAAGTTTTACAGACGCTGATCAATCAGCTGCAGGCAGGCAAGACGCAACAGGTCTTCTTCGTCGTGCTGTCGCCGGTGCTGCAAGTCCCCGTGGAACTGGAGAAGCTCTTCGTCGTCATCGAGCATCCGTTGCCGACTCAACACCAACTATCCAAGCTGGCGGTGGATCTGCTGGGGGCGGACGATCTCAACCAGATCACACCCGCGTTGCTGGAGTCCGCCTCGGGGATGACCTGCTATGAAGCGGAAGGTGCCTTTGCACTGTCGCTGACACGGCACAATGCCTTGCGTCCTGAGGTCATCTGGGAACTCAAGGCACAAGCTCTTAAGCAGCAGAACCTGCTCTCGCTGGATCGCGGCCAGGAGAACTTCGAGTCGCTGGGTGGTCTCGTGGCGCTGAAAGACTTCTGTCGCAAGGCTCTGGCTCCCGGTCGTTCCGTCAAACCACGGGGCACCTTACTTCTGTCCCCTCCAGGCTGTGGCAAGAGTCAATTCTGCCGTGCCTTGGGTAAGGAAGTCGGTCGTCCGGTCCTGTCACTCGATCTGGGAAGTCTGTTCGGCTCTCTGGTCGGTGAAAGCGAACGCAACATTCGCCAGGCTCTGAAGCTGGCGGAAGCCATGGCGCCGTGCATTCTGTTCGTAGATGAACTGGAGAAAGCCCTCTCTGGCGTCCACGGCCAGGGTGACTCTGGTGTCTCGACACGGATGTTCGGAACGCTGCTGACGTGGCTGGCGGATCACCAAAGCGATGTGTTCTTCATCGGGACCGCCAATCGCATAGATCGACTGCCGCCGGAGTTCACACGCGCTGAGCGGCTGGATGCAATCTTCTTCATCGACCTGCCAGGTCCTACTCAGAGGGAACAAATCTGGCAGCTTGCCCGACGCCAGTACGACATCGCACCCAGTGAACCGACACCCGCGGATGACGATTGGACGGGTGCGGAGATCAAAGCCTGTTGTCGTTTGTCAGCGTTGTTGCAGATCCCGTTGACAGAAGCCTCACGACTGGTCGTGCCCGTCGCTCGCACAGCTGCGGAATCCATCACCGCTTTGCGGGAATGGATCGGTGGGCGTTGCCTATGTGCGGAGACCGGTGCTGTTTACCTGCCCAACCGTCGTCCTGCGACCAACGGCAAGCGGACGCGTCGTATTGAACAGAATTGAGGTGGATTATGGCGCTTCGTCCTGGTCATCAAACAAACTTCAAGACGCTCCTCTCGGCAGCACAGCATCAAGATCTGGCACTCGTTGAGTGTCAGAACTTACAGACGGGAGAACCTGTTCCCGTCATCTGTGCCATCAACTACGAAATCGATGGCGGCATCTCCATGGTGCCGCTGGCGCAGCTCTTCAATGACAACCCCTATGACACCCTGACGCCGCCGAGTTAATCGACAGCGTCTTTTTCATTTATAGAAAGCATTACCGCATGAGTACGACATTGGAATCTGACACCAGCACACACGATCCCATCGCACAGATGCGATTGACGATGTGTGCGACCCGCTTGTCCTTTACCTGGCTGGGAGTGCGAAAATCACTTTCCGCCGAACAGACGGCCACCGCCGCCGATCAGTTTGAAGCAGAGGCGAAGTTCGTGTCCGCACGCAAGAAGCTGTTGGATACGAATCATCCGAAGTTCAAAGCGGTCACGGGCATCAAGGGAAAGATTCAGCAGTACTGGAAGTCGCTGACGTTGCCGTATCCCGAGCCTGGTGTGCGGTTGATCAAGCACATCGACCTGGAACCGTTTCAGAAACAAATGGAGAGGTTTCAGCAGGAGTTACGGGAGTCCGTGCAGGAACTCGACGATCACTTCGAAGAGCTTAAGCGAGCGGCCCGGATTCGGCTGGGGCAGTTGTTTGATTCGCTGGACTATCCGGCCCACCTGTGGGCGGAGTTTCAGGTCAGCTGGGATTTTCCCTCCGTGGAGCCACCGGATTATCTGCGTCGACTCAATCCGGAACTTTATCAGCGGGAGTGTCGTCGGGTGGCAGATCGGTTTGATCAGGCCGTCGAGTTAGCGGAGACGGCATTCATTGAGGAGTTTCATAAACTGCTGACGCACCTGACTGATCGTCTTTCGGGCAACCAGGATGGGAAGCCGAAGGTGTTTCGGGATAGTGCGGTCGACAAACTGCGGGAGTTCTTTGAGCGGTTCAAGAAACTGAACCTGAGAAGCAATGAAGAACTCGACAACGTGATTCATGAGGCCGAATCAATCTTGGATAACATCCCAGCTCGCAGTTTGCGTCAGCATGATGTTTTGCGTCAGGAGATTGCTGGAGAACTGTCGAGCGTGCAACACGCTATCGACAATATCCTGATTGATCGTCCACGTCGTCAGCTGCTTCGTCAAACCCCAGTGAAAGGTTGACGCGATGGAACTTCGAATTTATTCAGAAGGAACTGTGAGAATGGTCTATCAAGAAATAATCGATTTCTCCGCTGTGGGTGAGATCTCAATCAAGAGGGCAAGTCATGTTGAACCAGATGAGAGCGGTCATTGGCGGGCTGACCTCATACCCGTCAGTGGACCAGTATTGGGACCATTTTTACTTCGGTCAGAAGCCATACGTGCAGAGACGGATTGGATCGTCAGACGGTTGGCGGAAGAACTGAAAGTCGTAAATTTGTGAAAAGAGCTCCACCGGCTGCTGTCGGTGGAGCTCTTTTTTTTAGCTTTTCTGAAGATCCCAGGCTTAAGGAACGTCAAGTAATGACCTTCAAGAGCAAGAGTCAACTGCGTTGTCAGGTGGGGGCCGTTCTCTCATCTCTTGACGAGTGCCAAGACAGGCGTCTGATATTTCTCAGTACGATTGCTTCTTATCGGCTCGATTCATGGAATGGAGAGTCGTTGCCAGTTCATCAGCCGCCCTAATCTGCCGCACACTCCGTTGCTTGCGCGGTGATACTGTTTCAATAGTCGGCTGTTCCAAAATCTGCTGGGCGATGATAAATCGCATGATCGCTTCTCGAGTGGTGCAAGTGCAACCGCCGATTTTTACCACTTCCATCTTTACACCACGAATACCCCGAGTTGCGTATCGATAGGCCGTGGACGGGTGTAATAACTTGCCACTCTTGGTGCGTGGAAAATAATCAACGGCGGCACTCAATCGAATCGGCTTTTCTATCGTAATATCTATCAAGTTCGACTCCAAAATCGCGACCTGATTTGCACAGGTCGCGATCTCCTTCCATTAGTTAATTGATTGGATCAGGAACATCGATTTCACCTGTCGATTGGACAGTAAGAATATCGATGACCTTGGCGCATCCCGGGCGAGTTGCTGATACACTGATCAGCCCAGCGTCTTCCAGGTCCCGAAGTCCAGCAGCTACGGACTTCCTGTGCAATCCATAAGGCTGCATACGTTTGACTGTGAGCTTCAAACCTGTCATTCGCTTCGTTAGTCCGGCCAGATGGAAAAGTTCGAGGCCGACCAATAGTGACGGCTTACGCGGGATGCGTGCGGCAGCGTGAAGCCATAAAAGGGGGATTGGCCCTTTTATGAAATGGTGAGTTGCTCCTTTTGAAACAGGCGTGGTGATGAGACGAGTGGGGGTGACAGGCATCTCATCTGAGACGCGAAAGTCATCAATGTTCATACAAATCCTTTGCGAACTGTCATGCCCTCCAGGCATAACGTGAAACAATGTCAAACGATTCTTGTCATGGCTTCCTCCTGTTCTATTTCTGTAGTGATTGCTTCCAATCGCTCCCAAAGACTGTTCCCAGCAGACGCGTCAAAACGATTGGGGTATCGAATAATGTTTACGTCAGTGCGGAGCCGCAGGTTCTGCAGGATTTGATGAGACTTCGCTTCCATAATCTCTCGGGAAGTTCGGACGATGTCCTCTGCCCGGTCAATCTCACCTTCAGTCAGTACCGCATCATGTATCGGCGCACAGAGTCCAATACCCCGCTTTACCAGTCCGGTACAACTGTGTCGCAGAATCTCTGCACCATTTGCCTGACACGGAAAGTTTCTCACCGACCGAGGGTTGAAACGAGCGTCGACATGGAGAGTCCAACCGAAAATGGTCTGTAGATTTCCGTAGACACTGGCGTGATCGACCGCGCCATCTGACCACCTCCAAAACTGCGGATACACTTTTCGGTGAATCCCCAGAAGCTCTTTCGCGGCCTCTTCCGACTTTCCGATTTGCAACGCTAGTGTTTTGGCACCCATGCCGTATTGAACGCCGAGTACGCAAGCCTTGAACAGTTCACGCTCATGCGGGTGAGAGTGTCGCGTACCTGACTGCGGAATCGCTTTTGCCTGTTTGGCGAATTCCAGGTAACAATCACCGCTGTTGTAAGCTCTGATCATGTTCTGGTCACGCGATAGTGCCGCCCCAATCCCGAATTCTTGCTGACAATAATCAATATATGCCAGGAACTGACCCGGTTCTGGTCGGATCAACGTACGTAGCGAGCGCGCGAGGCCAAACACAAACTTGGTGCTGCTGGGTTGATTCCGTCCAGTTTTTGATCTGAACGGGCTCAACAGACATCGATTGCGACCGTCAGCGCCAACTGCCAGCTTCAAACTGGAGAGATTTCTGAGCACTTTACGAGCCTCTCTAAGTGGCCCAATTACATTGGGATACCTCAGAGCCATTCGTTTAAACGTATCGTCATCGAGACAAGGGACACCACTTGGCAAAAACGGCCAAGTGATCCGCTGCCGTGCCAGCAATTCGAGAAATCGCTCTGTGCGGAAACACCCGTGCTCAAAGACATCAGACGCAGGTCCCACGCCGCTCGTCAAACGATTTCTGATCGCATGTGTGTGCCGTTGTATTCGTTGGTAACTTTCCAGGTCGACCGGGGTACCACGTCGTTCCATGTTTGCCACGGCTTTCGCGTAGTCGCCACGCATGAGAGCCTGTCCCAGATTGATGCCTCCAACCATACTGTCGAGAAGGCATCTCAAGGCCTCCACGTCTTCCCAACAGTATTTCAAAACCTCTTCCTGCTCACATGGGTTGAATTCTTCACACGCGATGATTCGCTCTCTGATCGCTTCCTTGTACGCGACATCCATTGACGGATGTCCAAAGTGTTGAAGTGCTTCCAAAAGTGACGAGCCTGGGATATCCGACCGACCGTTGGTTAAGTTTCTAAACTCGACATATAAATCAAGTACGTGCTCAGGCAGCTCCCAGCCTAACTCCAGCATGCATCCCAGCTCTGCTGACGCGTAAAACGCAACCAGCAGAGTGCCCTTGCCTGTCCGGAAGGGCGGATGCACCTTGGGCATTCCCTTTATCCATAGTCGGTCATTCCGGCCACTGACCAACTCACGAAACGAAATGCAAAGCGGGTTGACGCGTTCACCTGGAGAACAATGGAATTCGGTATCCAGGAGCACAATCTCACGAATACCAAACTGTTCGCATTGACTCCATAGCCTTGGCGGGACCATCAACGCTCTCCCCTCAACGCCTGTAACACGGGGTGGTTGATAGAGTTAATGAGTCGACCAGTAAATGCGAGAGGGACCAGCCTTTCCACGGAATCCACCGCTGACCAATCCGGCTGCTCTTCGATAGCAGTCGCGCGTCGAATGTCATATCTGGCCTGTGGCATGTTTGTCGTCACTCGGACCCATTGCGTTTTTGCCAACTCTGCCGCCTCGAAAGCCGTTGCATGCCAAAGCAGGCCAGTAGGGACCGGAACCAGCCAGAGAAATGGAACAGTTGAGCCTCGCTCCAATGTCGGGGTCAACAAGACGCAACGGGCACTGTTACCGAACTCCGACACAAGATCCTGACTTACCAAATAATGGTTGTTTTCCCCACGCGGCGAATAGACAAATGCTCTGAACCTCTGATTGTTATCTGGGTGGGTCCGCACGAATACATTTGGGTTTGGTTTCCTAACTTCGATTGAACGTGTGCGTACAAGTTCAGACAAACCTGCGTCGAAACCTTGGGAGACTCGAAACGTCTCGATATCAATCGAGTCAGAGTCTTGCAGGGTCCGATCCGAGCCCTGATCGAGCAATCGAAACCGAACCATGTCATTGCCCTCATTGCAGATGTCACCATTGTGATCTGGTGGCAGTTGTTCGTCTGAATCATCGGACGGAAATGTTTCGCCTGGCATGCGTGTTTAACTTTCGAGAATGTGATGTGTGAGGTTTTTGCTTCGCCTGCCTTGTTTGCTCCAGTAGCTCAGCCGGACTCGCAAGGGGCGATGGTTACATGGTAGACGGGGTCTTGCAGCACTACGGACGGGGTGTCTATATAATATATGTTATTTAATTATTATTCATATGAGTCATATCCTTCCTGTGTAGTTGAACCTTCGTAGGTTTGAACACTTTCACTAGTTGTTTCTCCCCCCCCCGTGCATTCTAAGTTTGATTTTGAATGCGATCAGAGTGTAGTTCTCATGATCGTTGTTTTACGTGGACGCGCTGGACACAACGCGAGATGAGTGATGCGTCCAGAATGTCGCTTAGACAACTGTTGACCTGCCAATTCCCTCGAATACGGGCGTCTGGTCGTCTACCGGATCTGTATCTGCGGCCGCCAAGTGGCCGTTTTCGACCTGGGAGACGTCGTGTTGCCAATCGCGAATTCCGATACCCGTAAATGTTCGGTCGCGTGACATGCCTCGCGATCCAGGTCGGTGTTCTTTCAAGTGAGGAAACTGCCGACGTAGCACTCGATAGAACACCTTATCGGAAACCGCGGGAGTCCCAATCGATTCACAATATTGTCGATAGTCTCTGTATATTAACCCACGTGGCACACTCCCGCGGGGTGACTCGACGATACTGGTTTGGATGTACTGTAATGCGCTGTGACTTCTAGTCCGGTGGTCATCAATAGCGTTATGCACGGTCGGAGTAACAGGGATGCGTCGCGTTGGGTGGACGCATGGCACAGCGGCCAGCACGAGGTTGAGAAGACCGGAAAGTTCCTCTGCGTTCGCCAGCGAGTCACCATGGAACTCACAGGTTGCGTCATCTACCCCAGTCAGTTGCAATGGGTAAAGGTAGCTATAAACGCGATCATTAGTGCGTTGCACGTCAGGCAGATCTAGTCCGTGCAGGATTAATCCAGGTGTTTTGTTCCCCCCCAAAATGTCGAGATGCTCATTGTGATATCTGACAACTTTGCTGGTCTCACGACTGGATAGCTCATCTGGCGTCTCGGTAACGTTCACAAGTGTCCCGACCATATTTAAGTCGCCGACCCTTGTGCCGTACATGTCTATTGGTACCCGAGAAATGTTCTCTCGCCCAAGAAACGCTTCAATTACTTCACAAAGAAAGCGGCGTCCCCTTTCTGAACCCCCATGAATCGGAAGGATTGCCGGGGGTTTTCGTCCAGGGATTAGAAGCCATGCCAAATAGACGATGAACAGTTCAAGAATCTCCGAACCGTCTCCGAAAAGCGTCTGAAGTGCTGATGATATCTGAGGACAGCTTGCGTCAGGCCTGTACTCGACTGGCAGCGTGAAACTGGAGTTGCGGCTTGGGGAATGCTGAAGTAGCTCTGGTCCCCCGTGGACGGCGTTTCCGAATGGTAAAAATCCGTTTCGAAGCGAAATTCCAGAGACCGCGTCGAGCTCAGGGACACGACCTGCAGTCAAAGTCTTTAGTTCACTAAGAACTTTGTTAACGAGAGAAGTTGTGGCTTCATGACCGCTCTGTCTGATCGTCTGAATGATTTCAGTCCGAATCTGACTATCCGCCCGACACACAAATCTTCCTGTTTCGAAGTAAAAAAATTTGCTCCCATTGTGAATCAGGCGATTCTCGCCAGTCTGCAACTGGCGGTTCTCCTGTAACAACTTCGCCAGTTCACGTGGCGAAGGCTTCCCAGTTTTACTTTTTCTTTCTCTCATGGGGTGTATTCCAAACAGTTGTTGGAGCACACAGCGTCCGGTCATCTTGAATGGGGCTGATTGCAATAACAGAATGCCGTAATGGCGATTCACATCAGGGCCATTCTTATCGCAGAATTGATCCTGACAAGATTCAGAAACCTTGGATCGTGTTCGCTGCAGAAAAGAAAAGAGCCCGGAAGTGATGAATTCACGCCCGGGCTCTTTGTCAACTCATCGGATTTTTACGCGTAGACGCGTTCGTGGGACAGTTTCCGCTCGTCAACCAAACCCCATCTCGCAAGATTATCAATCACAAAGTCTGACGGGGCTTCAATACCATTTAAGGCCGAAGGATTTTCCCTCTGTTCTAGAACGGCCATGTAAAAGTTGCATGCATTGATCCTTTGCATTGCTCTCTCATCGGGTTCGAATAGCATGTATCCTTCGCCCCGCCTTGAGATCAGCTTGAGTCCCAACTCCTTAGCGTGTCGGCGGACGCGGCTCATTTCGGGATACAAAACTTCGATAGAAGATCCATCGTTAATATCAATAGCAGCCATGATTTCAGAATAAGGAACCACTTCCCGCATTCGACTTGTCAATAACCCGAAAATTATCTGCCGCCGGGTTGCGGATGTGTTGCGCCCTTCGAAATAAGTTTCTCGTCCGGTGAGGCAACACGTCATCTTCATCCCCTCAGCTTCCAGCTGCGTCCCAATCCCATACATGTTCTCATCTCCTCAAAGAATGAATACCATCCCAGTTTAAGAGTCGGAACATCTTGTTTCGATCGCCAAGTCTTGGCGGGTTGGATTGTATCTCGATTAACGATGTTGGCAATTCCACAAACATGATGCTAACTCATCCGCTCGGCGATCTGGCGTAGCAATTGTTGATTCTTCTCGGCGTAAACCTCTACCAAATTGAGATTTGCATGTCCTAATCCAGCCTGAACACCTTCAGCGCCGAAACTCTTCCGCACCTTTGTCGCGAACGTATGACGTATTTGATGCGGATGCCAGTGCGGAATATTCTCACCCGATTTACGAGCACGTTTGATCGCGTAAGACACCGCTCGCCGATACGAATCGGTGTCGTATCTTGCTCCCCACCGCTTCGTTTTCTCGACTCTCTCCGCGATCCGTCGCTCACGTGACTTCACTTCACTCGGGTAGATTTTCGTCTTGCGCGTCGACGAGGTTTTCATCTGACGAAGTTGATGGCGCTGCCGTTCAGAGTCCGCCGGCGAAAAGAGATAGCCAGTTTCACGGCCTTCAATGAGAGGCAACAGAACCTGTTGACATTGTGGTCCCAGCGCGACGACACGATCATGTCCGCGCCATTTATTTTTGTGCTCATCTGCCCGATAAAACCAGATGTTTTCAGATCGGTCGATATCCTCGAGTCGCATCTGCGTGACCTCGCCTGGCCTCATGCCAGTCAACAATTGCAGTTGGATCATTGCTGATACCACTGGCGACGCATATTCAGCGGTTTTCAGCGCGACGACATCATCCACTGGTTTAACCGGCTCTGACTCTCGCGCGTCCGTTCGACCGTACTTAAGTCCGTCAACTGATTGAAGAGCGTGATATTGCTCACCGCCAATCAACTCTTCCGACGCTGCCCATTTGAAGATCCGAACGACCCGGCCAACTCGTTTGTTGACTTCGTTTCGACAAAGCTTCGTGGACACCAGGTAGCTTCGGAATTCTTTGAGCACCTTAGGGCCGAAGGTGGACGCCAAGAGAACACCGTGGCGTGCTGAAAGCGTCTTCACGATGTCCCGCATCGCGCCAAGCTCTTTGGTCGCAACACCATTTTTTGAATAATACGTCTTAGCGTATCTCAAGTACCGGACCAGCATCTCATCGACGAGCAGACTGCTTGTTGAACTGACTGGCAACGACAGGGGGGCTGAGCCTGGTTGAGTTGCTTGTGACCTGCTCCAATCAGAGATCAACAGATGGTACTTCTGACGGCTCTCATCGGAGTTGTGCGAACCCAGATAATGATCTTTGCCAGCGATGGTGACAACGGCCTGACCAGTAGCACGGTGCAGGCGATACGACGGGACGGCTCCCGATTTACGAGGCATGCGACGGACCTTTCTCGGGATAATCCGGTAGTAAAACCGAATAATCCGGTAGTGGATGCCGCGCAGCTGTGGGACAGCCGGTAACCTAAAGCTAGGATTCAGCAGATGTTATGGAAATGCACTCGATAGGATTCGAACCTATAACCCTCGGTTCCGAAGACCGATGCTCTATCCAATTGAGCTACGAGTGCTTAAGTCTTGCAGTTTAGGAATTTACGTTGATAACGTAAATATATCACGCGTACGTTTTGCAACGTTTCGAGTAGGCAATTGATTGCTGTGCTCTTCCGTGCAGCTGTTTTTCGGCTTGACGGATTTTGCGGTCATGTTGTTAAGGGGACGTCGTCAACGGGAGTCCATTCTACTCGAAATCTTGGTGAGGCTGCAACTAATCTGGGGAGCAAACCATGCTCTGATTTTTGCTTATTCTAGTGCTGAACGGGCATTCGTGTGAAAAGAGTGGATGGATAGGCAAGGGAACTCCAATTGGAGATACACGGCTGCGGGCCAGGAAGCCTGCAGGGGATTGATACAAGATTGTTTTCGTAGCAGGTTGTAGAGCTGGGTGACAGATGCCGCTTTTGGGGTTTTCGGGGCGTGTATTTCAGATTTGAATCCGCTTTGACGGGTATCAAAATCACTCTCAGTGCAATAAAAAAGGCCACTTACGACAAGCGTAAATGGCCTTTTTCAGTGGAGACGAAGGGGATGGGAATCAGCGATAATAATTTTGTGTCTTAAGTCGTGCGTTGTTAGACACTTAGGTGACTGGAACGCCATACACGTCCGGTGAGAGAAGAGCACTTATCGGACTACGAATCGGACGGTAATTCGGACTAATTCTTCTGAAGCTGACGCTCAACGCTGTTGAGCATCGGTCTTCGGAACCGAGGGGGATGCCTGAGTGTCCGGCATGCCTGAAGTTTCAATTGTCTCTTCGCTATCATGGCCAAGCCGAGCGATGTCGGACGATTGCCCCGGTTTGTCTTCCTCTCTCTGTTGTTCTAGGTTTGCGGTTGTCAGCGTATCCCCGGACGGGGGGCGTTCATACACCTTGCGCCCGAATTTGAAAAACAGTGCAGGCGTGACCAACTGGTCGAGAATGGTCGAGGTCAGCATTCCGCCAAACACCACGAGCGCCAGAGGGTACAAAATCTCCTTGCCGGTTTGTCCCGCTCCAAACAGCAATGGCAGCAGGCCAATGAAGCTGGTCATAGCCGTCATCATCACCGGTGCCAGTCTTTCGAGGCTGCCTCGCACGATCATGGCCTCGGAAAACGTTTCGCCTTCATATTTCATCAGGTGAATGTAATGGGAAATCATCATGATCCCGTTGCGGCTGACGACGCCGATCAGTGTGATGAAGCCAACCCAATGGGCGACCGACAGGCTCGTCGCGCTCACCCATATGCGCGGCCATTCCCACCACGGGGCTGCGGCCAATGTCGCCCACTCGGGGCGGTTCACCAGAAGCAGCGTGACGACCGAACCAAACGCGGCCAGCGGGATGTTGACCAGCACCTGAAGTGCGGCACGCCAGGATTCCAACGCTTTGCACAGCAATAAGAAAACACCCACGACACTCAGTGAGCCAAGTAGCATCAAGCGGCGGTTGGCTTCCTGCTGCGCTTCAAATTGGCCGCTGTATTCTACGTAGTAGCTGCCGGGAAGCTTACGCAGGCCGTCTTCGACCGGCTGAAGTGCTGTCTTTATGTCGGAGACCACACTGGCCAGGTCGCGACCCTGAACGTTGCAGAAGACGACCAATCTGCGTTGCACATGCTCGCGGTTCAATGTGTTCGGGCCAGTGGTGTCGAGGATTTCAGCGACCTGCCCGAGAGCCACGCTGCGTCCTGAAGGAGTCTCCAGGATGGTCTCGTTGATGGTCGCGGGATCATTTCGCGATGCCTCGTCGAACCAGACGACTAGGCCGAAATAACGATCTTCGTCGAGAACCTGAGAGACAACGCGTCCCTTGTAGGCGGTTTCCAGCAGTTGTGCGACATCGCCGGGAGCCAGTCCGTAACGAGCGGCCTCCTCACGTTTGACCTTGAGGCGGACCTGCGAGATTTCGACCTGTGGTTCGATTTGCAAATCGACGACACCGGGCACAGTTTGCATTTTCTCCTGTGCGTCATAAGCGGCCGTGCGCAGCTCGCGCAGGTCCTGACCAAAAATCTTCACGGCAATTTGAGCGCGAATCCCTGACATCATATGGTCAAGTCGGTGCGAGATCGGCTGTCCGATGTTAACGGCCGCGCCGGGAATGTTGGAGATGCGATCACGGACATCAGAGATCACTTCTTCACGAGGACGGCCCACCGAGTCAAAACTCCATAGATGCGCGATGGGAACTAAGCGTAGCGCCGCGTATCCCCAGCCCGGTTTTTCAATAGAATGTTCCGCCAGGCGGACATCAATTTCTGACGAGTTGACCCCTTCGGCGTGTTCATCCAGTTCGGCACGGCCTGTTCGACGGGAAACGGAAAGAACCTCTGGCACAACGAGAATCAGCCGCTCGGCACGAGCCGCCACCCGTTGACTCTCGGCAAGGCTTGTACCAGGCTCCATTCGTAGGCTGATGGTCAAGGTGCCTTCGTTGAACGGAGGCAGAAACTCACCTCCCATCCAGAAAATGCTGGCACAGGAGATCGTCACCATGACTGCCACAGTTGCCAGGACCAGCGTCGCATGCTGCAGCGTGAACCGAAGTACCTTTTCAGTGATTTGCTTGAGCCATCTCAGGAGCAACGGGTCGGCTCTCTGGTCAAGCAACCGCGCCCGTGGCAGCAGCATCGAACCAAAGACAGGCGTAAATGTGAGCGATACGACCAGCGAGCAAAGAAGTGAGATGATGTAGGCAATTCCCAAGGGCGCGAACATCCGGCCTTCCAGTCCCGCCATTGAGAACAGCGGAAACATCACGAGAATGACAATGACCGTGGCATAGACAATGGAATTACGCACTTCGGTCGAGGCGTCATAGATGACGTCCAAAGCCGGGCGTTGTTGCTCGACCGGAAGGTGACGGTTTTCCTTCAGACGACGGTAAATGTTCTCGATGTCGACGATCGAATCATCCACGAGATCTCCAATGGCGACCGCAATGCCACCCAGTGTCATCGTATTGATGGAAATGCCCAACCAGTGGAACACGAGAATGGTGAGCAGAATCGATAGAGGCATTGAGGTCAGCGAACTCAGGCTCGTCCGAAAGTTGCCCATCAATAGAAACAAGACAACGACGACCCAGATCGCGCCATCGCGAACGGCCTCGATGACATTCTCGACAGCCGTCTCGATAAAATCCGCCTGTTTGAAGATGTTCCTCTCGATGACCACATCGGGCGGCAATTCCTTCTGCAACGAATCGAGCACCTCCTCAATTCGCTCGTCAAGAACCAGCGTGTTGGCATTGGGCTGCTTTTGCACGGTCATAATGACGGCAGGACCGCCGCTGAGTTTCAACGGGTGG
This sequence comes from Lacunimicrobium album, assembly GCF_052161635.1. Taxonomy (GTDB): domain Bacteria; phylum Planctomycetota; class Planctomycetia; order Planctomycetales; family Planctomycetaceae; genus SXPC01. Next base: position 431,757 of record NZ_CP197413.1, read on the forward strand.
TCATGAAACTCGGTCGAGTCGTCCTGTTGATGGTGGTCCTGAGTACCATGAGCTCTGGGGTGGCTATCATCAGGGGACGAAGACTGATGGTCATGTGAAGGGGTTTCGCTGATGGCCGCATTCACATCGGGATCGATTTTCGCCCATGCGCTGCCGTCGCCGCGCTTGATCGGACCGCCAAATCGGATTTCGGCCACGTCCCGTATCCGCACAGGAACGGGATTGCGCCAGACAACAGGAGTGTCTTGGATTTCTTCGAGCGTCAGGCTTTGGCCGCTGATCCGCAGCAGCGATTCCTTGGTATCGCGAACCATCACGCCGCCACCGGCGATGACGTTCGCTTTGCGTGCCGCTTCTGTCAGTTGCTGGAGTGTCACGTTATGGGCGGCCAGACGGGCGGGTGATGTGAGGATTTGGTATTGCTTGAGGACTCCTCCCATCACCGTGACTTGCGAGACGCCCTCGACGGCCAGCAAGCGATTGCGAAGCGCGAACTCTCCCAAAGTCCGCAGTTCCATCGCTTTGGCGGCTTTTTCTTCGTCAGTTTTTGTCTCGGCGGTGGATCGCAGGCCGAGCAGCATGATTTCGCCCATGATAGACGAGATGGGGGCCATGACCGGGTTGCTGTCGGCGGGCAGTCGTTCGCGGGCCAGTTGCAGTTTTTCCGCGACGATTTGTCGGTCACGATAAATGTCCGTCCCCCAGTCGAATTCGACCCAGACAATCGACAAGCCGATTCCCGATGCGGACCGCACTCGCTGCACTCCCGTCGCGCCGTTGAGCAGATATTCGATGGGCCGCGTCACCAAGACTTCGACTTCTTCGGGCGCCAGCCCTGGCGTTTCGGTCATGATCGTGACGGTCGGGCGGTTCAAGTCCGGAAAAACGTCGACGGGCATCTCACGCAGTTGCACAGCGCCTGCGATGCTGATTACCAGTGCGGCAATCAGCACAAGGGCACGATTCTTGAGTGAAAAGGAAATGATTCCATTGAGCATGGCGTTCATCCTTATCTCAGAGCGGCAAAAGCGGTTTGCAATTGGGACACGCCGCCGACTGCGATTCGATCATCCACGGATAAGCCGTCCGTTACTTCAATGAAACGGTCATCCGCGCGTCCCGTCCGCACAAGTCGTCGATCAAAACTGCCATCGCCGTTTTGAATGAATACAAAGCTCCGAAGGCCGTCGTTCACCACGGCACTGCTCGGGACAGCAAGTGTCGGAGCGGGTTGGCCCGTCGTCAGATGGACGCGGGTAAGCATGTTGTGTTGCAGGCGAAATTCTTCAGGCGGTTGCAACGTGATCCAGGCGGCTTGTGTTCGGCTTTCCGCACCAAGGACTGGCCCCACACGCTCTACGGTCCCTGTCAGTTCCACATCCGGCTTTGACACAAGCCGAATGCGGGCGGACTGCCCAACCTGCAAACGTGACGTATCCTGCTCACTGACATACGCCTGGATTCGTGCTTGTGACAGGTTGTGAATCTCGAACAAAGACTCGTCGGCGCGGATAACCTGCCCCAACACCTGATCGAACTCGACCACGACTCCGTCGATGGGCGCTCGGACCGGCAGCGTCTCGACAATTTGTCTTGTCTCCACAATGTCGCGAACCTGTGCCGCGGAAAGCCCGAGGCTGCGAAGTTTCTGCTGGAGATTGAGATACTGCGTATAAAGCGTCTTGACTCGTCCTTGCGTTTCCAGCACCGTCCGCTTGGAGACGGCTTCCTTGGCACCTTGGAGACGATTTAAGAGGTTTTCCCAGAGCTCATGGTCGAGATGCGCCTTGATTAGTTGCAGTTGGAGGTCCTGTAATTCCAAACTGACGATGTCCGCCAGGATGTCGCCCGACTTAACCTCCTGACCGCGGCCGACTCGGATCGCGTGAATACTGCCCTGCAATTGAGAGGAGGCTGTTGTTCGTCGTTGAGGAGGAATATCGACCGCTCCGTCAACGGCGAGGATCTGTTCAACGCTGTGCCTGGAGACGCTTTCGACCGAAAGGCCAATGCTGCGGGCCGTCTGGGGACTGAGCCTCAAGACCCCCAGGAGAAACAGACTCGACAATTCATGGCCGCCGCGAGTCACAACCCGGTCGCCGGGATAGACATCTCCCGCGACAAGCTGCGCCAGTTCCAATGTTTGTCGGCCCACCACGACTGGTTTCTTGCGGTATTCAGAACTTTCTTTCGTCGAGGCTTCTTCGACGAACACATATCGCTCGGCTCCGTCACTGAAAACAGACGAAGTTGGTACGACTGCCCCTTCGGGACGATTCATGGCTTGAAACCTGGCCTGCCCGGTCATCCCAGGCAGGAGGCGAAACGGCGACTTGGAATTATTAATGGTCGCCCAAGCCGTCGCTTGGTGAGTCAGAGGATCAAGCATGGACCCGACCGTGTCGATTCGAGCCTCAATTTCAAGCCCCGGCGCCGCGTTAAAGACAAGACGTACCGATTGGTCGACTTGAACTCGATGGAGATCGCTCTCCAGGACGCCAATCCTGGCCCAGACTTTCGATGTGTCCACAATTTCGAATAGGTGTTCGGTCGGTTCAACGAACTTGCCGACCGCGATATCCGCATGGACGACCACTCCTGAAATCGGGCTGATGATTTTCAGACGCGGCGAATTGGCAGCAGGATCTTCGCTGAAAGCAAGTCTGGCTTCTTCCACTTGCAATCCGGCGGCCTTGGCCCGCAAAACTTCAAGCGTGTTTTGGTTGAGCTGATGGGTGTTTTCAGCCTCCGCCAGTTGGTTGCCGGGGACTGCCCCCACTAGTGCCGCCGGCGTCACGGATGCCAGGAGTTTTTGCGAGAGCTCCAGATCGTTGACGGCCTGCTGATAGTCGAGTTGTAAGGTTTGCAGGTCGAGGCTATCAATCTCGGCAAGCACTTGCCCCTGTTTAACAACATCGCCCGGACGAACATGCAACGTGACAACTTTGCCGGACAATCGCGACGCGACGAAGGCATGATGCGTCCAAGGAGCAACGATGGTTGCATAGGCACGCACGCCCGCGTCAACCTGTCCCGTTCGCACCTCCACTGTGCGGACATCCAACACGTCACGCGCAGATCGGCTGAGCGTCAAGTGTCCGGCTTTCAGATCGATCTGCACGCCTTTGGTAGGAAGTGGCTGATGCCCTTCATGCCCATACGCAGCCGTTGTGATCATCAAGATGACCAGAACAACCAGGCATTGAGGCTTGAGAGAAACGGAGAGGCACATGGCTAGTGCTCCTTATGATGGGTTGATGCGGAATCTGATTCATGGTTCAAAACATAGGGCACTGTGAGCACATCACCGTTTCGCTGGAATTGCCCCCATGCCTTATAGAGTCCTGATTGCGCGAAATGTGCAGCGAACTTGACGACACCGTCCGGTGCCGAGGTGGCATCGCCCGTAGGATGTGCGTGAACGTACTCGCGACCGTCGGCACTGATGATGACCAAATGGCCCATCGCCCCCAGATACGGCTGCAGATCGGTCACCGCCGCGCCATCAGCATCCAGCAGTTGGAAACTCATGACGGTCTCAGGCTTCGACGCCTGGATATCAACGCGGGCCTTGATGGAGCCGACGACCACTTCGTTTGACACGTTCGCGACCAGCTTCTGGGGCGGTGAGGTCGGGCCAGCAACCGTGATTTCCCCAGTTGCCAGAGTCTGCTGTTGACCTTTGGGTTGGAAGTCGACGAACAGCCGGTAGTTTCCCGACTTGGGAAATTCGTAGGAAACCGACATGCTGCCGGAGCTGTTCACTTCCGGATGAAGGTGGGCAAATTCATCCAGGCCTTCTCGCACGACGATGAGATGGACGAGCTTTTCGTGGATCACGTCAAACGACGTGACGCGGGTGCCATCTTGGCTTTGAATGTGCCCTTTGAGCGTGATGGGTTCCCCAGCTTTCGGTGTCGTCGGTTCTGTTTCCAGCGTGAGCTTCCACTTCTTCTGCTCGGACGAGTGGTGCTCATGCTTTGCGTGGCCTGCGTGCGCATCGACCGGTTGATTCGCACTTGTTTTCGCTGGAGTGGGTACCTCTGGCTTTCCACAACCAACCGTTAATAGAAGTAATCCTGCTGCACACCAAATCACTCGCATGATGAATGCCTTTTCCAATGAGGTTTTATTAAATGCACGACGTTATTTTGTGGTTGATTTCGACCGTTGTTTTTCAGGCGTGCTGACAAACTGAATCATGACTTGCCGGTCGTTGCCCTTTTGAGATTCCCAGCAGACGACAGCGAACTCACTCGTCGGATGCGACGCCACCACAGGATCGCGAGCTTTTGAGGCTAACTCGCGCGGCGAGCCAGCTTTTCCCATTTGCAGCGATAAGGAGCCTTCGCGACCTTGCGTCCAGACCATGAGGGGACCGGCTGCTGACCATGCCGCCCACGGCTGTTGTCCCGGTCCGAGACGTTGTTCGGACGATCCATCGGTAAAGGTCGCGAACACGTGGCCTTCTCGACGCCAAATCGTGACCAGTCCCTCGTTACCATCCGACGCCAACATCCCGCCATCCATCGGGCAGGCGTCCAGTTTCCACGAGGCTTTCCCCAGTTGTCTCGCGCGGGCAAACGACTTCTCATCGTGGCTCGTGGCCAGAAACATGTTCCGATTTCCGCCGAGCGAATTGCGGAACAAAACTGCCGTTGCGCCTTTCGGACCTGCAACTACGGAAGGGTGACAGCACTCGCACACGCTGCCGTCTGGCGAACGGTAGACGCGGACGTTTGGCTTCCAGGTTTGTCCATCGTCCTCGCTATTGGCCATGTAGACTTCGGTCTTCCCGCTACGAAGATCGAGCCATACGCAGGAAACGTCGCCATTCGCCGACACGGACATGCCGTGCAGACCTTCGCGAGCCGCATCCGCACTGTCGTTCACTCGGATTGGCTGCGACCACGACGCTCCATCATCGGTGGAGCGCCAGGCCAGCAAATCACCGTCCTTGCCGCCGCCCTGAGTACCGCCAATCGCCGTGACAATCACTGCCGTCTTCGTTCGCACCACTCGCGGGCCACGCCTCATGCCAGAGGCCAGATTACGGCACGGCATGGAGGCCGTAGCTGCTTTGAAGGTCTCCCCGCGATCATGCGAAGTGTGCAGCCGAATCTCATCACCGACGCTGAAGACGACATCGACTGTTCCATCTGGCCCCACAAATGCCTGGGGCTGCTTGGGTGCTTTCGCGCCATTGCCTTCGGCCAGCAATCGCGGAGCCGATTCGCCGTAAGTTGTGGCCGTTGACGACCACAACAACATCATGCACACGCAGATCGAGCGAGCATTCATGGTTTCAGCTCCAGTGAGGTAAGTGTCGAGGAATAAACCAGTTCGATAGAGCCTTACTTCTTAAGTACGGGACGTTGGCCTTGCTTGTCCTCGTCGTGATGGGCGGCCTTCGCGTTAGCTTTTTTGATCTCTTCCACCTTTGCCAACGTCTCTTGAACATGAGCGTGAGCCGAAGCCTCACACCCCTTGCAGCAAAGGAAAACAGGTTTCCCCTCAAGCATCAGCTTGACAGGCGTGCCCATTGAACCCAGGCGGCTCCCTTCCGCGACTGCACAGAATAATTGCGATTCTGCAAGTGGTTGATCCGCCGCAGGAAGCTTCGCCAGGGATGCAGTGGCCCGCTTGAGCTTCTGGGCCTTAGCCAACGTTTCCTTGCCCTTCTCCGCAGCTTCGTCCTGACAGCCCTCGCAGCACAGGAAAACCGGCTTGCCTTCAATCATGGCTTTAACCGGCGTCCCCATCGCCCCGAGACGAACAGTGTCCATCACGGGGCAATATCGCTGCGCATCGGCCTGTGAACGGTCAGTCTTGGGTAGCTCTGCCAGCGCGGCTTCGATCTTGGCCGTCGCCTGCTTCGGATCATGACCGTCGTTATGGTTATGACCAAGTTTGTCCTGGGACAAAGCTGGGACAACGAACAGACAAGCCACGAACAGCACGCTCGCGCTGACCACTGCTGGTAATAGACGATTCACATTCATGATGTTTCTCCATTCTTCGTTGCTGAAGACCACTGAGTGGCAGCGGCGCTGTGGCCACTTGGAAATCACCCAATAGTCAGAATTCTTCGGAGGGGCCAGTACGGCAACGTGCACGAGCCTACTGTATAGCCTCTGCCATCACTTTGGATTTCAACTCGGCCACCTTGGCCAGCGTTGCATCCGGATTGGATTGCGCCTTCGTGTTGCATCCTTTACAGCACACGAAGACAGGTTGGTCGTTGATGATGAGCTTGATTGGCGGACCCATCGAACCGAGCGGTTCCTCGCTGACCGCACAATAGCCTTGCGCCTCAGCAAGCAACCGGTCTTCGCTGCTGAGCTTCGCGAGACTGGCTGCTTGTTCGCCACTCACATCGTGATTTCCGTATTCGGTTTGAGCTGACTTCGCCGGACTCTCATTTTGAGCCGAGCCGCAGCCCGACAAGGACATCAGGGCAACCCCAAAACAGATGCCAAGAACGGCGAGCAAAGTTGATTTCATAGACTGACTCCAGAAGAGGTTTGATTCGTTGTGGATTGGTGGAAGGTGCTTAGGTTAAGAGAACACTACTTGGCTTTGACGTAATCGCCGGGAGGTTGAATCTCATCCGGGGATTGTTTTGCCATCTTGACGAACTCATCGACGCATGGCGGGCAACAGAACTCGTAAGGCTTGCCACCCACGATCCAGGTAAACTGGGGGTTGGCCTTTGTTTCGGTCACCGGGCAAATCTTGTCCCCTGGCTGGGGGAACATGTCGTGCGAGGATTTCAGGCCTTTGAACTTGAGTGATGCCGTGACATTCCCGTTGGCCTGGATATCGGCTTCGGTGTAGATTCCGCCTGGCGTCAGATAGAGAGCCCGCTCCTCGGCATCTGCCACTTTGTCCGGCATCCCGGTATCGTGGTCGCTGTCGTTCGATTTGAACCCCAGTCGAAATCGTTCTCCTGAAATCACGAGATTGGGAATCGTGATGTCCAGGGATCGGTCCGCCAATCCTTCTGGTAAGGTGCCCACAAATTGAGACGTTCGACTTTCCGCGTCGCCGTCTTGCGGCTTAGGCACGAGCGTAAATGGAACGGCGTTCGTGTCACCTTCGGCCTTCGCGAAGGCCTTGAGGGATTGCTTCTCCACGTCGATGACGCGCGATTCGTCTTTACCAAGCATGTAGATGCGGAGGATGCCGCCTCTCTCAAACACAGCTTCCGCGTGGTAACTGTCGCGACCGAGCGAAATCATGATTCCGCCGTGAGCACCTGGTTTATGTCCGTGTTCGGCTTCCGTGGCATTTGGCGAAGACGCCGCTGGGACGACCGGGGCTGGCGGGGCCGATGTCGTTGATTGAGATTCTTGAGTCACTTCAGGCTTACTTTGATCTGTGCAGCCTTGCATCATCCACAAGCCAGCCACGGCGAGCCCGGCCAGCAAGAAAGTCTGGTAGAATTTCATGTTCCAAGTCCTTGTCATTTGAGGGGCGTAATAAGATTTGCGTTGATATGGATGCGCCTGGGCCTCTGCACAGACGGTGCGCACGATCGGTTAGCACATTTTCGTGGAGGTCGCGACGCAACACCTCAGCCGAGGTGGCTCAATGCAGGGCATCAGTTTCGCGACACGGCGGATCAAAAACGGCGGATCTAAGAGGTTCAGCAACGAGCATGTACCGGCGTTGCCGGAGCGGGCTCAAGTTGCAAGAACGCGGGCGTTTAGCAGCGCCAAGAGCAGAGTGCGATGCGCGTACTCCGTCCCGATCGAGGCGGGGGCGGTGATGTCGCAGCGAGAAGAGCCCATTCGTGGGCATCGGAAGCCACTGGTGTCAGGGGGACTATCCAGTCCATATTCACATGGTCCGCCCACGAGCGAAACTGACCTACGATGGCGGACCGTTCGGGTGGGAGACTTTTGCACGCTTTCGACACGCATTTGCAAGAATGCTCGGGAGCATGCTGCTCCTCGGAGACAAAGCTGACCGGATCAGGCGTTTGTTGAACTCGACTGGAGCGAGTGACCAAGCCACCACAACAGGCCGGAGCGGCTTCATCCAGACAGTGTCCACCACTGCTTGACGTTCTCACCATCCCCACCAAACGCGACATTGCACAACAGCACGGGTTGGTCCCCGTCGCCATCAGCAGCATGTACGCAGTGAGAAGAGATCGGAACATAGCAGCGACAAACAAGAGTTTGGTACTCAGACAAACAACCTCCGTCGGTTGTATTAAAATCTTGGCTGAGTGTTTTGACTACTGGAAAAGTATCGCACTTGGCTGTGGAAAATCAATTGCAGTTGCATCGTTACCGAGCGTTTCTGGTATTTCGGAGCTGCCCGGAACGACTATACGAGCCGGTGCGGCAGAAGAATTCACTGGCATCTGGGTTGATGCCCACCGGGGGTCATTTCTCAGACGGAGAAAAATCTCGATTTTTTCCTTGACTCCGTACCATGGTACGGAGCCTAGAATCGTCCAATGAGGATCAGTCATGAAGTCATTCACCATCAGTCATCTTGCCAAAGCCGCCAATGTGGGTGTCGAAACGGTGCGTTTCTACGAGCGCAAGGGTTTGCTTCAAACGCCGGAACGAAAACATTCCGCGTATCGCCAATACGACGGGAATGCCGTTGATCGGCTGAAATTTATACGCCGCGCACAGCAGGTCGGTTTCACACTCAAGGAAATCGAGGACCTGCTTGGGCTGCGGGACGACCCGGACGCCAGGCGGGCCGACGTGCGCGAGCGAGCGAAGAACAAGATTACTGAAATCCATGCAAAAGTACGTGACCTGCTTGCGATGCGGGAATCGCTGACAAACCTCCTCAATTCATGTGAAGGAGACGGTCCGGCATCGGCATGTCCCATCATCACGACACTTCAAGATCACGATAAAACAATTTCAAAGGAATAAAGTCATGAAAACGCTCAAACTGAAAACCAACCTGCGTTGCGCTGCCTGCGTGAAGTCGATCCAGCCTCTCTTCGACGCCGAACCTGGCATTGAGCGATGGGACGCCGATGTGTCCACCCCGGACAAGGTGCTTACCGTGCAGGGGGTCGAGGTGACTGCAGCCCGTGTGGGCGAACTGTTGCGGCAGAAGGGATATGAGGTCGCGGGCGAAGTGTCTGCGGACACCCCGGCTCCGAGTGCAGGGACACAACCTGCAGACGAGCCAAAGACCAGCTACTATCCGCTGGTGCTGATTCTTTTGTATCTGCTCGGAGCAGTCGGGTTGGCCGAGGTGGCGGCTGGTGGATTGGATACGGAGCGTGCCATGCGGAACTTCATGGCCGGGTTCTTCCTGGTCTTCAGCTTTTTTAAGTTGCTCGATGTGCCCGCGTTCGCCATGTCTTACAGCAGCTACGACATTCTCGCCCGGCGGTGGCTCGGGTACGGGTACGTCTATCCGTTCGTTGAACTCGCACTCGGTGCGGCATACCTGGCTAACTTCCAACCCGCGTTTACGAACACCGCGACGCTGGTCGTCATGGGAGTCAGCACGGTGGGGGTGGTGCAAAGCCTGCTCGCCCGGCGGAAAATCCGCTGTGCCTGCTTGGGGGCCGTGTTCAACCTGCCAATGAGCTACGTCACGCTCACCGAAGACCTGCTGATGGCCGGCATGGCTGCGGCGATGTTGGCCATGATCGCTGGCACTAAATAAAGTGCCAGCGGCAGTATACGGATCAACCTGCTTGTTTGTGTGCCAACGGTTGTATGCGGATTAACCTATTTCACACTGAGTTGTTGCATATCCACTTCACGCCGACGAGCAGTCTTGGCTGAATGCGATCGAGTGCTGGTTCGCAGAGACAAGTAATAAGCGACTCAAGCGGGGCGTCTCCCGCAGCGTCAAAGAACTGGTTGAGGCCATCGAGGAATTTGTCACATTTCATAACGAAAACCCCAAAGACTGCCGCTGGCATCAGTCCGCAGAGGCGATCCTAGGGAAGGTCCAACGCGGCAAAGCCGCGTTGGATAAGTGCTTTTCCGCGTAAGACACTACAATAGGCCAATCACTCATCTTCTTTATTCGTCTTTGGTCGCCCCCATATTTGCACATCTTACCTCATAGCCTTGTTCTGAGGAGCTTCGTGATGCATCGAAGTTCCTTCACAACGACGTTCTGCTCGTCTTCCCAATGCTTTTGAGAGTGGCGGTGATCTCTCGACTGCTGATCGCTGGAGCGGAGGAAAAATCAATGAGATGGCTGTATCTCAATAACGGGCGGTAAGCAAATATCAAACCTCTGCACCTCGCGCAGGTTATTGCTGCCGTTAAACAATTCGCCAGTTAAGGAATTCAAATCATGTCTGTGTGTATTCAAACCAAGTTACTTATTGCGTTAACTATAGTTGGATTTTCAGCCAACCTTGCTGAAGCCCAGTTCGATACAAATGCTGCCCGAAAAGCGCAAACGAAGATGCAACAGCAACATTCCCGTTCGGGATCGATCGGCGGAGGCTATCGACCTTTGTCAGCATGGACCTATCAGCAAAATGCTTATTCACATGCACGAGCACTCAATAAGTATGGCCAGAATCGAAATGACCTTCCCGTCGAAATTGCTCGGGAGCATTTACTTGGCATCCAGCAAAATGTGACTGCAACGAAGACAGAAATTGCAAAGCTCGGATCTGATGTTGCTGGTGAGGCTGGATTAAAGGAGCATATCGAAAAACTCCAGAATTTATTGACTGATTGCGAAAAGTCTTGTGAGATGATGGGGAAGACGATGAAAGATGACCGTGTCGATGAAAAGTTAATGTGCGAACACTGTTCTGTAGTTGAAACTAAGCTTCAAGCGTTTGAGAACGAACACCTGTCAATGATGAAAAAGCTTGGAATCGAACTACCGTCAACCAAGTCTGGACATGAACAACATTCTGGACAAGCAAAGCCATAATCGCGGTACTCGCGTGGATACTGCCATTCAGCATACAACCATAACATGTATTTCTGTTGCGTCGAAATACTACTGCCCCCGTCGCCGAATGGAGACGCGGGCTTTTTGCGTTTTGGAACTCGATGTGTGTTAGAACCCGTCCACAAACCCTTAAAATGCTGTACAGAATCGGTTGGCATGGATTGTGCCTGTGAGGTGGTCTGGCGGTTGGAATCGCCATTCACACTCGCACTTTTGGGAAGGAACCTTCATGCCAAGACGATCCCTGTACCGGGGATCCAGGACGGAACCGCAAACTCGTTTTCTCAACGACGAACAATGGAATCTGATCGCCGATTTGTTTCTCGATAATGAGATGACGCGCCGTGGCGGGCGGCCTCCGGTTCCCAATCGGGCCTGCTTTGAAGGGGCGTTGTGGGTGCTGAAGACGGGAGCCCAGTGGAGGATGCTGCCACGCCAGGAATATCCCTCCAAGTCGGTCGTGCATGGCCGCTTCAAGCTCTGGGTCGAAGCGGGGCTGATCAAAAAAGCCTGGCGGAGACTGCTCAAGACCAAGGCCAAACTCGGCCAGCTCGATTTGACAATACTCATCGGAGACGGGACATTCGCCCCGGCAAAAAAGGGGGCCAACACGTTGGCAACACCAAAATCGGCAGAGGCAGCAAGGTCATGCTGCTGACTGATGGTCACGGCACGCCGCTCTCGATTCATGTCGACAGCGCCAGTCCGCACGAGGTCAAGCTGATTGAAATCCTTGTGATGACGATGCTGGTCTTGGCGCGACGCCGAACCAAGCTCATCTATGACAAAGCCGCAGACAGCGATCCCCTTCGCCGCCGGCTGAGCAACGGCTATGGCCTGACGCTGATCGCCCCCTACCGCAAGCACAAAGGCATGCCACGCAAGCGACTCACCGAGCGCCAACGCAAGCTGTACCGGCACCGCTACAAAATCGAACGTACTAATGCCTGGATGAAGTGGTACAGGCGTTTGCAAGTTCGACAAGAATACCATAGTCATCTTTACAAAGGCTTCTGGATGCTGGGCTTCGTGTTCACTATGCTCAAGGCGTTTTAGGACAGGTTCTAATACTCGATTTGGAGGACCAGAAGTATCTCTATCTATGGCTGGCACGAGACAGGCGGTGATCGCCAAAGACCCAGGTTGCTCGCGATGCGACCGGCATGCGAGTACGCAAGCCAGCTGTTGCAACATTATGAGTGCGATTCCCCCTCAACTCTTGCAGGACACGTTTACCTCAAATCCGTTCGTCGAACTCGCACTCAGAGCGGCATACCTGGCCAATTTTCAGCCCGTGGTGACGAACGCCGCGACGCTGGCCCTCATGGGAGTCAACACCGTGGGAGTCGTGCAAAGCCATCTTGCTGCGACGATGCTGCTCATGAGTGCTCACTGACTGCTCATAAGAGCAGTAGACCAGTGGGATCAAAAAGTTGTGAAGCAAGTCGGTTCGAAGTCGGACGATTGACAAATCGGGTCAAGTCGCCGGTTTACACGATTATCCTGATTGTAACGGCTTGCGGATCACTCACGACCTTTTCGCCCTGCGCAGGGCATCCGGGAAGCGCTCGTCACGTCGGCAGCTTCAATGACCGAGGTCGTTATTGAGGTGGCAGGCACCCGTGAGCATCATCCCAGTCAGGTGGAGGCGGTTGAATTGAGCAGGAGGCCAAGTTCAGTGCGAGCCGTCGCCAAACCTGGCATAATAAGATCAGGTACAATCCCCGGGTCGGGAAAGAGGATTGCCCCTTTTGGGCCAGAAGGACATTAGCCGACTTAAGTGCCTCTGGGGACTGGCCGAGATCAGTCAACGCGGCAGGCTTCAAAAAGAAGCCAGTCCCAATTCGCTCTGGTGCCGGCTGCCCCACATGCGTGCCAGTTCGGAAAACGCCATCAATAAAACGAGCTATCCTATGCACTGCGACTGCGTCTCGTTATCGGAACGAAGGCCAAAATCATGATTGCCCTCGATTTGCCGCCGAATCCCCGTTTCCCACCCCCTCCTCCCGGCGATAAAGACTTCAATTGGCGTCTTGTCACCCCGCACGTGCTGCACGCGAGCGGTTGATAGACCGAATGTTGAATCGACGTCCGAAAACTGTCCGAGAATCCTTAGCATACATTTATAAAACTCTGTAAAATATGTAAATCGTGGCGACCGATGGCCGCTTCAATTCATACCTGCAAGACTCTTTTGCACCAACGACTTCCGTCGATAACTAGCATTTTCTCAAGCGAAACGTGGTTTGGCCTTCGGAACCGAGGGCAGGACAACGCTACCAAATCTCAAAGACCATCGGCAGGATATGAGCATCATGCAGATCCGCGCCGGTATGGACAAGCGCTGCGAGCGCGAGGAACCAGAATGCATCCATGATGTTCTTCCGCATAACGCCAGGAAACATCGTGAAGGTTTCCGGTTCCTGATACTGGGTCACACGAGGCCAGAATGTGGAAGTCTTCCGTTGGTATGCCAGAAAGTCTGAAGAATGTGCCGCCACAAGACGCTCTTCCTCGCAGCGAATAATCTGAGGGTAGTAGCAGGCAAAAAAGGACAACATTAATAGTGGAATTGTGAGGGTCCCGGAACACAGGCCGATGCCGAGCATGCCTATCGCACTGAAAAAATACAGCGGATTCCGGCACATCGAATAAGGTCCAGTCTTAATCAGAACTTTCGTCTTGTATCCCGAGATGAACAGGTTGCACCACGTTCGCCCCAGCATTCCAATTGAGGCCAGACAAATTCCCGCAAGAAACAGAATTTCTCTGAAAATGCTGTGAGGTGGCCATTGACTGCCGCTGACGAGTAACAAAGACGCAACAGTGAAACCAAAGAATATAGTGAGAGGTCGACGACGGCGTTCGATTGAGGTTCGACCGAGTGGAAGAGCCGTCGCAAATGAGAGGTTCGTCGATTCCAATGTCGTCATAAGGCACCTTTGTAATGGAAAGGAAATGGATGGACCCTATTTACTATAAAACTCGTAGTTCGGTGCAGAAAGTTTCTATTGCGTGGGATTCAGACAACACCTGATCCGTTTACTTACCGTAAGGCTGATCTGAGATTTCGTGCAAACGAGTGCCTATTTCATAAGGTTCGAAATCCCGGGCAGGAATTTCGAAGGTCCGCAAGACATTCGCCGACCATTGAGGCCATGGAGACCAACTGCTTCGGGAAGAAGCCAGCGCATCCAAGGGAATCCAAATGGACCACACCGCCACCGACAATGCCGGTAGAAAGAGATGCGTCCGCTCCCATAAAGGATGAGCAGAATGTGGATTCTGGGATTCTCCTCGGCCTAGCAAACGCCGTCCTCGTAAAGCGATGATGCTCGCACTCTGCCCGAAGAATAAGATCGCTTTGTCCTTTTCCTCGGAGAGCCCCTGCTCTTCATGGCGGACAATCAGCTTGATCTGGTCTGGAGGAAGTTGTAGCAGAAATTCTGGAATCACAAGGTGAGGAGAATGCCATTGAAAGCAGAAAGGACTTCCCAGTTGTCGGCTGACTAGGAGGCGTACGAAGCGATTTGCCCGGTGAGAGTCCCGATGACACGAAGCATCATCGATTAGATCGAGCACGGCTCTTTCATTTTCATTCGCCTGCCGGCAGGTCTTCAAAAATCGAAAGGCTCGCTTCCATTCCCGGATGATGAGGAGAACGGTAAAAGACAAGCCAACACTCCAGATCACCAAAACAATCTCCCCTGCAATCGTTTCGATCACCACGACCTGTTCAACAACACGAGGGGATAGTTGTCGCCAGGGAGTTGGAACACGTAAGTGCGGCAGGACCAACCCAGCTATAGTCATGAAAAGGATCAGCAGGCAGCAAGTGTTCCACAGTCGGCATTGCAGGCGAGGTGTTTCCACAATTCGGCAGATGAGTGAAGTGATACCGACGAGAATGGCTACCTGTATCGAAACCGAAATCATGAATTCCAAAAACTGAGCAGACGTCATTTCCGTCCCTCCAGTTTGGCTATGGCATTTTTGATTTCAGCCAGATCGGTCCGTGAAATTTCATCATCTTGAATGAGATTGAGAACCAGGCATTTTACCGAACGCCGGGACAGAAACTGTTTCAGTTGTCCGAGAAGGGTCTGACAAGCTTCTTCTCTGGAAATACATGGTTCATACACGAAAGCACGCCCGACTTTGACTTTATGGACGGCTTGGCGCTTGATCTCCAAAGTCTTGAGTACAGTCATCACTGTCGTGTAGGCGAGTGGTCGTGAGAGCGCATCGCACACTTCCTGCACGGTCGCTCGTCTGCGATCCCAGACCACGTCCATGATTTCCAGTTCACCTCGCGTCAAATGCACCATGATGGAATCCTGATCTTTCTCCGAACCGTATGCAGTTACTCGTGGCGACGAGCAATTTGTTGATAGACGGCTTTGTCGATTTTG
Source organism: Lacunimicrobium album (assembly GCF_052161635.1). Classification (GTDB taxonomy): domain Bacteria; phylum Planctomycetota; class Planctomycetia; order Planctomycetales; family Planctomycetaceae; genus SXPC01. The sequence continues at coordinate 447,089 of NZ_CP197413.1, forward strand.
TCCGCAATTCCCAGTACATGACCGTCGCCAAAAAGAAACGCACTGACTCCAGCATGACGGCTTCCAAACTCGCACTCATCGCATTGCCGACAATTGGGCCCCTCAAAAGAACTCCCTGCCACCCGGCATTCGGCATCTTCGTCCAGACTGTCGAAACCAAGCCAGGACGCCGGGAAAATTCCTACCGACCGTTCTCCTACGATGATGGTATTACTCAACCCACGCGTCAGTTCGGAAAACCGGACCGGCCTGGAATTGATAAACGTGCCGTCCCCAGGAGGAACCGGATGAATTTCATCAGGCTCTGATGTTCCGTAGACGCCGACATAGTTTGCGACAGGAAAAATGAGAGATAATCCGCCGGGTCCTGATTCGTACAGATCGAACGTCAACGGGGCAACGTCCGACGGGCAGCGAAATAACGTGAGTGACGTTGTTCGACTCTCTTCCAGTGGAGAATATCCCGAGCAAAGTACTTGGTCGGAAACGTCAAGCAAGTTCTGTTGGTCGATATAGGGAAAAAGTCGAACAGCCCATCCAGAGGCTGATCGGCCTGTCGTGTCATATTGCCACGCTGCCGGAAGACAAGAATGAACATCGTGATAATTGTGACAGGCCATTCCGATCTGTCGAAGATGATTCGTACATTCCAGACGGCGTGCAGACTCCCGGGTCAACATAATCGCAGGCAACAGTAGAGCCATCAGGAGGGAAACAATTCCGCTCACGACCATCAATTCAAGAATGGTCAGGCCACATCTTGTCAATGTGGTCGAACCGCCACGGCAGAGCGGGAACCTTTTGATAATGGAATCCTTTCCTGTGAGACTGACTTAGGCCGCACTCATCGACCTCCATCCCGTTACTCGACACTGAAATACTAGATTCATAGGATTCGTGTCAAGAGAATCCTTCGTCTGCTGACAAAGGCACAACACACGATGTCAAGTAATACGACTTTCGTTAACGTGGTGCGCAATTCAGAGAGCCTTCGAATATGCTTTTCAAAAAGCAATTCTCGTTCAGCGTAGAACATTGATACCCAGATACCGATTATTATTTCTTGGCCGACGAAAAATGCTGGCTCGGAAGATCTGGCAGCCTTCTGTTCAAACAAACTCCCTCACCTCACGCGCCCAAACAACTAATGGCAGGCAAGTATTACCGTATTCGGGTTGTATCGTTTCCTGCCTGTTCTCAAGGTGCAAATCTCAATTGTTATTTCCGCACGATGCAGAAACTGTCAATTCAGAACGCGGCTTTATCGCAATTCTGGAGGTACAAATCGAAACTACGAAGCAACCTCGAATAACGGAGCATCTTTGCAATTGTTGTTTGAATATGCGTTGCTTTCCAAACTGGCCGGATTCCACTATGTGCAGAAGTAAAACGCATTAAGTTCAAAGACTTAGTTTTGTGTCATCCGCCTTCGGAACCAAGGGCCGACGCTGACAGCTCCGAAGACAGCAGTGCTATAAAAAAGTTATGAGTTATGACTGTGAAATGCTACGACTGCTCTGAATATCCCATGGCTTTGGCTCAGCGATAATTTGCCGTGAATGAGATTGGCGAGTTCATCACAGAAAGTTAGGCCGAGGCCGCCATTTTGGCCGTTCCTGATTCGATTTGCGTCAGATTGGAAGAAGCGTTGTTTAAGTTGCGATAAATCAGATGGGGCGATTACGGCTGAAGGGTTTGTCAGCTCGATTGTGACTTCACCCGATTGCAGGTGAGTTCTGATCGCGATTGCGTCTGGCGCAGTAGAGTATGTGATCGCATTTGCCAACAGGTTTCGAATGATCAGTGTAAGCGAAGGCTTGTCCGTGTTGATCATGATCCCTGTTGCGAGCTGCCATTTGATCGATGAATCGACCTGATACCCGCTGGCGATTTCGTGGAGCAGTTTGTTCAAGTCAATCAATTCAGGATTAATGACCAGCTTATAAGCATCGAGTCTGGACAAAAGAAGGATACGTTCGATAAGGGACTGAAGCTGATTTAGAATCTCTGTCGATTGGCTAATCGTTGTCTGGTATTCCGCAGTTGAACGTGGACGCGACGCTGCGACTTCCAAAGTTGCCATCAGCCCGGCGAGAGGTGTGCGGAGTTCGTGCGAGATGTTTGCTGTTGTCGTCCGTTCTCTATCGAAGGCTTCTTCCAACTGAACGATGAATTCATTGAGTCGATGAACGACCGGAATGAGTTCCGAAGGGCAGTCGGTGATATCGATACGCTGCTGGAGATCACGCGGGTGAAGCTGATTGATTTGTGCTGAAAGCTGGTTAAGCGGGTGGATCATCATGGTCGTCAGCGGCCAGATCAAAAGCGTTGCTGCAACAACTGCCAGCGATGACACGAGGAAGACCTGACGTGTCGCGAGGTTGATCACGTTGTGAATTTCAGAGAGGGGAGCAGCGACTTGGAGATAAATCCGCGATGCGGCGGCTTGGGAATGCGTTGCATCAGGGCAGACTGTTCATCTCGATGATTATCATCGTCTTCGTCCTCATGCTCGTGCCCACCTTCGAGGTGGGGGATGAACGAAAGCAGCAGATACCGTCCCAGAGAGCCATCGGAGAGAAGTGCGTCGCCTGTTTGAGAACCATCGCCGATCAATTGAGGGCGTTTCTCGTCCGCCATCGAAACTGGCAAACTGGACTGTGTCAGAATTTTGCCGTTAGAATCCCTGGCACGAAAAATAATTGGCGGGCCATCGCCAATGCCTTCCCATTCAATGTGGGGTTTCTCATCATGGCTTTCGAACGCGGTGGTCAGGCTTTGACCGGCGGAATCCAAATGGGTGTCGAGCTGCTTCAGCAATGACTGCTTAAGAAGCAGCATCATGGCGACACCAGCAGCGACCAGGAAGACCGCAGTCAATCCCGCTGTTCCCAGCATGACTCGCCAACGGAGTGAGTGAATCATGTCTGGCATTCCAGTACATAGCCAAATCCACGTCGCGTGTGGATCAATCGCTGGCCACCATGGGCTTCTAATTTGCGTCGCAGGTAGCCGATGTAAACATCGACAACGTTGCTCGTGGAATCATCATTTTCATCGTAAATGTGATTCCAAATATCGATTCGTGAAACGACCTGCCCTGCGCGTAGAGCAAGAAGTTCCAACAAGGCAAATTCCTTCGCCGTGAGTTCGATCTGCTGTCCTGCTCTCATGGCGGATTTGGCAGCCAGATCAATCGTCATATCATCAAAACGAAGCGTCGACGAATTGACCTGATAACGGCGTCGTATCATTGCGCGCACACGGGCTGCGAGTTCTGCGAGCGTGAATGGTTTAATGAGATAATCATCTGCACCGGAATCAAGCCCCTCGACACGGTCCTGTGTCGTGTCTTTCGCTGTCAACATGATGATGGGAACTCGATTACCCTCGTGTCTTAGTTGTTTCAGGATTTCGATACCAGAGAGCTGTGGTAACATCCAATCCAGGATGATGCAGTCAAAATCGGCCGTGCGTGCAGCGAAGAGTCCGTCGGCACCGTTATTAGCCGACTCGACAATGTAGCCGGACTCTCTCTCAACGCCTGAGAAATCGCGTCAAGTAATGGTCGATAGTCTTCGACAATAAGCAGTTTCATCGGCGAACAGTTCAGAAATGGAAATGGTCAGCAAAATTGTGACGGGTGTGAAGTAGTTTTTCATGAAATGAAACGGGTAACACAAAACTTTGCGCTACCCGCGACTTTGAATTTAATCACTGATTATTCTTACTGATCTTCATTTTCTTGCTTCTTACCTTCATGATGCGCTTCTTTTTTGCCTTCCTTGTGCTCGCCTTCATGATGATCATCTTCGTCGTCTAGCTCAAGTTCGACTTTTCGCCCCTTCGCGTCAAACAACCACTCGACTTCTTTGCCATCGGCATCATTTTCGAGTTCATAAAGAGTGATGGTGATCCTTTCGACTTCTTCGGGAACCTTTTTGCCTGAAAGCTTGGCGATCACTTTTCGAACAGCTTCAGGTAGTGATTTGAAGGGCACTATTTTCTCAACGGCAGTGGCTTCAATATCCTGTTCTTCTTTGCTCTCGTGCTCTTCTTCGTCGTCATCGACTTCATGTTCTTATCATCTTCTTTGTCTTTTTTCGACTCGGACTTTTCGTGTTTTACTTTCTTGGCGTGACCTTCTTCTTTCTCTTCTTCGTCGTCCTCGTCTTCTTCATGAGAGCCGAGTTCGATTTCCATGCAGACGAGTTCGCCATTCTCTGTGTAAGAAAGCTCTACCGTCCCCCCTTTGACTTCCACTTCGACTTCATAAACCGCTTTCTCGTCTTCGATTTCCTTTTTATCAGACTCGATCTCTCCTTTGAGTGCAAGCTTTTTGAAAGCCGTTTCGACCTTTTTAGGCAGCTCGATTTTTTTCGAAGGCTTTTCTTCGCCAGCGAATGTCGCCTGGGTCATTGCAGACAAAAGGGCCAGCGAAAAGATCAGAGTGGCCAGCGAACGCGAGGATGGTGACAGAAGCATTATGCTCGTTCTCCTTATAGAAAAATGGCTGATGGCATGGGGCATTTCCGCCAGACAAGGAGATAGTAACGATCGAACATGAAGCGAAGATGAGAAGGAAGTCAAAATTCTGAAATGACTTTTATTCCATCAAGAATTCATCCTTATTCAATGACAAGAAGCTCCAGTGGCATCCCGGTTGACCCGACGAGTTGAGCTGCGGACTGTGCGATTTCATTCACGAGATCAAGCCTTGCACGCTGGTTTTGCAGCATGCTGGTCCGTGCCTGGATGACGCGGATCACATCGACTTCCCCACTACGAAACTGATTCTCAAGGCTTTGAAGAGCGGCTGGGAGTTCAGCAGATTGATCATTCGAAACAATCGCAATGGACTGGAGAGCGAGTGCATACCGTTCAAAGGCGGCTTGCCCTTCCAGCTCAGCACGCAGCAATGCTTGACGCCAGACGGTGACCTGCTGGCGGTACTCAGCTGATCGCTGGCGTTCCATTGGCTTTCCGGAATCGATCACGGGAATATTCATTTCGGCACGGAATCCGACGAACGTAGTGCTGTCTGCGGTACGCTGGTAATACGGTCCCAGTTGAACGTCGGGGACACGGTTGGCTGAAGCGAGGCTGAGATTGGCTCGTGCCAGATCGATATTTGCGTGAGCATTCAGAACATCTGGACGCGATGGGGCCCAGCTTTTGACCCACTCATCGCTTACTGGGTTGGCAAGTGGCATCCCGGAAACTTCCGAGGTTTGCGTCACGTCGTCCCCTGAGTTTTGTGTTGGGAGATTCCAACGAAGTGCAGTCAAATCACCCGTGAATTCACAACTGAGGTTGGTTGGCAATCCGAGTTGTCGGAGCAAGTCTCGTTGTCCAGCCAGGTAATTCGCGTTCGCAAGTTGAAGCTGCTGCTGAGTTGCACTCGTGTCGATTCGAACCGTCGCGACATCAGCGGCTGATGCATCACCAGCGTCGAATCGTTTCGACAGGACTTCAAGTAATTGCTGATTGTTTGCGTGACTGGCTTGTGCGACCTCAAGTAGGCCACGGCGATAAAGCAGCGTGAAGTAGAATTGAAGTGTTGTGGAAAGAGTCTGAAGTTCAGCCTGATGGACATTCCAGCGGATACCGTTCAGTGAGGCAGCCCCTGCATCTTCGCGATATTGTTGCTGGTGGGCTAACTGAATACGCTGCATGAGCAGGACGTAGTGGTAAGTCGTGCCAGGACCGCTTTGCGAGTTATCCTGATAGGGAGTCGCTTGAACCTGTATCAATGGGTTGAAAGGGTATATCTGAGCGACGCCATAGGCTGCTGATCCGACGTGTTCGGTTTGACGCAGCGCGACGAGATTAGGATTCTGAGCCAGAGCCGTGGAGATGGTATTTTGAAGCGACAGTGCGTGTGTCGGCCTTAAAGTCGTGACAGGTATCGAGACGGCCGCGGTTGGCGCATCTTGAGCGGATGATGCCAGTTGAATCCCTGCAGATGACGGAGCAAGGTCTGCGATTGCAGCTTGGGCAGGAGATGGAAGAGATTGGACACTGACAGAGCTGCCCTGACCCGATGGGCCAGCCGTTCGGCATCCGCTGGCGGCGATCAATAGTACAATCGTCGTGAAAGAAACCTTCGCCATCCTGGCTCTCCATTCTGTCGTCCGTAACTTTTACCGAAGTCGGCATATTGTTACTTTCGACGAAAAAACAGGCGCGGCTTCAGGATGGTCGATGCCATTAAGTTAGAGTTAATCTTGTCTCAGTTGAATCCTGCTTCAATGTGCTGCATGTGATGCCTGCGTAAAGTTTGACGACTGTAGCGATGGCGTTGAATGGACATGACTTTGATAATCGTCATCGTCGTCTGGCTTCGTCACGGCGTTCTTACCCCACATCAAGTAAAGCGGTGGCAGCAGGAAAAGATTGAGAATCGTCGATGTCGCCAGTCCCCCGACGATCACGACTGCCAGAGGGTATTCAATTTCGTGACCAGGTTTGTTGCCGGAAATGACAAGGGGAATGAGTGCGAGTGCCGTCGTCAGAACAGTCATGATGATAGGAGTGAGCCGTTCTTCTGCACCGCGCAGTACGAGTGCCACGCCAAATGGCATCCCTTCGACCGCTTCCAGGTGACGATAGTGGCTGACGAGCATGATCCCGTTACGAGCTGCGATTCCGAGAACCGTGACGAATCCGACGAGGGAGCCGAGAGAGAGCATTCCTCCTGCCATCCAGACGGCAATGACGCCGCCGATGAGCGCAAACGGGATCGTCAGGCAAACCAGCATCGTCAATTTGATCGATTGAAAATCGATGTACAGAAGTAAGAGGATCCCCAGCATCGCTGCCGCGCCGAGGACTAGCAGGCGGTTTTGAGATGCCTGAAGTGCGGCATACTCACCCAGAAACTCCGGGTGATAACCGCGATCAAAGTTCATTTGTTTGACAGCGGCTTCGATGTCACGGGCCACGGAACCGAGATCGCGATCTTTGGCATCACAAGTCACATCAATACGTCTGGAGCCATTCTCCCGTTTGACTTCATTAGGAGCGGGGACGATTCCGATCTCTGCCACATCACGCAGGGGAATCTGAGCGCCAGTCGGGGTATCGATACGAAGTTCGTGGAGCGCCATCAGGTCTGTGCGCGATTTGTCCGTTCCCCAGACAACGACATCCACCTTGACTTGTTTCTCGTAGATTTCCCCGACCTTCAGTCCTCGCAACATTGTGGTGACGGAACGTCTGACTTGTCCTGGTGTGAGTCCAAAACGTTCGAGAGCATCTTGCTTGAGGCGGACATCGACCTGTGGCACGAGCACCTGAGGCTCGACTTTCAAATTGCTGACACCCGGTATGTCTTTCATCTGATCCGCGACTTTTTGTGCCTGCTCTCGCAGACCTTCAAGTTCCGGCCCGTAGATCCGCACGACGATGCTGGAGCTGGCGCCAGTCAGAACTTCCTTCACGCGCTCGCGCAGATACGTCAGAACGTCGCGATAGAGTCCCGGATAACCATTGACCGCTGTCTCGACATCATGCAACGTTTTCTCATAGTCGACCGTCTCATCAATACTGATCCACAGCTCCGTAAAGTTGGGGCCAACGACTTCGTCAGCAGCCTCAGCACGCCCAATGTGACTGCCGAAGTTTCGAACACCGGGAATCGATCGCAATTCCTTGCTCGCCAGGATAGTGATGCGATCCATTGCCTCCAGCGATGTGCCTGGCTTCTCAACGAAGTGCATCAGGAAATCGGTCTCTTTGAAATTCGGCAGGAACTCTTGTCCCAATGTGCGAATCAATAAGAACGTTCCTGCAAACGAGATCGCAAGAAATCCGATGGCTGTCTTGGGGCGATGCACAAACCATGGAAGGACAACGCGATAGGGAGCCTTCAGCATTCGCGTCATTGGTGGTTCGCGATCATTGCTTTTTTGTCTGGGCAAGATCAACAGCGAGAGTGCTGGAGTTAACAGGATGGCGACAAACAGCGAAGCAAGAATCGCAAGCACGTAGCCAATCGCCAAGGGACGAAAGAATGATCCTGGAAGCCCTTCGAGAAAGAAGACGGGAAGGAAGACAAGGATGATAATAGCCGTTGCAAAGACAACAGCACTGCGTACTTCCAGTGACGCATCCAGTACGACTCGAAATGCGGAGACTGGCTTCTCTGACAATTGATTCAAACGTAACCGTCTCACGATATTTTCAACGTCGATGACAGCATCATCGACGACTTCTCCCAGCGCAATCACCAAACCTGCGATGACCATCGTATTGATCGTCATACCCCACCAGTAAATAAGCAGCACGGCGACAATGAGCGAAAGTGGAATCGCGGTCAGGCTGATGATGGCAGTCCGCCAATCGAACAGGAAAATGATCAGGACGACAACCACCAGAATACAACCGACGATCAAGGCATGAGTCAGGTTATTTATCGAGCGTTCGATAAATGTCGCAGGACGAAAAATCGTCGAATCTATCTCAATGTCCTTCAAGCCTGGCTTCATGACTTCCAAGGCTGCTTCGACTTCCCGAGTCACTTCCAGCATATTGGCGGCTGGTTGTTTCTCGACGATCAGCAGTAAGCCGAGTTGATCGTTAATGACGGCATCTCCGATCGCAGGAGGAGACCCAATTTTCACTTCGGCGACATCACCTAGACGCAGCGGTGCTCCCTGGTTATAGGCGACGACTGTTTGAGCAAGGTCAGCGGGCTCTTTCACGGGGGGGAGTTGTCGTACTGCCATCCGTTGATTCGGCGTATCGACAAAACCTCCCGCATCAAGGAGGACGGCATCACCGGCGGATTTCACCACAGCATCCAGCGTGACCTGATGAGCACGCAGTCGATCAACATCAACAAGGACCTGAAACTGCTTGTCCCGTTGTCCCCAGATGGCGACGTTGGCAACGCCGGGAATCGCCATCAAACGTGGACGGACTGTCCAGACAGCGAGTTCTGACATCTCCTGCTGAGATAACTTCTCCGACCACATGCCGATCTTCAGCATACGGCTTAGAGATGAAAGCGGCTGGAGAATGACTGGCGGACGCGCGACAACAGGAAGTCGCGGAGTTGTGGTGGCGAGTCTTTCCTGAACCAGTTGTCTGGCTTGATAATGTTGAGTACCTTCGGCCAACAGCAAACGAATCGACGACAGGCCAAGAACGGATTTGGAACGGATCGTCTGCAGACCCGGTGTTCCAACCAGAGCCCCTTCAAGCGGGAACGTGATCAGGTTCTCAACTTCTTCTGCTGAGAGTCCCGGTGCTTCCGTTTGAATCTCGATATAGGGCGGTGCAAACTCGGGAAACACATCGAGTGGCATTTTGGGAATCAAGCTGATGCCGCCTGCAACCAGCAGAATTGCTGCCGCGACGACTGCGATCCGAAGTCGTAATGCAGTTTCAACAAGCCACTTCATTCAATCTCCCATACCACCAACAAGAAGCCACATCTCAGGAAGAAACATCAAGACAGTTTGATTGCCGTTTCGAAATCACTTGGCGAAGCCGAATTCCGTACCAGCCAGTTCAGCCACTCCTGCGGTGACAAGACGAGTGCCGACGGCTGGTCCACGACGAAGCGCTGCCCAGCCATTTTCTACCCAGCCGACTTCGACACGTCGTCGCACGTACGTGTTGTCAGCGACTTGTTCGTAGACCCATTGGCTGCCATAAATATCATGCAATACAGCTGACCAGGGGATTGCAGCCGTTTCGATTTTACCGATCACAGGCAGATGAGCAGAGACGCGTTGACCCGGGCGGAACTTATGGTCTGCATTGGAAATCTCATAGTAGAGGTCAACAGAAGATGACAACGGCAGTGCTGTTGGAGGGAGCGAGACAGGCTTACCGACAACCTGGCCTAAGTCGTGACGTCCATCGAGATTTGTCAGATGAATGGTCTGGGTCATATCGACGTCATCTAGGTCACCGACGTAGACTGGCACTTTGATCCACAAGGTCGAGTCGTTCATGACTTCGAATAGCGGCGCCCCCGCTGCAACGATTTGGCCAATTTGAACGTGGGTCGTCCGGACAATGCCATCCAATGGGGATTCCATCACAAGCGGTTTGAGTGTCCCGGCATCCTCATCAAGCTTGATGTTGTCGACCAGTTGCTTGCGAACCTTCGCGGCTGCTAGGGTTTTCTGTGCAAGCTCCAGCTGCGCCATTGCATCATCAACGGCTCGTCGAGTTCCGACATTGTCCTGCAACAGGCGTTCGGCTCGGGTCAACGCGATCTGTGCGGCTTCCTGTTGGACACTGGCCTGTTGCAATTGAGCATCGGCGTCAATTTGAGTCTGGGCGACGGTTACCTTCGCCTCTGCAAAGCGGATGCGTTCTGCCGGTGTCAGGACAGCGCGTTCAGGAGTTAATAAGGGAAGCAGCTCGACAACATCATCGCCTCGTTTAATCGCCTGTCCAACTTGTGGAAACTTCCCTGCCGCGGGGTTCTGTAGAGTTCCTGCCAGAGGCGATGAGATGATCACAGCGGAGCCGGTCGGAAGTACGATGTCAGCGCCGTAGCTGCGTGATCTTGGCATCTGGCGGACTTCGATCGGCTGGCAAATCAGTCCGAGTCTCTTCACCGCGTCCGGTGTCAGCTCGACTCTATTCAGGTCCGCTTCATTGACCTTGTGAGTCACTTTCGCCGGGCTTTCGGGGTGAGGCTTTGTCGATGCAGTCTGCTCTCCCGCAGGCGTGCAGGAGAGGTGCCAAGTGAGTATGAACCCGCATACAACAGGGCCAGTTGCCGTGCGTTTCATAGATTTCGAAAGGATTTTCATCGTGAAGGATTCCTTGGGAACGACTCAATCGTTGTTATGAAAATCCGTTGAGAGTTTAGATCCGACAGTATTAGACAAGTGTCGCAATCGGCGCAGAGGTTGTACGGGTGGCTGGAAGCCGGATGATGACAACTGTCCCTTTACCGAGCGTGCTTCGTGCATCGATCACCCCTTGATGGGCGACGATGGCAGCCTTGGCAATGGACAGTCCCAGGCCGGCTCCGCCCGTTTCCGCATGCCGTGAAGGGTCGGCTCGGTAGAAACGATCAAAAATATGCGGAAGGTCATCAGGTGAAATGCCAATCCCGGAATCTTGAATTTCAATCAACGCCTCATGATCGTAAGCTTTCATTCGAACGTCGACCTGCCCACCATCGTGTGTGTATTTAATGGCGTTATCAACCACATTGAAAAACACCTGACTGAGGCGAATGTCATCACCCATGACTTCACACGATCCCGTACATCGGCATTGCAAGTTCACTCCGCGAGACTCTGCCTGCCCACGAAGCTGATCGGTCACGTCATGCAGCAGGGCATCGAGTTGGACGAACTCATGTGTGCTATTCATGACCCCCGCATCATGTCGGCTGAGTTGCAAAAGCTGGTCGGCCAGGCGACCAAGTCGTCCCGCTTCGTCAGCGACGACCTGCAATGCCGCGACATACTCAGATGGCGTGCGGGGGGAGCGTAGTGCTGCTTCGGCTTCTGCTCGCAGGGCAGCCAGAGGAGTACGGATTTCATGTGAGGCATCCGCCGTAAACCGTCGAATCTCGGTCACTGCGTGCTCCAGGCGCCCGATGAATGAATTGAGAGAACTCGCCAGCTGACCAATCTCATCGTGTGGATTGATGACCGTAATTCGCTGATCCAGGCAAGTGATGTCGATAGAATTGGCGACATCCAGAACTTTCTGAATGGGGGCCAGCGCCTGCCTGGCCAGAAAGTGACCGATCCCCAGCGCCAGCAGCATTCCGACAGGAAGAAGGCCAGCCATCAGCCTTTGCAACGCCAACACATCTTCCATCAGCGGCGTCAGAGATCGCAGGACATAAACGCGAAGTGTTCCAAACCGGCTTGGAATGCTCTTCTGAGCGATTCGGAAGGAGCCAGAATCACCGAGTCGTCGGGTTAGACATTCCATGCTCAAGGCCAGCTTCGTCTGGGTGATTTCATTTATGAAGCCTTCCGAATGATTCAGGTTGGAACTCGTGAAAACGACCCCACCCTCTGTCGTCGTGACCAGAAACTCGTAAAAAGCATGCTGCGTGAACCTCGCCTCGGCAGCGTCTTGAAATGCAGTCGCATCGGCCGAAAGGTTGATTTCTTGTCCAATCTCTTTGACTTCTTCCTTCAATCCCGCATCAGTTCGAGTAACGACCTGATGACGCATCAAAAGCAGCAGCAGCACATAAAAGCCACACAGCAGTATGGCGATCGCGATGCCATACCACAGTGTGAGTCGCCATCCAATCGACAGGTAAGTCATGGCAAGTCTCCCAGCACGTACCCTTGGCCCCGAACGGTATGCAGAATCTCCGACCGCCCTGCTTGCTCCAGCTTTTTCCGCAATTGATTGATTTGGACCTCAATAACATTCGTCCAGGTTGCGGTTTCCTCTTTCCAGACGTCTCTGGAAATCATCTCACGAGTAACGACTTTGTTCGCGGATGACATTAAATAGGCCAGCAGCTCGATTTGACGGTTCTGAAGCAAAATTTGCTGATGACCAACATAAACCGTTCGTGAAACGAGATCGATTCTCAAATCATGGTACGAGATCTGCGTTCGGTCGGGCTTTGCTTCACGACGCAGCAGCACACGAACCCGGGCGAGGAGTTCGTCCAAAGCAAACGGTTTTACAAGATAATCATCCGCTCCCATATCAAGCCCAGCAACTCGATCTTCAATGGAATCACGAGCCGTTAGAATCAGAACGGGAGTCCGACTTCCCAGTCGACGAAGTTCTTGGAGTAAGTCGAGTCCTGAACCATCGGGAAGCATGACATCGAGAATGATAGCATCGATGCCCCTTTGAATCGCCTCTCGGGCCGACTGCAAAGTGTCTGCACCGATCACTTCAAATCCCGATTCCTGCAATGTCTTGGTCAGGCTTCGCAGGAGATTTTTCTGATCTTCGATGATGAGTATTCGGGACATGGATGTGCGATGGATAGCTTAGCGAACAAATTGAATGAAGGCAGAGAATTGTTTCTCTTTTGTTCGCATTATCGGTCCGCTGAGATTTCGAGAGAAGTCAGAGATGAACTTAATAAACTCGAATTCATCCAATGCACAACGCGAGCTGAGCATAACCAACTAAGTCCTGGCGAGAATGGTCGCTCCGAAGACGATAAAACCACCGCCGACAGCATGTCGCCACGTATTAGATTCGCCCAGGAACAAGGCAGCGAGAAACATGGCGAAGACAACGCTCAATTTATCAACGGGAGCGACTTGTGAAGCAGGCCCTAGCTGAAGCGCGCGGAAATAGCACAGCCATGATGCTCCCGTCGCAAATCCAGAGAGGACCAGGAACAGCCAAGATGTCATCGAGATCGAAGTTACGGACTGTGTGACCCGAAAGAAAACAATCGCCCACGACAGCACCAAAATCACCACAGTCCGAATAGCAGTCGCAAGATCAGGCTGAACATCCTTCACACCGACCTTGGCAAGAATCGCCGTCACCCCCGCAAATCCAGCTGACGCGATCGCCCAGTGCACCCAGGACATGTTCTGACTTTCTCGTAAGGACGATTAAGAAGACGACATTGAAGCTGATGTTAACAATGACCAAGGATGCGATTGTCGTTAAGTTGTAAGCCAGGCAGGTAACTGCACTCACTCAAACAAAACCATGCAACAGCGCACAAACTCTTTGGTTATGTTCTACTCGCTCGATTTTATGGCATATTAGCAAGGCAACGTGAGGTCGCTTAAACGCGGAAAGCGTTGTGAGTATTCATACTTTGAATCGGCCAGACATAGAAGACAGCCTCCGCAATCGCCCAGGAAATAACAGTCATGACAATCATCGAGCAAAGAACATCGGAAACCAAATGCCCGCCTTGTGCAACGCGTGAATAGCCGACGATCATGCCAGACATAAAGCCAGTCGTTAGGAGGACGATGAACTGGAGCCTCCCGCGGCGAAGCAGCATCGCAGGAGCGATCAAATAGAAGCCAACGGAGGAATACCCGGACGGGAAGGAAGAATTTCGGTACGGGCTGTTCGAACTCAGCCACGCGGAGGTATACGACATCGTCCCTCCCAGTGTGGCGACCTCACGCGGGCGGGCTCGAGAGAAAATTGGCTTCATGATTCCATTGATTAAAAGCACCGGGCCGATCAGCATCACGAGGACCATGATCAAGCCAGCTCGGTTTGCCCAGCAGTTTCGGCACGAAAACCAGGTCAACAGGTATACGAGGCAATAACCAATCGCAGTGATCGAAGTCAGCCAGACGATTCCGTGATCGATGGTGGAAAAGAAAAGGTGATCGCAGTACTGCCACGAATGAGTCGACACGTTGTAAAACAAGGAGGAAACAACGAGGTCGAGATCGTACAGTTCAATGAATGCGAACGCCAAGACACTCACGGAAATCAGGCAGCTCAGAATCGAGGCTTTAAACCAAGCAAATCGCTGATGTTCGCGCATTCTTGCGTTTGGATAATTCAGCTGTACTTCCATTATTTCTATACCAAATTTTATGTGTGGTGACCAGATGAGCGAGGCTTGATTCTATCATTGCTGATGGCACTCTTAGCTTGAAATGCGAGTTGCATCAAGAACAAGTTTCATATTGGGGTGATTGTTGCCACTGGTTGACCGCCAAAGCTCACAATAACTGATACTGATGATAACTTCCCACTTGAGAATAATTAGGCCACTAACTTCATAAGATGAAACTCCGAAGAATCACCGGTCTTTTCCTTCTCGCACCATGCGCCCAGAAAAATGCTGATCAATGCCACTGCAATACAGGACCAGATTAAAGCGGCTTATTTCAAAGAGTCTTTGTGTCCGGCTCTGAGGTCGCCGAACAGCCGTGCGACGAGAAAAGTGATTGACAACATCCGTCAATCAGATTGGAAGTATACCTGAGCATGGCCAGACACATGTAGATTGTCAGAAGGGTGGTGAAACGACCTGCAGTCAACGTGCTGTAAAGTGCCTGTAGGCACAGACGACGAGTAATGGACTCAGCCCTCAAGATAGTCAGATGGGCTGCCAGGGTTGATAAACTGCTGGCACGTTCAGAATCTCTGTAGCCTCTTGGTCGGCTAGACCCAGGTGAGTCAGTGCCATCAGGAAGACTTCGTCTTGTGGATGCTATGGGGTGATGAGTTCATCGATGACATTTCGCAGTTGGATTTCCAGTTTGTCCACGGCGTCGTTAAATCTCTTGTAGCGAGTTAGCATTGTTTTTCGCCATTGTGGGAATTATGTCCCTCAGAATTCACCAATGACCTCGCCATCAGAAATCGTAGAACGATGTTGAAACACGCCGTAAGGCGACGTCTTGCGATTGTCGATTGACCGGCTCATGGGGTGGACGCTGCCGTCGAGGAAGAGGAAGTTGGCGATCTGGGGATGGTCGCTGCTGAAGCCGAGGGTTCGGCCGTCGTTGTTGGTGTCGAAGAATTCATCGCTGGTATTGGCGAGAACCATCTCGGATCGATACGTGACGAAGACACCTGCCCAGGAAGTTCCGCCGTAAGGCATGTCGGGGCAGCAGATGCATGTCTGGGTGCGTAATCGATTGGCGACTTCGCCGATGCCGATGGTTTGGCTCAGGCCGTCGTTGACATCACCAAAGCGTACTCGGCTATTGACGTAAAATGGGCCAGTGGGTGGCTTGCAGCCGACTGGTTCGGGGTGGAGCAGTGATTGAATAGTGGGATCTGTGGTTACGGGAAGCGAAGTCCAACAGGGAAGCTGCATACGGGTGATGCCTTCGACAGCGGCGTAGTTCGAGCTTGACTGGAGGGGACCTGCGACTGAGTTGCAGGTGCGGTCGAAACTGTCGGGGCCGGTTTCTGAGGGGCAGCGGTAGATGGGTAGTGGTGTTTCTGCGACGTCTTGATTGGTATCGATGATGCCTGGAACGTCGCCGTCATCGTTCCAGATCATCTTGCTCGGATTGAGCTTGTAGTACAAAGCAGCTTGTTCGAGTTGCGGCAGAATCAGACTTCCCCAGCCAAACTGATTGCGTTCTGTTGCTCCATAGAATTCCTGCTGCGAGATGTAACCACAGGGAAGAGTGTTGTGGGTGTCGTGGTAATTGTGCAGTGCGATGCCGATCTGTTTGAGGTTGTTGGCACACTTGGATCGTCGGGCGGCTTCGCGGGCTTGCTGGACGGCTGGCAGGAGCAACGCGACCAGCACAGCGATGATGGCGATCGTCACCAGCAATTCAATCAGTGTGAAGGCTGGTCGGTAAGAGCATTGACGAGTCGGGTTCATGTCTTGTTCCAACGTGAAAGCAGGAAGATCATTCCATAGTAGCAGAGAAAAAGGACAATCGTGGAAACCGTCAGGCTGAGAATGAACCCATGGCCCCGTTTCAACAGGAAAGGTAAAAAGAGGAAAAAAGGAAGCGACGGTATGACCAGCCATAAGATATCGCGTGATAAGTCCGCGACCTTGGTTGTATCGCCCGTTTCAATATAGAGCCAGATCAAGCCTAAGTAGGACACCAAAGGAAGAGATGCGAGCAAGCCGCCCAGGAACGAACTTCGTTTGGAGGCTTCGGAAACCGCGACGATGATGCCTGCCGTCAGCAGAAGCTTGAAAAAGTAGTACATCGAGGCTGTCCCGCTTTAAAATAGGGTGACTGCATGAACTTGGAGGAACTTTCTGGACTTTTCCGGAAACTCCGATAGCATTGCTTGATCGTAGAGAGTCTAGCAAGCCGAAAACTTTGATCATGTGCCGTCGCATTTTCGCCATCCTAATGTTGCCGCTCGTCCTGATGAATTCATCAGCGATGTTCGCACATGGTCATGGCGAATTTGACCCGATTCATTCTTCCCGGCATCACGTGCATGTAAAAGCGGACACTCATAGTCACACGCATTCTCATGATGAGCATGCACATGGTCATCACCACGGCGACCATCATCACGGGACTGTTGACACTCACGATGAGTGTGTTTTAGGCCTGAATCAGTCATCATCAGATTGCCCCGAAGATCACGATTCGGACGCCATCTATGTGAACGTTTCGGACATGGTCGCCGTTGAACTCACGAACTTCGATACCTCATTGGATTTGTCCAGTGATTGCATCGATAAGGTCGCTGGCACAGAATGTCTTCTCCAATCATCGTCTGATTTTGCTTGTTCAGGTGAACTTCCGCCTAGGAGTTCTCCAACGCCGCTGTATGTGCGTCATTGTCTGTGGCTGATTTAGTGCTGGCTATTTAAGCGGTCTATTTTCGCTTTTCGAGACCGCGAGTGCGTCGTTTGTGCCTGTTTCGAAACAGGCAACTCCCAATGTGTATTGCTTTAATTTCTTTAACCGCCTGGCTGACAGGCGAATTGCCGTCACCCCTATTGCAGGACGCACGGAGTGAGCCATGTCACGTAACCTACTGATGCCTATGTTGTTTATCATGACTTTGTGTTCCAGCTGTGCGACGAGCAAGCCAGAGCTGGTTGAATCGCGAATGGAGGGAACCTCTATTTCGATCACTTCGCAATCCGTTCAAACGGGCTATCGTGGGGTGGATTCATCACTGAAAAACGTTGAATCAAATGTCGAGGCGAAAGCCAAATTGTCTCCAGCCATTTCGCTAGTCAGTCACGAGGAAACCAAACTCGGGCTGCCGGAACTTGTAGCGATTACGTTTGATCGCAATCCGAGGCTGGCCGAAGTCCGGTGGGCAGTCGACGCTGCTCGTGGCCGAGCGGTTCAAGCAGGGTTGTATCCCAATCCAACTCTCAGTGTCCGTGGCAACGAGCTTGGAGACCAGACGGGACCGGAAGGCATCTGGTCTGTCTTTACGGAACAGGAACTCGTTACCGCAAACAAACTGGGACTCAGCCAGGCCGCTGCGTGTCGTGAAGTTGACCAGGCAACTTTGAAGTTAGCATCGGAACGATTTCGCGTCCTGACCGACGTTCGTCGGGCCTACTTTGAGGTGCTGGTGTTGCAGCGTCGCAGTGAGATTCTCAGCAAGTTGATCACACTCGCGGAAAAGTCGGTCGCCAACGCGGATGCATTGCTACATGCCAAGGAAGGAAGTCAGTTGGATGTCGTTCAACTCGAAGTGGATCTGGAGCGATACCGTGCTGAATCGGAAGCCACTCAGCAAGTCCTACCGGCAGCCTTTAAGCGATTGGCGGCCAGTGTGGGAGTTCCTGATCTTGGTCGTGTTCCTTTGGCGGGAAGCTTGGAAACGACACTTCCCGACTATGATCTGGAGCATTTGCGTCACTACGTCATCAGCACACACCCCGATGTCGCCGCTGCTCAGGTCAATGTTTCACGTGCTCAATTGGTACTGCGTCGAGCCGAAGTTGAGCCAATTCCAAACGTGACCGTCGGTTCGGGATATACACGTCAGGGACAAAACAATTCAGATGACTGGGATATCGGCCTGAGTGTTCCCGTTCCACTTTGGAATCGTAATCAGGGAAACATTGCCGCCGCTCGGGCTGAAGTTCGCGAAGCTCAAAATCAGGTGGCTCGTGTTGAGAATGAATTGATCACAAGACTCTCCAATGCGTTCCAGGAGTTCGCGACTGCCCGTCAGCGGGTCACCCGTTATCAGAGTGCCATTCTTCCGAAAGCTAACGAGACTTTCGAGCTTTCGATGAAAGCCTATCAGGGGGGACAGTTTGAATACCTTCGTGTCCTGACATCCCAGCAGACCGTGGCTCAAGCCAATCTGAGTCTGCTTGAAGCCCAAGGTCAGATGTGGTCCGCGGCCAGCCAGCTTGCTGGTCTAACACTGGAAGAAGTCTGGCCGATGCCATCCGTACCCGTGACTTCGGAGGGCGTCCCGGTAGCTCCGATGAATGAAATCGATGAGGTGACCCCATGAGAGTTAGGTCGATTGTGAAATACTTTGCTTTCTTATCTCTGACGATGGTGGTCGTGGCTGGTGGCTACGTCACGCGAGATCGCTGGATGCCACTACTTAGCAATCAACAGATCACGGCGAATCAGGCTTCGCTTCAGGAATCGAGCGACGCGACCGAGGCTGCCAATACCAGCATCATCGTCAACGAGGTGGCTCAGGAGAACCTGGGCCTTAAGTCCAAACCGCTCAAACCGGCCGCTTATTGGAAGACCATTCAGGTTCCTGGCATGGTCATCGACCTGCCAGGTCAAAGCGACCGGGGCATCGTCACTCCAGCGACCGGAGTGGTGACCAGTGTTGTTCACTTTCCGAGTGAGTCGGTCAAGACAGGTGAGATGTTGTTTACCGTCAAACTTCTCAGCGAGTCACTCTTGTTGACCCAATCCGATCTTTTCAAGTCGACTCAAAACATCGTCATCGCCCAAGCTCAGAAGGAACGGCTGGCGACCGCTGGAAGTGCTCTGCCTGAGTCTCGACGGATCGAGGTCGAGAACGAAATCACTCGCTTGCAGATTGCCAGCCAGGCTTATCGACAAGAATTGCAGAACCGGGGCCTGTCTACAGATGCGATCAATCGGATCGCTAGCGGCGATTTTGTCAGTGAAATACAAATCCTAGTTCCGCCGCCTCTTTCGTCCAATGATGGCGAGTCCGTCGATTATGAGATTCAAACTCTCGATGTGACCTTAGGGCAGCAGGTTCAGGCTGGTCAGACCCTCTGCACGCTGGCCAACCACCGGCGTTTGGCTGTGGAAGGATATGCTTTCCGAGATGAGACTTCGTTGCTCGAACGAACTGTCATGGAGACCTGGCCTGTTGAGATCGACTTTCTGGAGCAGGTGGGCGATTGGCCTGCTCTCCCGCAGAAATTCCTGATCAGTCATGTGGCCAATACGATCGATCCCCAGAAGAGAACCTTTGCGTTTCGTATCCCACTGGAAAATCAATCGCGACATGCTCCTCAAACCAACGCTGAGGAGGACAGTCATGTTCATACACAGACGCTGTGGCGGTTTCGTCCTGGGCAGAAGGTGAAGGTTCTCGTCAAAGTCGATCTGCTGGAAAACGTGTTTGTCATCCCGTCGGACGCGATCGCGATGGATGGGCCGGAAGCGTTCGTATTCATGCAGAACGTCAACACTTTTATCCGCAAGCCTGTTCGTCTTGTGATGCGTGATCGACAGAACGTGGTGATTGCCAACGATGGTTCGATCCTGCCGGGAACTTATGTCATTCAGTCGGGAGCGGAGCAACTCAATCGCATGGTCAAGTCGGGCGGGAGTAGCGGCGTGCCTAAAGGGTATCACATCCACGCGGATGGCAGTCTGCACAAAAACGAAGATGAGGGGAAGTGATCATGCTAAATGCCGTGATTCGTTTCGCCCTTGTTTATCGAACATTGATTCTGGCCAGTTGTCTGGTGCTGCTGACCTATGGCACATACTTGGCAACCACACTGCCAATTGATGTCTTTCCTGATCTAGATCGACCTCGCGTCGTCATCCTGACAGAGTGTCCGGGACTTTCGCCAGAGGAGATCGAGACCCAGATCACCTATCCCATTGAGACCGCGTTGCTGGGAGCGTCGGGAGTTGACGCCGTCCGCAGTCAGTCCGGTCAGGGGATGAATGTCATCTACGTAGAGTTCAACTGGAAAACAGAAATCCGCTATGCACGACAGGTTGTTTCTGAACGACTGGCCGTTGTCGCTTTGCCAGAGGGAATCCGTGCCCAGATGACACCTCCGGCGTCGATCATGGGGCAAATTTTGCACTTGGGGATTCGACGGCGTCTTGGGCCACAAGGTGGACAACTTGCCGTGCTGGAAAATGGGGCGTACATCGCGGAACGTCCTTCCGACAAAAGTAACAACGGTTTGACGGTGTGGAAGGTTGTCGATCGTGATGATCTCGCATCGTGGGAGAAGCAAGAGATTTCGCAGGTTGAATGGGATCGCGATCACCAGTCGGTGACGTTTCAGCATGATGACCGGGGAGAGAGCGTCAGCTTCATGACACCTCTGGAAGAGAAGATGGACTTGCGGACAACGGCGGATTGGCTGATCCGTCCTCGATTGCTGAAGCTTCCTGGAATTGCTGAGGTATTGATTCTCGGTGGCGATATCAAGCAATACCAGGTACTCGTCGATCCTGACTTGCTTCAGGAATACAATGTCACGCTGCAAGAAGTCGAGGAAGCAATCAAAGCGAACAATCTGAATGCCAGTGGTGGCTTCATCGAAAACGGTCAGACGGAACGACCAGTTCGGATGATTGGACGCCTGGGGCCATCTCCTGAAAAGGTCATCTCGGACCTCAAGCTGGCGGTCGTCAAGGTGAACGAGGATCGTTCGATCCTGTTGGAGAACGTCGCGAGTATCCAGGAAGGCCCAGCTCCGAAACGTGGAGATGCCAGCCTTGATGGCATGGCCGGAGTCGTCATTACGATTGTTAAGCAGCCCCATGCAGATACGCGGGGACTGACCGATGCGGTCAAAGCGGCGATGTTGGAAGCTCAAGCGGCATTGCCTCCCGACATGGTCGTGGAACTAAATTTATTTCAGTTGAAGAGCTTCATTGATCGAGGCGTTTACTACGTCGAGGAAGCGTTGGTCATCGGAGCCGTGCTGGTTGTCATCGTGCTCTTCTTATTTCTACTGAATATCCGCACGACGTTTATCACGTTGACGGCCATTCCTCTTTCGCTGGTCCTGACGACGTTGACGTTTCGTGTGATCTCCTGGTTGACCGGGCAAGAACTTTCGATCAACGTCATGACGCTGGGCGGAATTGCTGTCGCCATGGGAGAACTGGTGGATGATGCGATCGTCGATGTGGAAAACATCTATCGACGACTGGGCGAAAATGCTCAACTGCCCCATCCCAAGCCTTCGATTGTCGTGGTCTATGAGGCCTCTCGTGAGATACGTTCTGCGATCGTCTTTGGGACCGCTGTCGTCATTCTGGCCTTCCTCCCGCTCTTTGCCCTTTCTGGTGTTGAAGGTCGGCTCTTCGCCCCCTTGGGCGTTGCCTACATCGTTTCCATTTTGGCGTCGCTGATCGTCTCGCTCACGGTCACTCCGGTGCTCTCTTACTACTTGCTCACTGGTCGAGTGGCATCAGGCAGTCACGACGATGGTTGGATGTTACGGTTTCTGAAGTGGCTGGCGGGTTACCTCATTCGTTTCAGCATGCGTCATCCAGCGGCGTTGCTTCTTTTCACCTGGATCGGTGTGGGGCTGAGTGTCTGGCAGCTCAATCAACTCGGGGCGGATTTTCTTCCCAAGTTCGACGAAGGATCGGTGCAGGTGAACGTTGCTCTTCCCGGTGGATCGTCCTTGAAAGCTTCGAATGAAGCAGCCGCTTTGATCGATGCTCGTCTCATCACGATGCAGAACTCACCTGAGAATCCCGCTGGTCCCATTCTGCATTTTGCACGTCGCACGGGACGAGCAGAACTCGATGAGCATGCTCAGCCCGTCAATGTCGGCGAGTACATTCTGACCATGAATCCAGATGCCCATATCGAACGTGATCTCTTCCTAAAAACGCTGCTCGACGATCTGAGAACGAATGTGCCTGGCGTTGAGATCGATGCCGAGCAGCCTCTGTCGCACTTGATCAGTCACATGCTCTCAGGAGTCAACGCTCAGGTCGCGATCAAGCTGTTTGGCGATGATCTGGATAAGCTGCGGGAGCTCGCAACCGATGTGCGGGATGTGATTACTGAAGTTCCGGGAGTGACACCACCCATCATTGATCCCCAGGAACGAGTCGATGAATTGCATATTGTGGTGCGTCCTGACGACCTGGCTTTCTATGGCATTAGTCGCCAGTTCGTCGCCAATTTTGTGCAGACGGCCTTGAAAGGCGAAGCTGTTTCGAAAGTGATCGAGGGACAACGACGTTTTGATCTGGTGATCAAACTCAAAGAACCCATTCGCTCCGATGCTTACAAACTCGGCGAGTTGCGACTGGATCTTCCTGATGGTCGTGGCCAGATCCGACTTCGCGAGGTCGCGGATTTTCCGGCCTCGGCCAGCGGCCCCAACTTAGTGAACCGGGAGAATGTCCGTCGACGACAGACAATCCGCTGTAATGTCTCAGGACGTGATTTGGAAAGTGCGATCACAGAGATCGAGCAACGAGTTCGCCAGCAAGTGAAAATGCCATCCGGATACTTTGTGGAGTTTGGAGGACAGTTCGAAGCCCAGCGATCTGCAACAAGACTGATTACGGTTCTCGCTCTCGTGTCGGTGGCCGGAATCTTTCTGGTACTGATGTTGCTTTACCCCTCTGTTCGTATCACCCTCCAGATTCTCAATGCGATTCCGACAGCCTTCATCGGCGGCGTGTTGGCACTGGTTATTACTGAGCAATCGCTGACCGTGGCCAGCATGGTGGGATTCGTTTCGTTGGGCGGGATCGCCGTCCGAAATGGAATTCTGCTGGTGACTCACTACTTCCATCTCATGAAAGAGGAAGGCGAGCCCTTCAGCCAGCAGATGGTTCTGAGAGGAAGCCTGGAACGTCTCTCGCCAGTTCTCATGACGGCATTAACGGCGGGGATCGGCCTGATCCCGCTGGTCGTCAATGGGAACAAACCTGGTCTTGAAATTCTCTATCCCGTTGCGACGGTCATTCTGGGCGGTCTTATCACCTCCAGCTTTTGTGAGTTCTTGATCCACCCTGGACTGTTCTGGAAATTCTCGGGCAAGGATGCCGAGCATCTCGTCCGTGCGGAAGGCTCCGATGAAGATCTACTGCGAGCCGCCGCCATGTAAGAATTCGTTACCATCCCTCTTTTTTTAGAAAGAACGTCATGTCTCAGTTCAATTGGAAATCGTTTGGAAGTCTGCTGGCTTTGCTCATTCTGGCTGGCTGTCCTCAGACACAAACATCAACTACAGAAAAGTCTTCAACCTCGACATCAAATCCAGAATCGCACGAAACTGGTGGTCATTCCCATGGTAGCGGCCCCAACGGTGGTGTCGTCTTCGACCTGGGAGCCTATCATGCAGAATTCACGGTCGATCATCCGGCACAAAAGGTCCAGGTGCTCTTCACTGATGGTCAAAAGCCAATACCTGTCACTGCCAAAGAATTCACACTGAACATTAAGGAGACGAAAACAGCCGATGGTAAGGTCGTCGCTCCGATGACGATTACTCTGACCCCATCTGATGCTGTTGACGGTAAGGCGGCCGCATTTACTGGTACTGATCCAGGTATTGGCAACGTCGCCGACTTCGCCGGAACCGTCATCGGCGAGATTGATGGTAAACCTGCCCAAGGCAATTTCGCTGAGTAACAGGGGCTATAGGCGTCGCCAGCTGACCAGCAAAATGGTCAGCTGTTTTGTTCATTGGTTAGAGTTCGTTTCAGAACCGTTTGAGAATAGTGAACACGATGCAGAGTTGCCAGAAGCCTTTGAAAAGGTTGGGGTGATACTCTTAACATGTGGCCAGTCGTTCAATGACTTCAGCCAGGAGAACCTGCGTTACAGTGCCCACAGCGGCGTGTGCTTACGTGTTGTAGCGTTCTTGACTTTGCTGAGTTCCCGTCGCTCCTGCCTAATTGCTTATTGATAATCGACTTATGTATCGAATATCAGATTAAGGTATGGCATGCATCTTCTTCAGGAGATGCTTACCAAGCCTTGAAGTTGTTTTCGCGCGGAAAGAACTGGCTCCCAAATTCAAATGTGAAGCGAGTAGTGGACAAGGAGTAATGGTATTTTGTTAAAATTATGTTGGAATGTAAGCTGTTTAACGGTAGACACTTTGGAAAATCCTTTCGGTGGTGAATCAATGCAAGGATGTATCGTTGTCGGACAGCAAATCGAATTATTCTTCAGATAGTAGCATTTCTTCTAATCAGCAGTTACTCAGAGCATCTTTCTTCCAAACCGAGGGATAATGGATTCTGACAGAATCGAATCACGCGTCCACGGGTGTGAGGCGATTAGCTCTCTTGTTTTCATGCAACACCAGACCATGATATAGAGTTCCTGGACCCTTGACCGAAACCATGCCGACACTAAAGAAGTTCACGGCCGACAGTGTTTTCTGATGACGCTCAATGACGTTTGCCCGGAGTCAGAGGCTGGGTTTGGTGTTTTGCTGAATTCCGCGATCCTTTCAGGAAAACTCTCACTGTCTGACGGCTGATCTTTTTGATTCCCAGTTTCCTCAGATCACCGAGGATGCGTGAGTACCCAAACGACATTGACTTAGCGATCTGAATGACCAGTTCACAGATCTCTTTCAGTTTACGTCGTCCGCAGCTGGCAGGTGACATTCGTGTGATGCCCTGGCACGCATCCCGGACGCTATCGGTAGAACGATGAAGGACTGACGATTGTCAGGTGTTCTTCAATAGTACGCCCAAGTGGCTTACCGAGCTTCAGCAGTCTGTCCCGTTCATATATCTTGGTGTGAGTCAGATCGGGAACGCAGTTTCGCAGAATCTTTGTTCCCTTCCTTCAGAAACTCAAAATGCAGCGAGTTCTCGATCAATTACGCAGGCTATCAGGGTAGGGTAATCCCCGCCTCGACAGCTGTCTGGCTTCTAATCTGCGTCTCGATGGCTTGGTGAAGATCAACTGTCGTGTCCTCAGACGAAATACTCACAATTAAGCTGTATCGAGCCAACTTCTCAACCAGAGTGGCGTCTTTTCGATATCGCCACCATCCACCAACTGGAAATACAGCAATTTGATTGGAAGCCGCTAATTGTGCAGCGGTTCCCTGCCAGGCGTCGGAATGGATTGAGCCTCGAACACTGACTCGCTCTGGACCAAGATCCCACTCGCGATCATCAGAGATAGTATCAAAGGGCTTCTTTTTTCGGCCATTTTCCGTTGGCCAATCTGCGGATGTCAGTCGAGCCATCATTCGGACAAGTGATTCTTCCGGTCTTCGAACGGAAAATCTCAAACCGTGGGATGCATACTGGTGGCGAGCAATGTACCCGCGTCTTGGTGGATTTGGTTCGATGAAATATGAAAGTGTCACACGCATCCGTATGCGTGTACTACCCAGCTCTTCCAATACTTCTTTTGGGAGTGGAAGCTGATGTAAATGCATTTCGTGTGTCGAGTTGTCGCCAGTTGTTTTTTTATACGGTTGCAGTTCATCCTGAATTACCATGGTCGACCACCCTTGGGCCGAGCGTCGTGCCCTCAGGAGGTTTGGAACACCCATTCCATAGACTCGCAGCCGTTGGCGTCTTTGCGGATAAGGAAATTCCTCCATCATCCGAGGGGTCCATTCCGCCGAATGCACCATCAATCCTCGAATCGACTCAGGCCAATACGAGGGGTATTCAGCCTGCAGGATCGCTGCCATCCGTGCAGCCAATGCTGTTGCAGCACTGGAATCGCGAGATGTCCCCAGCAACTCAGCTGTTTCTGGACGTGACATTGTTGTCAGCAGTGCTAGATCCTCTGCGCCTGTCGTAAAGCCACTGGCATCACTCGCATAATTTCCGCCTTCGAAAACGATATCAGGTTTGTACGGCCAATTCTCATTCCAGCAAAGTGAGGTACGACTCGCTGGCGAGAGGCTGCCTGGCTTCGCGATGGGCGAATAGCCTTCGAGCCCCTGTTCTTCGAGCCAAGCCAAATTTGTATACGCTCCTACTGTCAGAGCATTCCAAGCTTGAGCAGGATCTTCAACGCTGGAGAGGTGATTCTCATGGGGATAGTTTTTACCGATGTCCTCTCGCAGATTACCTGTTGAACAGATCAGCAGCCTGCGATAACCGTCTAATGTTCCAGCGCAGGCTTGGTCGATCGATGCAGACCAGAGAGTAGGACGCCATTGATCATTTCCTTCGCAGGTGACAGCCAGACAGAAAATGCGTTGAATTTCCGGAAGGGCTGCTTCCGCCAATGCCATCGCTCCGGTCGTGATTGGTCCATAATCAGGAGGCTGATTTTGACCATCTGGAGGAAGAATTTTTACTGACTCAAGACGGTGAGTCAATTCAATACTCTCACCGTCGTACAGTGGACTTGTTAAACACCCAAACAGACATAGTCCCGCCAACTCAGTTCCATGCCCATGATGGTCCTCCGATCCCCATTCCTTCTGCCATGTCTGGAGATCCTCAGAAGAAATCGCGGATTCTAATAATGGATGTCCCCGATTCACTCCCGTATCAAGTATGCACACCCGTACGGATTTATTGTGTGCGAACGTTGTTCTCGCCAACAAATCTTGAATGAATTCCGCCTGTCCCGAAGGTGGAAGCCGAGTGAATTCTCCCGACACAATTTTTGCGCGACGGAATTCCGCTAGATGTTGCAGTAGTCCTGGGAATTTTTCCCATTGTTCACGTGATGCATAGGCAAGAACCACAAGTCGGTCAGGAAAACGAGTCTGTTGTTGGCTGAGCGTGATTCGCTGCGCTGCCGCCGTTGTTCGGAACCACGAGTCAGCTCCATCTCCTGGAAAACTTGTTAGCCATACCTCCCACCAAAATGCTTTTTCCTTGGCGGGTAACTGCTCGTCCGGCTCACGCCAATAGTCAGAAAGATCTCCGGCTTCGATGCCAGTGACACTACTTGCGAAATCCTCATTCTTTGGTCGGCCCGTCTCAGTCGTTTCATGTCGATACTCATGAAACTTCTGAGCAAGAGAGTCCACCTTGCAATCAGGCACCGCAATCAAGTATTCGTTCGAGTCCCCTTTCTCGCGGACACTCAGGACTCGGATTCCACGACTTTCATTTCCGGTTAAGCTTTGAAGTTTCAGAGCCAAATCTGATCCTTCACTGAAAACCATTGGAATGAACTGCAAACCATCTCTTGTCGGATCAACCTTCTGACGAGTTTTGGCGATCCTCACAGCACGGTCGAGATCCTGCAGCAATTTATCTCCATGAGTGACGTGCTCTGGCCGAGGAGGACTTTCTTGTTCTCCACCAGCGGGGGGAGATGTATAGGCTTGCGAAGTGCGGGTTCCAACTAGTGAAAAATGTCGGTAGTCTGTCATGGACCGTTACATCATCTCATGGGGTGTTTTCGTTCCTGTCTTGAGCCAACGGCTCGTAACATGTCTTCTATAATTATATATCGTCGATCATTCAAGACCGCCATCTTAGCCGCTTCATCACAGGCCCGACAAACCTCCGCGTGACTAAGCCCACGAGCAGCATCAGTGACTTGCATCAAGTCAGCGTTAGAAAGCTGAAATGCTGCCAGACGGTTGAAAACTAGACTGCTTAATTCGCTTTCAGATGGCATTTTGTAGCGAATCACATCGTCGAATCGACGAAACAAGGCATCGTCCAAAATTTCTTCCAAATTTGTCGCTGCAATGACGAGACTGTCGGAATCATCTTGTTCTAGAAACTGCAGGAAGGAATTTAAGACCCGGCGTATTTCTCCGACATCATTGCTCCCCGCACGCATAGAGCCGATCGCGTCGAACTCATCAAATAAGTAAACACCGCGAGCATGACGCATGGATTCAAAGATCGCGAAAAGTTTCGCAGCAGTCTCACCCATATATTTTGTTATGAGAGAATGCAGTTGCACGGCGAAGTGTGGTAGTTTCAGCTCCCCCGCCAAAGTCCACGATGTCATCGTTTTTCCAACGCCGGGAGGACCGACAAGTAGAATCTTGCGTCTTGCAGAAAGTCCGTGCTCTCGCAGCTTACTCTGCTGGCGATACTCTCGAATGATTTGTTCCAGCGACTCTCTTTGCGAGGGAGCAAGCACCATTTCGGAAAGTTTTGTATGTGGATAAGTTGCCGAAAGCAACGTTGCGAGCTCACCCGTGGGGCGAGCCATTGGGACTGCCCCGCCCACCTTTGCTGTTCGTTGTTTTCCTTTTATTTCATCGACTAATTGCTTGAGTTCAGCGGCGAACTTGTCACGTCCTGACCTTGCCTCATGCGCAGCAATTTGCAAAGCCACAGAAACGAACATTTCGCCGTCCGCTTCGCTATAGCTTTGTAGTAATGCCTTGAGTTGCTGCGCTGTGGCCATTTCAGCCAACTCTCCCAGTAAATTGATGTGGACCGTCTGTCATTTGCTTGCGACACTCTGGGGACGCGAATATGGACGGTCCTTCCTCTTCCCAATACCCAAAATGATACGTACAGAATTTCGTTGGTGCTTGAGGTTGAATAGAATGGGACGTCGCAATCTGCTAGGAACAGACGAGCAAAAGACCTGATTCAGTTTTGTGATCACGACTGCATTATGAAACCTCTTTAGGAATCGCGCCAGTCTTTTCCGGAGTCTTCAGTATCGAGTGCTGGAAATGAATTGTGAAGATGCTGTGGCAAGACAAACCAAAAAGAACTGCAGATTCGGGACCCTTTGCTGAATCAACTGTCATATTTGTCGTTGTCCCAGCATCAGACTGTTTTCGTAGCAATTTCCTTCGATTTATTTTCACGTCTATATCAACACGTTTTAACGGGCTGAGGTCAGCGACTGATCCGACAAGCCCGTACGTTTTACATTATTGCTGACTAAAAGTTTGCCCGCGAAGGCTGTCGTCGACCTGAACGCTATCGACGGCATCCAATCCACCTGTCAACAACAATCCATTCACCTGCGCCTGGGCAGTGGCCAAGTTGGACAGCGATTCAATATATCGCAGATTGGTCTGATAGAATGTTTGTCGTACAACCAGCACTTGAAGGAACGCAAACTCTCCCGCATTGTATGCTTGCTCAGCAAGTTTGAGGGTTTCTTCTGCCTGAGGAAGGATTTCTTGGTTATATTTTTCTACCGCAACTCGGGCCGAGTCGTATTCCTTTGCAACAACGGCAAGTCTCGCTTGAATCGCCATTTCGAGGCGGCGAACTTCGTGTGTTGCTTTACAGTAGCCAGCATAGGCAGCAGAGATATTGCCTTGATTTTTGTTAAAGACTGGAATCGGAGCGCTGACTTGAAGGTTGATCATTCCGTTATCAGTACCTCGATCGTAACCAGCCCCCAGTTGTCCTGTGATGTTGGGAATGGCCTGAACTTCCTGTCGAGACAGATTTGCCCGAGCTTGAGCAACTTTTGCACGAGCAGCATGGAGTTCTGGACTGGTCTGAAGCAGGTTCTCAAAAGTTTGATTCCAATCCGTCAGAGTCGCCTGCGTAGGTAGATCACCAGACAGTTTTGCTGGTTGCATGTAGGTCACACCAACGACGGAAGCGAGCGACTTCCAGGCTGCATCATAGGAGTATTGTGCTTGTTGAAGTTGGACTTCAACCTCGTTCAGCTGAATACTTGCTTGCAACACATCGGTTCTGGAAGCTTCTAGTGACTCATTGCGCTTCTTGGCAAGATCTACTCCTTGAGAGACGACTCCAAGAAACTCCTCGATCAGATCAAGGCGACGTTGGGCAGCGAGGGCTTCATAGAATCGCATGCGGACGTCAGTCATGACGCGATAGGTCTGTGACTGATAATTCCAGCGTTGAACTTCAACCGCTTGTCGCATTACTTCCTGGTTAAGTTGCAGCTTATTTCCTGTAACGAACTCTTGTTCGAGGAACAAGCCGTGTTGATCAGTGCCTTTATCTGCAATCTGAGATCCGAAGTACCCGACTGTCGGATTTGCCTTACGACCAACCTGTGACTGCATGCTGGACGCTTCTTGTGCTCCCGCAGCTTGCTGGGAGAGGGTCGGGTTGTTGGACATAGCCAACTGTTCGAACTGCTCGATCGTCAGACCTGCAGTGCCTTCCGCGGAAGTCAGAATAACACCTGATGCGTTATTTGCGTTGTCATCGGCTGGACGAACATCTGCTGCTGCTGCGATGTTTAACGAGTCCCGTTGAACCGATGTTTCTGAAGTAATTGGCTGAGATGCAAGATCGGCGACTGACTGAGGGACCGGTGTGTATTTGCTTTCGGCAACTGTGTTTCGTGAACCAGCACAGCCTGATGCGGCGAATAAGCAAATCGCTGTATGCAAATAAAATTGTCTTGAGTGACGTGGACTCATAAAACACCTCCGAGATGGAATAATGAAGAACTTAGAAACGAAAGTTTGTTTCTCAGTTCCAACTTAGACCTGCAGTCGGAAAGGTCTGAGCCTACTCAAAAGTGGTGGCGGCTCACCCTGAAATTTCGCCTTTGTGGAAAAGAAGGGAAAGTCGAGAATAAGTAATGAAGGAGACGGTAGAGGAGCATCGCTAAAAATAGTTGTTTCGGCATCCAGCAAAACACCTTGATCAGCAAACTGACACTGCTCGCAAGGTGGAGCATCATGCTTGTGCTGACCATGCTTGTCATGCTGATGTTCAACGCCCCTCTGGTGACAAAGGGGATGTGTGCAAGAATGCTGTCTAGCACTGGAGGAGCAGGCGGAACCAAAATCACCGACATGAATGTGAGCGAATGCCATTCCGCATGTGCATGGTAACAACTGGCTGATCACCACCATGCCTGCTAGAAGAATCGATATGTAGCGTGGAACGTTCATCCGTGTTATCCATGTCTGATTCAACCCAAAGGCATCCCGTCCTCCTTACTTTCTTCGGCATGGTCACAAATTCAGGATCAATTCGCGACGAATCATGTGATGAGAATTTATCTTAAAATCGGCCAGAGCAATTCGATCGCTACAATCGTTAGCGTCGCCATGGCAATTTAGTGGCGCTGTTGGCCAGAAGATAAAGAGATATGGTGGAGCGAACCAATTACGTGCTCACTGCCATGAATTTCTGGTTCTATAGTGGTTAGTATTTGATCGATGAAGTGACAATCTCAGTAGTAAAATGCAAAACTCAGGCATGAATTACTGCTAACCCTGGAAAGTATTCGCCATGAACATTGGCACGAGCCATTTGATCTCCCAAGGGCTCGACAGCATCCATTGGTCCCAGGAAGCCAAAAAATTGTGCTGATTGTTTGGCTATTTGCGGTACATGAGATTCTTAAGCAAGCAAATACGTCACATCTCGACGGTTTGCAAATTAACGAGCAATCAATGTTAGTTGATAGAGCAGGAATAAGCCCGACGCCTGTTCGCTTGATGTTGGGCACATTCCGGTAATTAAAAGCAAAACTGCCAGGGATGCTTCTCCCTGGCATCCGACGCCGTCACAAAGGATTTCGTCCTGAGCCAGTATGATTCGCTCTAAATCGGAGAAACGTTTCCCTGTCAATCCGCGTTCATGCTTTCAATTGGGCCGACTAATCTTTTACTAGCTGCGAGGATTCAAAAACCAATGTGTTTTTGAATTTCATTTGAGCACAGGATGATAGGCAGAGCAGCCACGAAGGCCAGCCACTCTGCCCACCAAGGAGTGTTTCACTAGATTAGTGTTCGTGCTGAGTTTCAAAACCGTTGGCTCGTAACCAGTTGGTCCACTTTTCAGATGTCGCGTGATCAGCGACGTGAATGTCGATCCAAATCGGAGCTCGATATTTGATGTCAGAATGTCCGTCGTGTTTGTCAATTTTCACTTCGGTACCGAGCTTCTTGAGAATATCGATAACTGCAGCTTGCTCCTTTTCGTTACCTTCACCGTGTAGAGTTTTCCACTCTACCAGGCGGAACTCGACCGATTCTGGTCCCTTGGAAAATGACGCATCCTGATGCCCATGGAATACGTCGAACCCTGCTTCTTTCAGCCATCCTTCCCATTGATGAGCAAGATCATGGTTGGCTGCGGTCATTGTCTTCCATTCTTTTGCACGGTACCGGATATCGATATGCCCGGCATGCCCACTCTTTTCGGCTTCACATCCTAATTTCTTGAGCGTCTGGAGGTGTTGTTCCGCTTTGGCGGCATCTTCAAAATGTGATTCTTTCCAGTCTTTGAGTTGAAAGCCGAGGACCTCCCCAGAGTGATCATGATCGCCATGCTCGGCGTGATTGTGGCCTTCATGCGAGTGCCCTTGCTGGGCATATCCAATAACGGGAATGGAGAAGCATGTCATGGCGACAGAGAGAATTGAGACTTGGAACCGTTTCATGATAGCATCCTTGAGAAAACAGATTTCCTGGCATCGATCGTCCATCGTGTAATGCAGGAATCGAACCGGGTTAAAGACCAGCCATCGTTGACTGGTGTGAAGTGACAGAGCTGTGTCCCATCTTGCTTTCTTCTGTCAGCTCAATCGTCTCACGTGAAGTGCGCACAACACGTTCGGCGTCTTTGATCCCAAGCAGAAGAAACAACGCAGGGTGAACGAAAAAGTCAAGCAACGTCGAGCTGATCAGCCCGCCGAGGATGACCGTGGCAATCGGGTAAAGAATTTCCTTCCCCGCTTCGCCCGCGGACAGAACCAACGGAATTAGGCCGATTCCGGCAGTGAGTGCGGTCATCAGCACAGGAGAAAGGCGTTCCAGGCCAGCACGAATAATCATGCCGTGCGTGAAACCTTCTCCTTCATGCTGAACGAGGTGGAGGTAGTGATTGAGAAGCAGAATACCGTTCCGTGATGCGATACCCGTCAATGAGATAAAGCCAACCATCGCGGCAATCGTCAGAGTCTGTCCGGTCAGAACAAGGGCCGCAACGGAGCCAATGAAAGCCATTGGAAGAGCGGCCATTACCTGCAAAGAAAGGTTGGCAGAACCGAACATGGTATAGAGAACAAGAAAGACGCCAATCATGGCAATCAAGAACAACGTCGCGATGACGCGTGAAGCCGATTGCTGGCTTTGAAATTGTCCCCCATACTCGACGAAATAACCTGAGGGCATGGTCGAAACAACAGGGGTGACAATCTTCTGAATGTCTTTGACGACATCAACAACACCGCGTTCCGAGACGTTGCACTGAATGACAACACGTCGTCGAACATTCTCCCGGTTGACGGTATTTGGCCCACCCGATTCATAAACTTTTGCAATCGCAGAAAGCGGAATGGTCCCACCATTGGGGACTTCGATCGAAAGTCTTTTGAGAGCGTCAATATCCTCGCGATAGTTTTCACTGAGTCGCACAACGAGATCAAAGGTGCGCTGATCGATAAGTACTTCCGAAACCGTTGTGCCGTTCATCGCGGTCTGGATGAATTCGTTGACGCCGACCGCGGAAAGGCCATATAGGAGCAGCTTATCGCGATCGAGCTCAATGCGAAGTTGAGGAATAATGACCTGGGGTTCGATGAGAAGGTCTTTGATACCTGACACCAGCGAGATTTCAGCCTTCATCGCTTCCGCTTTTTGGCGTAAAAGGTCGAGGTCATCGCCATAAATCTTGATGCCGATCTGGGCCTTCACGCCGGAAAGCATGTGAGAAATCAAGTGGGCGATCGGCTGTTCGACAGCCGTTACAATTCCCGGGATATTTGCCATTGACTCGCGAATTTCATCGAGCTGTTGTTCGCGGTTACGAGAAGAATTTGGATCGAGTTCTATGATGAACTCGGTCATGTTGACTCCTTCCGCGTGTTCATCCAATTCAGCACGCCCCGTTCGTCGAGCGAAACTTTGGAGGTCTTCAATCTTCTTCAGTTCATCTTCGACTGATTTGTTAATTTCAGTCGAAGTGGCAAGAGATGTTCCTGGTGGTAACACGACGTTGAGTTGAATCGTGCCTTCATTGAAGGCGGGGAGAAAGTCTCGTTCCAGCCGGACTACGAACAATGCCGCTATTGCAACCGCGGCGAGCGTGACGCCGAGGTTTAGGTAAGGGAAGTTCAGGCTAAATCGAATGACTTTCTCCCCAAAGTACTTAAGCCAACGAACAAAGATGCCGTCTTTTTCTTCGCCTGTGTGTTTGTTGTTTCCCAACAACCAGTAAGAAAGTACAGGGGTAACAGTCAGTGAGACGACCAACGAGGAAAGCAGCGAAACAATGTAGGCAACGCCCATTGGGGCAAATAGCTTTCCTTCCATACCACCGAGTGCGAAGAGTGGTAGGAAGACCAGCATCACAATGATCGTTCCGAAGACAATCGAGTTCCGAATCTCTGTGCTCGCTCGATACACGACGAGTAGCGGATGGACAGGATTGGCTAAATGGCGGTTCTCACGCAGGCGACGAAAAATGTTCTCCACGTCGACGACAGCATCATCAACGAGTTCGCCAATAGCGACGGCAATACCGCCAAGGGTCATCGTGTTGATGGAGAAACCAAAGATGGCAAAAACAACAGCGGTCATCACCAGCGAAAGCGGAATCGCAGTCAGCGTGATGAATGTCGTGCGGAAATTCATTAAAAAAATGAAGAGAATAATCGCAACAAGAATGACACCGTCACGTAAGGCTTCTACGACGTTGTCGATAGCACGCTCGATGAAGTGCTTCTGTGAGTAAACGGGCATGATACGCACTGCTTCCGGGAGCGAAGGCTTCAGCTCTTCTAAAGCTTTCTCAATATTCTCGGTAACAAGACGAGTATCAGCACCGGGTTGTTTATTGATAGTCAGG
The DNA here is from genome assembly GCF_052161635.1 of Lacunimicrobium album. GTDB lineage: Bacteria > Planctomycetota > Planctomycetia > Planctomycetales > Planctomycetaceae > SXPC01. The sequence goes on from NZ_CP197413.1 coordinate 482,314, forward strand.
ATGACTGATGGACCGCCCGACCAAGAGTCCTTTGTTCGCATCCAGGCGGAGCTGTCTCCTCGTTTGACTTGAGCCCCTTCAACGACTTGAGCCACTTGGCTCAATGCAACAGGGCGTCCATCGCGAATCGTTACGACTACTTTCTGAAGATCTTCTATGCTTTGAATTCGTCCCAGGGCACGAACAAGTAGCTCGCTCGGTCCTTGCCGATCTAGGTAGCCGCCCGTGGCATTCTCATTGCTGGCTCGCACCGCTGTTTCGACTTGTTCTAGCGTAACGCCGAAGCGGAGAAGAGCTTCAGGATCAACTCGAACCTGAAATTGCTTTCGTTCACCGCCCATGACGAAAATCTGAGAGACGCCTGGGATCGTCAGAAGACGCTGCCGAACGATCCAGTCTGCATCTGTGCGCAACTCCATCGGTTTCACGTTCGGATCATCACTCCACATGGCAAGCATTAGGATTTGTCCCATGATGGATGAAATAGGAGCAAGTTGAGGTGTCACTCCTTCTGGGAGGCGATCCTGAACCATCTGCATCCGCTCAGCCACAATCTGGCGGTCTGTATAAACGTCGGTGCCATAAGCGAATTCAACGTAGATCACTGAGATACCGACGCCTGAAGAACTGCGGACGGCTTCAACGCCGTTTGCCCCATTCATCGTTGTTTCGAGGGGAAATGTAATTAGCGACTCAACTTCTTCGGGGGCCATTCCTAGCGCTTCAGTCATGATCACAACGCGTGGGCGGTTGAGATCAGGAAAAACGTCGATTGGCATTTGTGTGGTCTGCCATGTTCCATACCCGATGAGAAACAGGGCAAATGCAATGACCAGCAACTGCTGTCTGAGTGCAAATTGAATGACGGCGTTGAGCATGATTGGAGCAACTGAATGTTGAAGAAAATCTTAGGTACTCGGGGGAACACAAGAATGCAATAAATCGAAGTGAATTAGTGGTTGTGGCCGGCATGAGGGTCTGCCCCACCGCCTGACTTATTCTTAAGAGCCATTTGCATCTGGTGAGCTGATCGTAGCGCAATCACATCGCCAGGAAATATGGCGCCGTCATAGGCGATAACGGCACTAGATTGATCGCGATATTTCACGTGGACCGGAACCCGATCAAAGTGGTCGCTGTTCTGCTGAAAGACGTACCAGTCAGCACCGTCTTTGACGATCGCGTCGACAGGCACGACGATCTGTTCCTTCCACTCTTCAACCGGGATGCGTAACTGCAAACGTTGCCCAGGGCGATATTTCCATGAAATGAATCGCTGTCCCTCTGGGCTAGTCTGATCACGGATCACTTGATTGGGAAGGTTGACAAACAAAGGTAACGAGCGTGTCTCTGGATCGACCGAATTGCCGACGAACGCAAGCTTGAGAGCTTTGAGGACAGTCTCACCACCTTCGTTTGGAAAGACTGCCGAGACAGTCCACCCACGTTCTGAGGCCTGTGTAATCGCTGCAGAGTCTTGTTCGAACGCCTGGCCTTCAATGTAAAGTATGCTGTAGTCGGCAAGAGTACAGAGCAATTCTCCCGCGTTGACTGATTGTCCCTTCTGAACGTTCAGTTGCTCGATCACTAAAGACGTTTCACCACTTGGATTCGCATGGTGTGAAACTGGCTTTGTCGTCGTGCTTAGCTTTAATTCTTTGTCTTCATTGCGATCGGGCTGATCAAGAGCGGGAGCAACAATACTCAAGTCACGAAGAAGCTGGCGTTTGCTGACGATCTCGTCTACTTGGCGATTCGAAAAGCCGTGTAGCCTTAGTGCTTCACCTTGAGCAGCCAACAGGGCTTCGAGTTTATCCTTTGCATACCGACGCTCCAGTAACGTCTTTGCCGGCACAGCTCCACTTGCAGTTACCTCCTCAAGTCGGGCAATCTCGCGATTTTCAACGTCGAGTTCACCAAGTGATTGAAGAAACTGGGTTTGCGTTTCAACAAGGTCCTCGTGCGTGAGGCGAATTTCAAACATCAGAGATCCCGGCTGAATCGCTTCCCCGGTAATGGCATGAACATGGGTGATAACGCCCGTCAAAGGCGTTGAGACTTTGATCTGTGTTCGCCCTGGTCGCGCGACAACAATCGCAGGCACAGCGATAGTACGACGAAAATCTTGAAGCTGAATTGGCTTCACAAATTCATCCGTTAAACCCAGATTCATTTTCGCTTGAGAAGTCATTTCCAATGACGAGGATTCATCGTGCTCATGCGAGTCTCCTTCGTGGTTATGATCGCCACGATCGTGACTATCACTCTCCTTTGCAGCCTCTTTAGGCTCTCCCTCCGACGAGTCTCGATATCCTGCGATCCTTTGATCGATCCACATAGAAGTTTTGGGCCACCAGATACCTGAAGTTGCGATCCCCGCGATCACCACCCCAGCAGCCGAAATACGCCAGAACCATTTCAGAGAGTTCGATTTATGCAATGACATCATAATGCACCAAAAGCAGTAGCGCTTAGATCCTCGTCAGGATCGACGAGCAATCCGCGCAGTCTTATGTAGAGGCACACTAGAACAAGAAAGGAAGACAACAAGTCGCTTGAAAAGCGAAGAATCTGAGCCGAGGCGTGATTACCCAACGCCTCTCAGGTAAAGCAATGAACTACAGCTGCCAGCTATGAAACTGCGCGCAAGTGTCTAAAGGAGAGCATGTGACTGGAGGCTTCGTAACGCCAGCGTGGAATGATGTTGAATCGCCCGATGGCACTGCTAACAAAAGACTTACGACAACAGCTTCGAATGATGTCCATGAAGTCATTTCGACAGCTTTTACATTATCATTCAATTCGGTATAGGAGCATTCCACTTCGGCACAGTCGCCATGATCTTCCGAATGCTCCTGTGATTCATCAGATTGGGAATCATTTAAGCAAGATTGTCGGTGACCACAATTGGCGTGACAGTGGCTTGCAACGAGAGTGTCATTTTCAACAAACGCAATGGATGTTGCGTCAGACGCATGGGCATGGTGTGCGCAACAGCCGAGCATAACGTGGCCAACAAAGGCCACAAGCGTCAGCAGTTTGAAACACCAAGCAAACATGAAATGCCCTTGAAATAAGATGTCGGTATGTCGAAAGAATGACCCATTCTTAAGATCGTGTCAATTGCAACAAGAACTTGAGGCTGATCGTGCTCTTGGCAAAAAATCGAAATCACAAAAGGAATGACTGCCGTTGGGAGCTTTTCCTATCTTCACGGAACGCATCTAGTCTACGCTACTGTCTGAGGAAAGTGAACAGAGGAGAAATGGCGATTTTTTCTCCTCGCTACTGTTCCGGTCGAGAAGAGTGACTGTTAGCGAGATGCCCATGAATAGACGTGCAATGAACCGTGTTTTTGGCAAACAGCGTTACAAGCGAACCTGTCCTTCCTGTTCCAATTGATCGATAGCGGCTTAGTCGCGAATTGCTGGCTCTCATCATGAACAACGAAAGACGCCTGAGAACCGACGTCGTAGTTTTTACTCACAAAAATTATTTCCGCCTTGAAAATCACCCTCGTTGACGAGTACAAAGCAGCGCTCAGGAATCAACTCGAATCCCAACCAGGAGAAAGTGGAGTTCGGTTCTTGCCTTGTCTCAGACTGTCATAATTATAAATGCACGCTTTATGTGGCGAGTCGTAGTCATCTGGTCCTCCGAGGTGTAAAAGAATCTCATCCAGCTTGCACAAGTGAACGTATTTCTACCGCCAAATTCAAACAGTATAGAAAGCATCGCAATGAGTACACAGAACTTGAAGTCATTAGCCTACTGCATGTTACTCATTCCTAGTATGGCGAGCGTTTTGCAAGCCCAACCACATCATCACCATAATCGCAATTACTCTCCTGGATACCGTTTCGACCAACATAATTATTCCGTGCGAGATAATCATGGCTTTGTAATCGGCAATTATCATAGTCCCATGATTCATAGTAGTGCTCAGTATATTCTTCCACATTCCGGTCATAGCCATCATGGCAGCTACTATTACATGAACAATGCTTATTACTACCGTCCGCAGACAGTCGACCCGCACGGTCACACACTTCACCAGCCAACACCTGTGGCCTATGGTGGCTTCGCACATTCTGAAGATCTTTCAGGGCGTCTGGACGAACTGATGAACGAGCTGTGCTTGGATTTTTATTACAACTATTCCCATAACAATGGCTTCAATGAAACTTACCGGGAAGCGTATGGCATTCTGCAGACGGCAAAATTTCTACATGACGCAGAGCATCGCAATGACAAAAACGCTCTTCGCGAGCGTCTGACTGGCATTGACCAAGACTTTCACCATATCCAAGACGATGTAAAAGGGTGGACTCGACAGCATCAGCATCAAATCGGTGCTATGGGCGTGCAAAGCAAAATGGATTTAATTGAATCGACAATTCACCACATGATGAATGACATGGGAGTTCCTCATGCGGAACACGTCGAGGGTTCGCAGGCGGCGCCAGTTCCCAATGGCATCTTGCAACAGGCTCCTCCGCCACCTGGCGTCACCTCTCCTCCTGCTCCAAACATGGCATCGCCAATTGCGCCTCCAATTATGAATCAGCCTCCTCCTGCCCACAACTAACCTTTGTGAGGCCTGACGTAGCAGAGTGTAAGATTCTTTGTCAGGGATGATTTCGGTATACATGTCCCAGATCAGAAAACCTGAGTTCATACGAAAATGCTTTCCACAATTTGCTGTGGTCGGAGCATTGTTCTTTCTATCCGGGTTCACTACGCTCGTCTATGAGATCTCGTGGACTCGGCAGTTAGGAAACGTCTTTGGAAATACTGTCACGGCGGGCAGTGTTGTTCTTGCAAGCGTATTCATAGGACTGGCAATCGGTGCCTACGCGGCAGCGACGCAACTGCAAGCAGTCCCGCCCATGTTGTTGTTTGCAGGATGTGAGTTTCTCGCTGCAATTTGGACACTTTGTGTGCCTTGGGTCATAGGGATCCTAAGGTCATTCGCGCACGCTTGGGACTACGCGTGGCTGGGAAATATGGGGACAATATTTCAAGCCATTTGTGTCATCTCACTTCTTTTACCTGCCACACTTCCTTTGGGAGCGACGCTGCCAGCGATTGGCCGCGCATTGCAGCGAGATCGCCCGAAGAGCTCATCTTCGTCTCTACCCATTTTGTACGGTCTCAACACGTTGGGAGCGATGATCGGGGGAGTAGTTTGTAGCTATTGGATGATTATGAACTTTGGCGTGTCCGGAAGTAGCCGAGTTGCCGCATGCCTGGGAATCGGAGTCGCAATTGTCTCGACTGTTTATGCAACGAAAGCACAAAAAGTTGGTCAAGCTGCAGCCTGCGATCAATACTTTCTGCAGCGCACTTTGTGCAATCGAGCAACGAGCCGTGAGACTAATGGGGCTTGGTGGATTGCTGCAGTCAGCGGCTTTGTCGTCTTGGCATTTGAAGTTCTTTATACCCGGTTGTTTTCACTTGTCTTTCACAACAGTACATACACTTTCGGGAACATTGTCACGGTCTTTCTTTTATCACTTACTTTAGGCTCGTGGCTATCTGCTCTGCTGCAGCGCCGCCTCGATCCGGGAAAGCTAATACCGTTTGTTGCCATATTTGCGGCAGTCACAGTAATGGTTTCGTTGTGGCTTTTTGTGCGTATCTCACGGTTAGACTATTTCATAACCGACGGTTCAATGACAAGTCATTTGTTCCAATCATTCTTGCTAGTTGCGGGAGTCATCGTTATTCCCGTCATGCTGCTTGGGCTATTATTCCCATTAAGTTGGCAGCTAAATGGACCAACTCCAAACAATTGTCAAATTGGATACCTAGCGGCCATCAATTCAGCTACTGCCGCCCTCGGAGCAGCAATGGCGGGATTTGTCTTCCTGCCTTTATTCGGTTTATGGGGAAGCTTCTTGCTTTTATCCGGGATACTTATCCTTCTGGGAAGCCTCTTCAGCCAACGATCTGCCGTCTTAATTAGTGCCGGGTTAGCACTAGCCTTATTGACTACTATTGCTGTCGATTCACATTCCTGGCAAAGCTTAGGGCTAAGGAAGAACGAAGCTCTTGTCACTCGGCGAGAGTCCGCTTACGGCTGGATCGACGTTACGTGGGATCGAAACGACAATAATTGGTATCTCCGTGAGAATCTCCATTACCGCCATGGTGCGACTGGTGATCAGGCAGCGAGGCAAAAGCGACAAGCTCGTTTGCCATTACTGCTTCATTCCCATCCACAAGACGTTTTATTTCTCGGATTAGGCACCGGAATGACAGCCGCCGGTGCGTTACCCTTTCACGATGTAATGAAGCTTGATGTCGTCGAGTTGATCCCCGATATAGCAAAAGCTGCCGAAGAGCTTGGCGGGAGCTCGGATTCGATTTTCAAAGACGAGCGGACGTCAGTAATTATTGATGACGCGCGACATTATCTAAGAACTTCTCCAAAGAATTACGATGTGATTGTGGCGGATCTGTATGTCCCATGGGAAAGTCAGGCCGGATACCTTTACACTCAAGAGCACTTTTTAATTGTTGAGGATCGACTCAACACGAAGGGGCTATTCTGTCAATGGTTGCCCATATACCAATTAGGTGAAGGGGAACTCGTTTCCATCTGCGACACATTTGCATCAGTCTTCCCACACACTTCGTTATGGTGGGGAAAAATGGACCCCGCTCAGCCTATCATTGCGTTGGTTGGTTCGAAAGCACCCATTCGACTTAACGAGAAGCGGATCACATCCTTCTTTGAGAAGATAAATGCCAACGTCGTTTACGACGATCAGGAATTGTCGAATATCGAGCATCTTCGCTTGTCTTGTCTTGGTGATTGGAAGCAGCAAAACTCGGCACTCAACCTAGACGAATTTCCCAGAGTTGAGTTCGATACCCCCAAATCTCTGATGTCAAAGATGTTATTAAAAGGTCGTAATTTTCAGACTTTTTATGACGACTTCTTGTTTAAGCTGAAGGTTCCGCCCATTTTTCTTGATGAGAATGAACTCATTAGCAACGCGTTATTTGATAGCGTGAAAGCGACTCAGCGCTTTCTCCTTTTCGGCAGCGAATCTGGAAACGGCTTGTAGTCTTTACGGTATTTTCTTGAGAACGGGTTCTCATGTTGACATTCGGCCTTTGTGTACCGATATTAGTAAGGAATGTCGACCAACCTTTCCTCACTCTTGCTGATCGTGTGCCTTCTGGCGTGCCCATTTCGATGTATGGGGGCGTTTGGCGGTGGCGGGGAAGATACGTCAGTGGGACAAAAGTCTTGCTCCTGCTGCTCTCATCACTGCGGGACGTCGGAAGAACCTGATTCAGACGAAGCTCCTGCACCAGATGAAGACTGTGGTTGCTCGCTCTGTTTGTGTCATGGAGCCGTTAACTCTGTAGACGACATCTCGATCAATGTCCTGCTTGATCATGCCTGGGTGACGCCAATTTTGTATGAGCGTCCTGACTTCACGGCATCAGTTGAAGCGATTCATCCAAATCTGGCGGATGAGAAACCACTTCCCACATTAAGTGGCGTTACTGCGCGCATTGCTTATTGCTCCATTGTAATCTAGTTCACTGCTTTTCCCCGGCTACTGCTGTGCCGGTCTTCTTAGCTGAAGTCATGACCGGGCACTGATTGTCTCCTCGTTGCCCTATCTTCTACTGTTTTCCGTTCGGGATGCCCTGTTGCGCACCCGTTTTGTACTCATCTTGCGATGAAGGATTTTCGCATGTCTTACGTCAAGAAATCATTCCCAGTTCTCTTCGCTTCCCTTGTTCTGGCGGTCAGCATTCATAGCTCACAAGCCGCTATCCTGGCTGACAAGACGACCACCGTTGTCGAAGTCTCCGAGATGTGCGGCGGCTGTGTGAAGAAGATCACCCAGCGATTCGAGAAGGTCACCGATGTCGCTTCCATCAAATGTGACATCCCCTCAAAATCCGTCACAATCACTCCCAAATCCGGCGTGACGCTCAGCCCCAAAACGCTGTGGGAAATCATGGACGAAATCGGCAAGACGCCCGTCAGGCTTGCAGGTCCATCCGGGACATTCACAGCCAAGCCCACGAAGTAACTGGCACCTCCTGCCAAAGGAATGCTCTGATGTTTCGTCTGTTGCCATGGGACTATGGAGTCCGCAATCTGATGCGTCGACCGTCACGAAGTCTTCTGACTTTGGGAGCGATGTCGATCGTCATTTTGCTGGTGTTTGTGGTTGTCGGATTCATCCGTGGACTAGAGAGGTCGCTTGCTGTTAGTGGCGACCCTTCTGTCGCCCTGGTGTATTCTGTCAGCGCTGAAGAAAACATCGAAAATTCTGCCATTCCTGCACGTATCCCGTCACTCCTGACGGCCACTCTGGAAGGGGTCCGACAGCGGTTCGGTCAGCAATACGTCTCTCCAGAACTGTATCTGGGAACGCGTATTCAGACGCAACAACAGAATCAGGCGGGCCTGGGGTTGATCCGAGGAGTCACTCGCTCGGCCCCGCTCGTTCGCTCGAACGTCCGCATCCTGGAAGGAGCATGGCCAGGTCCTGGCGAAATCCTTGTCGGTCGTCTGGTCGCTGCCAAACTCGGCTGCAATCCTTTGGATCTGGTCATTGGGAACACGCTGACCATCGAAAAGCACGTCTGGAAAGTCTCCGGTCATTTTTCGGCTGGCGGCTCGGCATTCGAGTCCGAGATCTGGGCACCGCTGGAAGATATGCAACGAGTCCTCAAACGTCAGGATCTCAGCCTCGTCGCATTGACCATGGAAAGTCCATCGCTGCTGAGTGAGGTTGTTCTGTTTTGCAAAGAACGCACCGACCTCGAACTTCAGGCGATCGCTGAGTCTGCCTACTACGCGTCACTGCAAAAGCACTATCAACCTGTCCGCCTGCTTGCGTGGACGGTCGTCGTGCTTGTTGCTGGAGCAGGCATTTTTGCGGGACTCAACATGATGTACGGAGCCGTTGTCGGCCGTGTCAGAGAGATAGCGACACTCCAAGCCATCGGCTATCGACGCCGTGCCATTCTCATTAGTCTCATCCAGGAAGGAATGTTGCTCTCGGCTGCGGGCGCTCTTGTGTCCGCGTCGATTGCACTGACTTTGCTGAACGGAGCCGCCATCCGGTTCACGATGGGTGCATTTCGGCTCAACATTGACGGCATGGCCTTGTTGATCGGCTGTGGAGTCGGCTTGGCCCTCGGCGTATTTGGCGCATTGCCACCGGCCATTAAAGCCTTGCGTCAACCCGTTGCACAAAGTCTCAAATCCATTTAGTCACTCAACTTTTTTCAAAGGAAAACATCATGCTAAAAACAATCGTTACCTTCTCACTCATGACGACACTGGCCATTCTGTCGGGGTGTTCTCAAGTCAAAAATACGACGACTGAAAAAGCCACTCCCAAGGTTGATTCCCCATACATCGCGAAAGTGGAACCAGCAGGCGCACTCCCAGTCGGCGAATCACGCACGTCCGCGAAGACGGATGAGGAAATTGTCATCGTCGGTCGCATCGGGGGATCTGCGAATCCCTTTGTCGAGGGACTGGCAGCTTTCACGATTGTTGACCCGAAGGTCCCGTATTGCGCTGCTGACGAAGGTTGCCCGACTCCTTGGGATTACTGTTGCGAACAGAATGCGGTGAAAGGCAACATCGCGACGATCAAAGTTGTTGATCAATCCGGCAAAGTCGTGACAGAAGACGCACGCACCCTTCTAGGCGTCAAAGAACTGAACGAGATCGTCGTGCACGGCAAAGCCAAACGCGACGACGAAGGAAACCTGTCTGTGATGGCTGACCAGATTTTCGTGAAGTAACCAAGTCTAATCTGATCGTCTGCGTTGAACGTTCTTATCTCCATGAGCTTTCCATGACTCAAACGCCGCTGAACCTGAAAGACCTCGCGATCGATCGTCGACCGCAGGAAAAGCCCACTGCTCAAAGGCCACGTCGCCGAAATCTTCTTTCGCGCTACGTGCTGCCGGGAGTAGTCGTGGTTGGGTTCATGGCGGTCCTGATGATCACTGCCGGAGATCAATTCCTGCCACGCCAGAACGTGACCGTCATACCGGTCATCGTTTCGCGTGCAGACATTCAACAGGAGGGAACCGAACTCTTTCAGGCGCCCGGCTGGATCGAGCCACGCCCCACCTCGATCAATGTTCCAGCCCTCACCCAGGGAGTAATTGAACGCCTGCTGGTTGTCGAAGGACAGGATGTCGAGAAAGGCCAACCGGTTGCGGAACTAATCCGTATCGATTCTGAATTTGCCGTCCGTCAGGCGAAAGCGACACTCGACTTGCGTCTGGCCGAGCAAAAGTCAGCTCGGGCGTCTCTTCAGGCGGCTCAGTTACGCCATGACCAGCCCGTCCATTTGCAGTCAGTGCTAGCGGAAGCTCAGTCGGCTCTGGATAAAACCCGAACGGCTGTCGCACAAGTCCCCTTTCTCACCGAATCGGCACGTGCGAAAGTTGATTATGCCCGTCAGAATCTTGAAGGCAAGAAAGCCGCCGGAAGTGCAGTCCCTCAACGTCTTGTCCAGGAAGCAGAAAGCATTTTAGCCGCAGCGGAAGCCGATCTTCACGAACTCGCAAATCGTCCTGACCTTTTGAAAAAAGAACTGCAATCTCAAGAAAGTCGGGCCACTGCCCAGCAGACACAGCTGAAGCTTCTCATTGACGAAACTAGACAACTTCATGAGGCACACGCAGCGTGCGAAGCCGCCCAAGCGAAGCTCGACGAAGCTCAAGTCGCACTCGATCGAGCTAAGCTCGAACTCGAACGGACGATCGTGACTGCTCCCGTTGCTGGCCGTGTTTTACGGTTGATTGCCTATCCGGGCGCTCGCGTTATGGGGATGGAAGCCAACGCCGGTCAAAGCTCCAGCACCGTGGTCGAAATGTATGACCCTCGTTTCCTTCAGCTGCGTGCGGATGTTCGACTCGAAGATGTCCCGCTCGTCCTCCCAGGCCAGAAGGTACGCATTGTGTCGGCCTCCTTGAAAGAACCCATCGAAGGGACGGTCTTGCTTCCGACTTCCACTGCCAACATCCAGAAGAACACACTCGAAGTCAAAGTTGCGATTCCCGATCTCTCAAATTCTCTCCGGCCGGAGATGCTCGCCACGGCGACTTTTTTAGCTCCTCCAACTCAAACGACAGAATCGGCTTCCCAGCAGGCCGAGAGGCTACTCGTACCTAGAAATCTGATTGATGCTGATTCGTCGCAGAGTGCCGTCTGGATTGTTGATTCACAAGGCTTTGCACAGCGACGTCCCGTCACCCTCGGCAAAGCAGGGACACCCGAGCTAGTGGAAGTAACGGCTGGTCTGCATCCCACCGACCGCCTGATCGCCTCCGACCGCTCCCGCCTCAGTCCTGGTGATCGAGTCGTCATCACAGGCGAAGATAAAACACTCGGCATCAGCCAGAAGTAAGGAATTCCCAATCATGGCACTTGTTGAAATTCGAAACCTGACCAAAAGCTTCCGCAAGGGCGAGGAAGTCATCACGCCTCTGCGGGACGTCACGCTCGACATCGAAGAGGGTGACTTTATTTCGATGATGGGCCCCAGCGGAACAGGCAAAAGTACTCTGCTCAACGTGATCAGCGGCATCGATCGACCAGATTCGGGCAGCATCACTGTGAATGGCGTTGAAGTGACGAAGCTGTCTCGTAGCCGACTGGCAGATTGGCGGGCTGCCAATCTCGGGTATATTTTTCAGACGCACAATCTCGTCCCGGTTCTGACCGCTTACGAGAATGTTGAGCTTCCCGTTCTTCTTCTACCAATGTCTGCGAAGGAACGACGACGACGTGTCGAATTAGCATTAGAAGCCGTGGGATTAAGCGATCGAGCGGACCATTACCCACGCCAGATGTCGGGCGGTCAGGAACAGCGAGTTGGTATCGCAAGGGCAATCGTCGCTCACCCCAAAGTTGTGGTTGCGGATGAACCGACGGGAAGCCTTGATACAAAGACCAGCGAACAGATTCAAGTCCTTCTGCAACGACTCAATCGCGAACTTGGCATTACGATGGTCATGGTCACGCACGACAATGAAGTCGCCCAGATTGCATCTCGTCAACTGCGACTCGACGAGGGCCGCATCATTGAGAAGACCATGAATGGGACCACTCACAGCAATGATCTGTCGTTCGCAGGAAAGGTGGGATAAACCATGCTTATCCGCTTTCTTCCCTACGTTTTCAAAGGCCTCTGGCGTCACCGCGTCCGTACCATGCTGACCCTCAGCGGGGCCGCTGTCGCAATGTTTGTCTTCAGTTTCGTTGCTTCGGTCCAGGAAGGACTAGAACGCCTCACACAAGACGACGACGCTCAACGCACCCTGATCGTATTCCAGGAAAACCGCTTTTGCCCGACCAGTAGTCGCTTGCCCGAAGATTATTCCCGCATGATCAAGAAAGTACACGGCGTTAAGGAAGTTGTGCCGGTGCAAGTCTGGACTAACAACTGCCGCGCGAGCCTGGATATTGTCGTCTTCAACGGCGTCCCATCAAGCCAACTCAATCGGACCCGAGATCTGCAATTGCTTTCAGGGTCATGGCAGTCGTTTGAATCTCAGAACGACGCCGCTCTCGTCGGCAAAAATATTGCCACCCGTCGCGGCCTCAATGTCGGTGACCAGTTCTCCATCGGCGAACTCTCGGTCAAAGTCGCGGGCATCTTCTCGTCACCTGTCCCATCGGAAGAAAACCTCATTTACACCGGTTTACCTTTCCTCCAATACACTCGCGGCCTCGACACAGCGGGTCTGGTCACTCAGCATGAAGTCTATCTGACCGACGATGCAGATCCCGATACGGTCGCCGTCGAGATCGATCAGGTTCTCAAAGCAGGCCCTGTCGCAACCACGACACGACGCAAGGGAGCCTTTCAGGCGAGCACCTTATCCGACCTCGTCGACCTCATCGGCTTCGCCCACTGGCTGGGCTATGCCTGCGTCGGCCTCGTCCTCACCTTGGTAGCCACGACCACCGTTATGTCGGTTCAGGATCGCATCAAAGAGCATGCAGTCCTCCAGACGCTAGGCCTGCGCCCCTTCCTGGTCTTCCGCATGGTACTCCTTGAAAGTATCCTCCTCTGCTTCACCGGCGGCCTCCTCGGAACTACCATTGCCCTGACCATCTTGACCTTCGGCGGCCTCGCCGTTGGTGCAGAGGGAGTCACCATCGCCTTCCAACCCTCCTGGTCGATGGCAATTCAAGCAGCCATCGTATCTTCGATTGTAGGAGTTGCCGCAGGCATCATTCCTGCGATCAATACCGCACGAGCGGAAATCGTGTCTGCTCTCCGCTCCTAACAATTTGGTATTTCTTTCTTAATCTTCTCCACAAATGAAGATTCCATCACGACTCTGAATTTCCATCTTGGCGGAAGTCATAGCTTGCCGATAAACTCGGATATTCGGTGACCATATGAAACAAGTCATTCTACTACTATTGATGTTCGCACAACTCCTGATCGGGAGTGGCATTCCTGTGTTTGCGTGCATCAGCAAAGACGGTTCATACAGTGTTGTCGCGGGTTCATCGCTCTGCTCTGTGTGCCAGTCCCACGATGACGATGATGATCATTCCTGCGACGAAGGCGGATCTGAGGATCCTGATTGCACATTTTTCGATAACAAGGGCAACTCTTCTTGGGACTACGAAATCGCTTTAAACACGGAATCGTGTGGATGTAAGCATGTCCCCGGCATGCTGGTATCTGACTTATCAACACGAGCAGCTCGCCATGTGTTTTCCATCGAATTGGAGCAATTGTTTTTTATCATGCTTCCATGGTCGACGATTCGAATCTTACCATCACTGCCACTTCAAACGTCATTGTCTAAAGACTTTACTTCTGTCACATATGACTTGTTGACATATGTGCTTTCTACGATCGTTATTCGCTGTTAAACGATCGAATACGGCATTTGCCTCGACAATTGCTACTTCGCTTGTGCTCTGAGAGTGAAGTTCCCTGCCAGATTCTGGGAGTAGTCCAATTCGCTGACGCTCACGATCTTCTTTAGTCGTAAGCACTACCGGAGCATCCCAAAGTATGACGCGATTCGCATTTCAGGTGTCTAAGCTCATCACATAAGCGGCTTAAGAACCAACCAATGGTCAAACCGCCTCATTTGTTTTCATTTCTGTCGGGGCATGTCCGCTGAGGACACCGCACCAGCGACAACAATCTCACGGCATTACATCAAGCATTCTCTCAAGCTTGCTGTCTTCAAGAGACAGGGCATGCATCACGCTTGGATGAAGGTATCCACCTAGGAAAAGTATGAAAAAGTTAATCGAAGGACTGCGGCATTTTCAGGAGAACCTATTCTGGGAACGGAAAGAGCTCTTTGAACGAAGTGTGTCAGGACAGAAGCCGCAAGCTCTCCTTATCACTTGTTCGGACTCGCGTGTACTCCCGGAGACGCTCATGCAAGCCGATCCGGGCGATTTGTTTGTTGCTCGCAATGCGGGAAACCTGGTCCCACCTCCCGAAAATCAGGGCGGAGAAGCCGCGACGATTGAATACGCTATAGGAACGTTGGGAGTGACGGATGTGATTGTTTGCGGGCACTACCGGTGCGGTGCAGTCAAAGCCTTGCTTGATATTGGCACACCGAACGGAGATTCCCCAGTCGGAGCATGGCTGGCTCACGCGACTGGTACGGTCGATGTTATGAGAGAGAAATATTCTGAACTAGAAGGAGAAGCAAAGTGGGACAAAGCCGTTGAAGTTAACGTGCTCGTGCAACTCGACAACTTGACCAAGCATCCGATTGTTGCAGCAGGATTGTCGGCGGGTACTGTTCGGCTTCACGCTTGGGTTTTGCGATTTGAATCAAGTGAAGTGCTAGCCTACGATGCGTATCAGCAACGGTTTGAGCCGCTTTTAGAGATGCCAATTGTGCATCCCGCACTGCCTTCTGCCGGACTAGACCATGCCACGAAATCGCTCAACTCCCCAAGTCCTGTCTCGAAGAATGCTGAGACCAAACAATCTCCTTCATGGTACCAAGACATATGGAGCGACATTCCCGCCTCCATTGTCGTTTTCGCGGTCGCGTTACCACTATGCGTTGCAATCGCTAAAGCATCTGGAGTTCCCACTGCGTCAGGAATCATCACAGCCGTTGTCGGTGGTGTTGTCGTGGGACTGCTCGGAGGCGGGCCCGTGCAGGTGAGTGGTCCAACAGCGGGACTCATTGTTGTTGTTCTCGGTCTGCAAGAACAGTTGGGAGTTGCGTCGCTAGGAATAGTCGTCTTCCTTGCCGGCTTAATTCAAATTGTCTCCGGATTACTGCGGCTAGGCCAATGGTTCCGTGCGGTGTCTCCTGCAGTCATCCTTGGAATGTTGGCTGGAATTGGGGCCATGCTATTGCTTCAGCAATTTCATGTGGCGCTTGATGATGCACCTGCCAAGACCGCAATCGAAAACTTCCTGGGAGTTCCACGTGCAGTCTTCCATATCTTTGACGGTCACCCTGGCCATCCTGGGCATCTGTCAGCAGCGATGATGGGACTCTTTACCCTAACAATTCTATTATTATGGAAGCGGCTCGTACCTCAGAAGCTGCAATCTGTTCCATCTGTATTAGCTGCGGTAATCGTGGCTACCGCAACTGCTAGTCTGCTAAATCTGCCAATTCAACGAGTTGAGTTCGACAGCGTGAGCTCAGGCATTCATCTGATAAATATTTCATCCACAGAACTCCTGTCGAACTCTGTTGTTTGGCAGGTCGCATTTACCATTGCTCTACTTGGCAGCGCCGAGTCATTGCTGACAGCCGCTGCGCTTGACGGCATGCACTCTGGCGCAAGGACCCGATACGACCGGGAACTCGCAGCTCAGGGAGTGGGGAATGCGGTGTGCGGTGTGATCGGAGCACTCCCTCTCGCTGGAGTCATCGTCAGGAGTGCCGCCAACTTGGAAGCAGGAGCAAAGTCTCGTTGGTCGTCTGTCTTTCACGGCGTCTGGATGCTTTTATTCGTTCTGTTGACTCCTGGGCTGCTACGACTAATTCCAGTCGCAACGCTTGCCGCAACCCTGGTCCTGACAGGATTAAGGCTAATTCAAACCTCTGCCATCCGTGCATTATGGAAAGAGAGTCGATGGGAGGGAGCTATCTGCCTCATCGTCGCATGCACAGTCGTTGTGATCGATCTTTTAACGGGAGTGATTCTTGGAATTGCGCTTTCAGTCGTTCGTCTCATTTATACATTTTCGCGTTTACGAATTCGACAGCGTGGTGATGGTTCAAATGGTCGGATGACGCTTATCCTCGAAGGTGCCGCGACATTTTTGCGATTGCCAAAACTTGCATCTGCTCTTGAGGTCGTACCGCCGGGAACGACACTTCACATCGATTTCAAAAGCCTGAGTTACATCGATCACACGTGTTTAACGCTCTTAATGAGTTGGGAAAAACAACATTCCGCAACAGGGGGGACACTCATCCTGGACTGGGAAACTCTCCGTACGCGTTTCCAATCTGCTACGGCTCGCCCGAGAAAAGAGCGAATGTTCTCGAAGTCAACTCATTCGCGATCTCAATAACTCGAAAAGCATTTGCTCCGCTAGTGAGCTGAATAGTCTGCCTCCGAGCCTAAAGTGTAAAACCCAACAACCACAGCCACAGGATCAATACTCGTGAGCGAAAAAACACACTTGGATATTCAACTGATTCTGCCTGCCATCCCTGATTCTTATGACGCGTGCGTCGATAGGCTAGGGGCGCTATTGGAAGCCAAAAATGGAATAGAGTCAGTGCATCTTTTAAAGAAAGAACACAAAGGAACTGGCCAAATCTGTATCCACTATGATCCAAAGCTCATATCTATTGGCGAAGTCCGCGAACTTGCTCTGAGAGTTGGTGCCGAACTCGAACGTCGATACGGACATTTCTTGGTACGGGCAGAACCGATGCATGCTCGGCAAGCACGTACCCTGGAATCAAGAATCCGCACACTTGAGGGTGTGCTTGAGGCTGGAGTCTCCCCAGCCGGTGTTATCCGTATTGAGTTTGATCTTCAAGTCGTCGAGAAAAAGCAGATTCTCACAGAGCTCGAAAGAATCGGCTGGCGTAAGCCCGAACGACTGAACAAAGATCGTATTTTTCAAAATAGCAATACCCACGACGCCGAAGAAAAGGTTGATGATGAGCACCAACATGGATGGTTAGGTGAGATGACAGAACTGATCTTTGCAGGAATATGCGGAGCCTTGCTTCTTTTCGGGTGGACGCTTTCAATGGCTTCTAGTGCAGAGCCTACGCTCTGGATCGTTTATCTGACAGCGTATGTATTTGGCGGCTTTTTCACATTCCGCGAAGCGTTCGAGAATATTCGCGCCTATCGCCTGGAGATCGATCTTCTGATGCTGGTGGCAGCCGTCGGCGCTGCCACTTTAGGAGCCTGGGCGGAAGGGGCACTCCTATTGTTCTTATTCAGCCTTGGTCATTCACTAGAGCATTATGCGATGGGCCGGGCGAAACGCGCGATTGAGGCCTTGGGTGAACTCACTCCTCAAACAGCGACCGTTCGACGAGAAGGGAGAACCGAAGAGGTCCCCGTCGAGCAACTTCGAAAAGATGATGTCACAATCGTGAAGCCAAATGAAAGAATTCCTGCCGATGGCTTTGTCGTCAAAGGTGAAAGCAGTGTCAATCAGGCACCTATCACCGGTGAGAGTGTCCCGGTTGATAAGAAAGCCGTCGAGAATGCTACACAGGTCAGTAGCAAGCCTGAGAAACTCGGACCGGAATACCGCGTCTTTGCCGGAACAATCAATGGCAGCGGCGTGCTGGAGATCCAAGTCACAAAAATCTCCTCAGAATCTACACTTGCTCGCATAGTGCAAATGGTAAGCGAAGTGGAGACCCAGAAGTCGCCTACTCAAAGATTTACGGATCGGTTTGAACGCTATTTTGTTCCAGCCATCCTGATCTTCGTCGTCTTGTTACTCTTTGCCGGAACGGTAGTTGACGAACCATTTCGAAATTCGTTCTATCGAGCGATGGCAGTGCTTGTTGCCGCAAGCCCATGTGCTTTAGCGATCTCAACTCCCAGTGCTGTCTTGAGCGGAGTCGCGAGAGCTGCGAGAGGCGGAGTACTCGTGAAGGGTGGTCGGCCACTTGAAAACTTAGGCCGACTTAGTGCGATTGCCTTTGACAAAACAGGCACACTCACGGAAGGTAAACCTCGCCTTACCGATATCGAGCCAGCGGAGGGAATCGAAGTCGATTACCTGCTGCGAGTAGCGATCGCTGTTGAGAAGCTCAGCGATCACCCACTCGCTGCCGCTTTAGTGAAAGGTGGTCAGGAGCGCCTGAAAGAAGATTCCAATCTCCAGGCACACGACGTCCAGAGCATTACGGGTCGAGGAGTTAAAGCAACAATCGATGGGGACACAGTCTATATTGGCAAGGACAGTCTGTTCTCCGAAGTCGAAGGAGCGCCCCTCCCCGATTCACTGCGAGCGAAGGTGGAAAGCCTGAAGTCCAACGGTCGGACGACCATGGTAGTCCGGGCAGGTACGAATTATCTTGGTGTGCTTGGGCTTATGGACACACCACGCTCGGCCGCGAAGGAGGTTGTCAGTCAGCTTCGAACAATGGGTATCAAGCGGATGATTATGCTTTCCGGTGACAATCCCCAAGTCGCGAAAGCCGTGGCTGAGCAAGTTGGAATCGATGAAGCACTTGGGGACTTGATGCCAGACGACAAAGTTAATGCGATCAAAAAGTTGAATAGCGAAGATGGCGTCGCCATGGTGGGGGATGGCGTCAATGATGCTCCAGCGATGGCCAGTGCGACAGTCGGAATTGCAATGGGCGCAGCGGGTTCAGATGTTGCGTTAGAGACAGCTGACGTCGCTCTCATGGCCGACGATCTGAAGAAGCTTCCCTTTGCCGTTGGCCTGAGCAGACAAACCAGTCGAATTATTCGTCAGAACCTCTGGTTTAGTCTTGGGATGGTCGCATTCCTCGTTCCTGCAACCGTTCTCGGTTTACAAATGGGTGCGGCAGTGATGTTTCATGAAGGCTCTACTCTGATCGTTGTTTTCAACGCATTGAGACTATTGAAATATCAAGGCAGTTAAACGCCAACGAACGGCGATAATCCATTCCAAAGCCTGTACATTTTCCACAAGGCTGAAACCCAGGAATAAGCTACCTTACTCATTCTTGTCCAACCGCAATAAACAAATCTCAGCTTTTTCACAGGAAATTACTCAATGTCGCATAGATACACTGCCATACACGAATCTGGTCATGCTTTCTTCTGGTACTACGCAGGAGCACCTTTGAACCAAGTCTGGATTGAACGTCAGCCACTTATGGACAGCAATGGAGAAGAAGGCTGGGAAGGAGAGACTGATCCCGGCTTGGTTTTAGAGATTGGACGTTTGGAAGCAATTATGGCTGCCTACGCAGGACCGCTGGCAGAAGCAAAACTACGCCTAATGGACTCTACTCGGCAGCAACTGCAGTTCAATTATCTTGACGACGAAGCTGATTTTGTTCGCGGCATCGCGACTGATTCGGCTAATGGTTTTGCTAACTTGTCGTTTATTGAAAGTGGCAGTGCTGCCATCACTACGCAGCCACTTTTGCTCGCTTCCTTTCGTAGTGATACTGCTGTCGCATTTGAGATCGCAAACGCGGTTGAACGAGATGATGTACTCCCTTGGTGTTGCCGGAGAACAAGAGAACTTTTGGATCTGCCTGCTATCTGGCATTCGATCGTCCGATTCGCGATTCAGCTCGAACTTATCAATACAATTCGCAATCCTGACTTTTATTCATTGATGCACGATTTCTTTGAGCAAGAAACTTCTTCTGCGGCGTATGAGTTATGGCTCCAAAAAAAAAATCTCTTGGGAATGATCAAAGCGATTGGTACACCGTTCAAGGTCGGAATGCGAACAGCTAGCCCTAGAACCTGTTATTGACTTATCCCCTCTGTTTGTCGGATGTTACGTGGATGAACACAACAAGGACGTCAACCTGCCCCAGCCATGTGACCGACGAGCAGTGGGAATTCCTGCTGCCTGACTTAACCCTGATGACCGAAGATGCTCCGCAGCGTGAGTACTCGCTGCCAGAGGTCTTCAATGCCATCCGCTATGTCGTTCGCACCGGCGTGCAGTGGCGCTCCCTGCCCAATGACTTCCCACCTTGAACAGCGGTTTATCAACAGGCTCGTCGCTGGTTGCATGCGGGGGTGTTCGAAGCGATTACCCACGATCTGCGAATCATCGAACGGCTCCTCAAAGAGCGGGACGAAGAACCGTCTGCCGTCATTCTGGATGCTCGCACGCTGCAATCAACACCCGAAAGTGGCTCACGGGCCGGCTACGATGGAGCCAAGAAAAAACAGGGCTCGAAGGTGCATGTCGCGGTCGATACGCTGGGGAATCTCCTGGCCATCACGATCACGCCGGGAAACGAACAGGAACGCGAGCAGGTTTACGAACTGGGGAGAAAACTGCAGGAGTTAACCCGTGGGCGCGTGGAACTGGCCTACGCCGATCAGGGTTACACGGGACCACACGCAACACAGGCCGCAGCGGCTCATGAGGTTGAACTGGAGATCATCAAGCACACCCAAGCCAAGAAAGGCTTCGTGCTGCTGCCAAGGCGTTGGGTCGTAGAACGAACCTTCGGCTGGCTGGGACGTCATCGACGTCTGACGCGCGACTATGAACGCCTGACACAGACTCTGGCTGGTTATCACTGGATCGCTTACCTGGGCATCATGCTCCAGAGAATTGTTGCCTCAAGTGCATAACAGGCCCTAAAAGCTCTTGCGTGTAATTAAGTGGATGCTGACGATCCAAAATCCTTTATACTATTGGGAATTGTACTCGTTTCGCAACTACGACTGCTGAGCGTTTTTCATTCTTCTGATAACTAAAAAAATTGTTGCCACCGGCAAGCCAGCCGGTGACAACAATTGAATCCGAGTGATTATAAGTCTGCTAGGACGTTTCGTTGTATCCAGACAATCTCTGCGACTACCGCATCCTTCCGCTTTTCATGTGGCCCGAGCATTGGACCGCCAACGAGTCCGAGATCGGCCCACCAGCGTCCTTGAGCATCCGGCTCCACGTGGCTGTCGCGCTGGATGTGGGGTGAGCCCAAGGCCGACAAATCGACGTGTTCCTGATAGACCGTCCTGGCTTGACCATCCGGCAAAATAACAAGCTCCATGACGCTACCCCTTTACTGGAGGTTGACGAAGGAGTTGGCGACGCGGACGATCGATCAAGATGCTATCAATCGTATGCTGGACGCTGGTCAGTTCTCCAGCGATCTCTCGACGCAGGACGTCATGGTGACGCAGACTGCGAGCCGGGATGTTGTCCAGGATGCACTCGGCTTCGTGAATGACCGCATCGAGCTCTTCATTGCTTCGCAGATTTAGCTTTTTGAACTTCTGGAAGAACTCCCGGAGATTATCGACCGCGCTATCCCGAAACACCTTCGGCTTCCCATCATGATCACCCGAGAGGCGTTCCGTCAGATGCGACAGCAACTTGTGAAATTCTTCGATGAATGCCGTTTCCGCCAGCTCGACAGCCTGATCGAATCGATCCGCGACCCGTCTGCATTCCCGCTGATAGAGTTCGGGATTGAGTCGACGCAGGTAGTCTGGTGGTTCCACCGACGGAAAGTCCCAGGTCACATGAAATTGTGCCCAGAGACTTGCAGGGTAGTCGTAGGAATCAAACAGTTGTCCCAATCGTTCCTTCGCCGCTCGCTTGAGCTCCTCGAAGTGAAGGTCGAGTTCTTGCACGGCCTCCCGCAGTTCACGCTGGAATCGTTCCATCTGCCTTTGGAACGCGTCGAGGTCGACATGCTTGATCAGCCGGATTCCCGACTCGGGATACGGCAGCGTCAGCGACTTCCAGTATTGCTGAATTTGTCCTTTGATTGCCGTGACGGCTTTGAACTTGGGATGATTGGTGTCCAGCAGCTTCTTACGCGCTGACACAAACTTCGGCTCGGCCTCAAACTGGTCTGCGGCGGTGGCAGTCTGATCGGCAGACAGGGATTTGCGCACCCCCAGCCACGTGAAGGACAAACGAGTCGCGCACATCGTCAGCCGCATTTGCGCGATGGGATCGTGGAGGTCAGTTTCTGGTTCCAAGGTCGTACTCATGTCATTGACTTTCTAGGAATAAAAAAACGCCGCCGATTAACTCGGCGGCGTCAGGATGTCGTAGGGATTGACTGTGAACAATTGAGCCAGGGGCACCATTGTGATGCTGCCATCCGGCTCTTGATTGACCGCGCAGATGACGGGGACAGGTTCTCCCGTCTGAGTGTGCTGACATTCGACGAGCGCCAAGTCGCGATGTTGAGCGGCTAGGAGTAACGTGTTGAAGTTCTGTTGGTATCCAGGTTGCAGGGCCATAACAAAAACACCTCAATTCTGTTCGATGCGGCGCGTCCGCTTACCGTTCGTCGACGGACGACGATTCGGCAGATAGACGGCGCCGGTTTCGGCACACAAACAACGACCACCGATCCACTCGCGTAGAGTAGTGATGGATTCGGCGGCTGTGCGTGCGACTGGCACGACGAGCCGGGCCGCTTCGATCAATGACACCTGCAAGAGTGCCGATAAGCGGCAACAGGCCTTGATCTCCGCCCCCGTCCAATCGTCATCCGCGGGTGTTGGTTCGCTGGGAGCGATGTCGTACTGACGTCGGGCCAGTTGCCAGATCTGTTCCCGTTGAGACGGACCTGGCAGGTCGATGAAGAAAATGGCATCCAACCGTTCGGCGCGGGTGAACTCCGGAGGCAGTCGATCAATGCGATTGGCCGTCCCGATGAAGAACACATCGCTCTGATGATCGGCGAGCCACGTGAGCAGTGTCCCGAACATGCGCGTCGACACACCTGAGTCACCCAGACCGTTGACACCCGATAGGGCTTTCTCCAGTTCATCCACGAAGAGGATGCAAGGCGCCATCGCTTCCGCCAGCTTGAGAGCCTGGCGGATGTTGCGTTCGCTCTCTCCGACCAGCGAGCCGAACAGATTTCCTAGATCGAGTGACAGGACCGGTCGACCGACCTCTTTGCCCAGGGCTTTGCAAAAAGCACTCTTGCCGCAGCCTGGTGGCGAGAGCAAGAGTGTGCCACGGGGTTTTACGGAACGTCCTGGAGCCAAGGCTTTGCGGCAGAAGTCTTTGAGTGCGGACAGACCACCAAGCGATTCAAAAGTCTCTTGACCTCGATCTAACGAGAGAAGATTTTGCTGCTTGAGAGCCTGGGCTTTGAGTTCCCAGATCACTTCCGGACGCAAGGCATTGTGTCGCGTTAGCGACAGGGAAAAGGCTCCCTCCGCTTCGTAGCACGTCATGCCAGAGGCAGACTCCAGCAGGGCAGGTGTGATCTGATTCAGATCTTCCGCACCGAGCAGATCCACAGCCAGTTTTGACAGCTGATGCGGACTGGGCAGCGGATGCTCGATGACAACGAAGAGCTTTTCCAGTTCGACCGGGATCTGCAGCACTGGCGACAGCACCACAAAGAACACCTGCTGCGTCTTGCCGACCTGCAGTTGATTGATCAAGGTTTGCAGGACTTCGGTCGAGCCCAGGAACTTATGGTAGTTGTGGAGCAGTACAAGAAGGGTCTCATTCTCACCGGCGATTTGTGTGGCCGCCTTGATGACAGAGACTGGATCGTCGGCCCGTGGGAGACTGGACTCACCGCGTAAGCCACGCGCCACATCCCAGGCAATGCTACGCCAATCCTCTCGATTGACCAGTTCAAAGATGTCGCGTTCGGCTTCATCGGGTTCGTGAGTCACGATCCAAAGACCTGAGAAGGCCGCGCGAATGTAGTCGGGAAGAATTTCTATAAGGGACGGCATTGTGTAACTCCCGTTGTTTGGTGTGATGTGTGCATGAAAAAAGCCCTCGCGAAGGAGGGCTCACAATAAAAAAACTAGACGGCAGCCGGTTCCGCTACTGATGCAGAAACTGCTCTGATTGAGCAAGCTGTGGGTGGTAGAACTCAGCGGTCAGACGTTCTTGCGTCTTCGTCCCGAGTGCTGCTTCCAGTTCCGCGGTAGCCTTCTGGCAGGATGATCCAGAGAAACCAAGCGTGGCAACGGTCGGCGTGCCTTGCGGCGTGATGGTGACGATGATTTGTGGCATGAAGTCCTCTGAGAGATGCGGTTGATTGGGAAAGCAATTAATTGGTCTGAATCTGAATGCGAATCGATCCGTTCTCCAGCGGTTGCTCGAAGGCCGAATAACCCTGGCGGCGAGCTTCGAGAAGTGTTTTCTCGACGGCGTAGGCCTGTAGAAATTGATCCAGATACCGTTGCTCACCCCAATGGCCTTCAAAGTTATCGTACTGCAGTTCACCAGCCTGGAGATCGCAGACGACGGGGTAGGTCCACGAGTGGAGACGGACAGCAAGGCCAGTCGCGCGTGTTCGGAACAGTTCAAACTCCCCCTGCTCGGCGGGAAGCAGCTGCAGCCGACGACACGCCGCCTGCACAGCGAGTTCATCGCGTATTTGGGTTTTGATGGTGACGATGTGTGACATAAGCATTCCTGAAAAATGAGGCTGCGGTGGTCGATGGAATTTGGCGAGATGCGCGTGACGTCGAGGATTTACTCAAACTACCGACGAAAACGACGGTTTCGTCGGAGACCGACGTTGAAGCCAGAGCGAGAGCCATCGCGTTTTCCGTGGCGGTAAGCCCAGTAGCCGAGGACTCCCATGACAATCAAAAAGGCGAGTGTGTCCATTGTGTGATCTTTCAATGAATCGAACATGAAAACGAAAAAGCCCCGAGAGACCTTCTCTCAGGGCTTTTGATGATTTGGCGTGTGAAGTGGTCAGCCAGCGAGACGACGACCTCGTCGCTCCGGCAAGACCGCGACGTGGCGACTCAATTCCAACGAATCCCAGTCGATAATGCGTGGAAAGCTGTAGGGCTCTGGATCAAAATCCGCATTAATTGGATCAGCCAGGCTGAAACCGAGACGCTGGATTTCGCAAAGCTCTTCGCCGGTCGCCAGGCAGACTGCGGTATCAATGTCGTGTTGGGTCATGAGGTGGTTTTCCTTCGTGGTAAAAGAAAACGACCGCCCAACACGTGTGGGGCGGTCGTTATGAAACGGACCGCCCCAGACACTCCGGGGCTCAACTAACTGACGAAACCAAACAGTCGACTTAAGGGATTCCTCTCAATCTTAGTCGCGACGTTCATCGCTACTTGAGATTTGAGACCCAATTGTTTCCTTGCCAGCCATCCTCCAGGTAATAGGGTTTGACGTAGCTGGCCTCCATCTTCAGCCGAAAATGGAACGGTCGTGAGGCGTCGTATCGTTTGAGCTGGAACTTAAATGTGACCTGCTGATCTTCATTGGGTTGCCAGCTTTCAAAGCTGTATGGAACGGTCACCCAGTGCTGATCTCGCTTTTGGGGATCTTCGTTGACTTCCGCAGTGAGGATGCCATTGTGGATAGCGCCACGCTGCTGGTGCCAAACCAAAACGACGAACTCAGTATCTCCGAAAAACAGCGGTGGCTGAATTCGACCGGAAAATCTGAGCTGCGGGTCGGGCCTCTCATTCTGGTAAAATGAAAACCCAAGAAACGCCACGACGAGAAGAAATATGATGTGTTCGAACTTCATCGAGTATCCTCCTTCACTCTCGGCGACCAGCATCGACGGTGGCGGAGATCGATCCGTCCGATTCGATGACATGAATGGAGGCGGTTTGCTCTTCATCACAGACCCAGGCGAGCACCCGTTCTCCATCTGGCGACAGAAACAGTTGGTGCGCTCGGAGAGGGGCGGGAAGCGCACCTTCTGCGATGGTTCGTCGTCCCTTGGTTTTGAGGTTGACCAGCAAAACTTTGATGCCAGTTTGACCATAAGCACGGCAATGGACTTCCCGCTCCACACCGGGAAAGCGAACCACTTCTAAGGAGACTGATTCCTCTGTTCCCTCGTTGTGTCCATGAATGCGTTCGAAATTCGCTTGTTGCTCCTTGGTGAGTTTGGTGGTGGTAAAGGTTTTGGCGACGGGATCAATGCGAACCTGCCCATGGGGAATCACATACGTCAGCACATTCTTGTCCCAGACTCCCTGAGGGAGTGGGAACAGATTGTGCATGAGTTCGCCTTTGTCGGAGTCCTGACTTCCCATGCTGTTGAGCAGCTCTCGCGAACGCTCATCGAGCTCAATGGGATACTCCCATCCATCCCAGGTCACAAAAAAGAAGAGAGGCTTCTCGAAGGTCAGCTTCATGGCCAGATAGCCCGACCCGTCCGGTACCATGGGAGACACGTTCGCCATCTGAGCCAAGGTGATGGCGGGCGTCGCCGTCTGGAGTTCTTCGAGCTTGCGAGTCTCAAAGTCGTACACAGCAAAGTAGCCCATGGGGATTTCTCCTTTGGTACCACTAAAAATGTCGTAAGGCTGCTGATACCAAATGAGGACTCGCTTGCCTGTGGGGCAATAGTAAACGCTGGTCGGACAAACGCTACGAGCACTTGTCGAGCCTCCCCAGACCGATAAGTCGTTCCACCTGACACGGCCAGTCAATAAGGCCACCGTTCCGAATTGAGCTGCACGAGCCTCGGAGCCGTAGGCAGCATGGGCCACGCCCAGAAACGTTCCGGCCGTATTCACGTCCAGTCGGGCGAGTTGCTGATCTCCAGCAGCAATCAGCGTACGGGCTGCTTTTTTCTCCAGGTCGTACTGGAGAACGCTTCCATCCGCATGGGCGTAGAAGAAACTCTTCGAATCGGGTGCCCAGGTCGGCTGTGCTGTCGGGCCGCAGCCCACACAAGCCAAGCATGGCCAGATCAAAAGAAGACTCAGGTACTTTGAGGGCATGATGAGGCTTTCAAAAAGTGGAAGAAACTTGGCTATCCTTGACGATACGGATAGTCATCAAATGATACTCATAGGCTGCAGACAGAATCGAGGCTAGTTATTCAATCTGTGCGGACTATGGGAAAGAAACCGCCAGACATTTTGGAGCGATTTGGACAGCGCGTCAGAGAGCTACGCCTGGAACGTGAACACACCCAGGAGCATTTCGCCGAGGAATGCGGACTCGATCGAACTTACATCGGAGGGATTGAACGCGGTGAACGAAATGTGGCACTGCGAAACATTGAAGCAATTGCGAATGCACTTGGGATCACCATCTCAGAACTGTTCAACGGAGTTTAAATACTCCAGATGACATGAGCACAGTTCCGACTGAGTGGCTACGGTGATTGATTCTTCGTTTCGCTTGGGGTAACGACTGATACAGTCGATCTGTGATAAGACGACTGGTTGTTAGATCAATGAGTGTGAAACGGACTTGGTATTTGCTTAGACGCTGTCGAAGTTCGCGGGCTGTTTTCGCAGTGATGCCACGGCAGGAACCAGAACCGAAGTAATACTTCATGGACGATCGGTCGCCCGTGCAATTCTCTTCCTGGAAGAAAAGCAGCGCCGCACGAATGAGAGCGAGATCTTTGGCTGTGAGCATCGTCCTTCCTTTATTTTTTCTGATGATGGAATAAAAAATCCCTGCCAGACAAGGATTGTCTGACAGGGTGCTACGGAAATCGCGTGAGAGCTAAGGCTTCTCACAACTTATATGCCACGGATCTGGCTCGAATTTAGCTCATGCCGCCGAATTCATTCCGTCCTCGGTCTCCACGGGTGGTTCCTGAGGTTCAGAAGTCGACCGAGGCTTTCCTTTGAACTTCAAGGAAATGCGGCGAGTTCGACCATCTGGAACCGGTAGGCCGCGTTTTTCGTGCCAGTACTTGATGGAACTGGTTACGGTGTTGCGGTCCATATCAAGTCGTTCGGCAATTTCTGCTAGCAACATCCCTTGATCGTACAACTCCATGACCGCATCGGCTTTTTCCTGATAAAGTGACAAGGTCTGGAACTCCTCTTTCAATTGAAATCGTCGCGCTCGACCGTCAGGTTTTTCTTCACCAAGGGCAGCGAAGGCTTCTTTTAAAATTGCAGTTACACGCGGTCGACTGAGGCCCATGATTCGTCCGATTTCTTTATGGGGTAGACCGTCGTTGTGAAGACGCTTAGCCGTCTCCCATTGAAGTTCGCCTTTCGTTTGAGTTTTGAATTCGATAACGATCTCCTTGATATCTTCAACCACTAGAGAAGACGAATCAGGAGTTTGAAGAAAGCTTGAGTTCCGTATGGTGATGGCAAAACGTCCCTTGAAGAAAGGAGTCTGTCGTAACGGCGCTGGACACAACTCTAAGACAATCTTGCCGTCGACCAGAAGATTCACGAGTGTTTCATTCGCTACCGGGGAATCACTACTCAGAATCTCGCCAATCGATTCGAACTGCTCGCGCAGCCACTCACGAGTAGGCTTAGAATCATGCTTTTCTGAAACCGCCTCCAATTGACGGATGTCGCGTTCAAGCTGCTTCTTCTCTTGCGTCCGCAAATCCAATCGGTACTGAATGACCTCAGAGTTCTGTTTTCTCTCGATAGCGTCCAGAAGCTCTGCAATCGAGGAGTTCAGTTCAGCCAGCTGACGCTTTTTACCTTGAAGCTGATTCGGATAGGAAGCATGGTCATGCTCTCGGCATTTGAGTAAATTCTGATAGGCTTGTGCGAACCATTCGTCATCTGCCACAAGACATCGTAAAATCTCCTGGACAATCATCGACACGGCTAACTCAATTGGAAGTGAGTTTGTCACGCTGCACAGCCCACGGCTTGCTCCTCGACAGAAGAGACGGGTGCCATTCGACTGAAATGGACTACCGCACTCCTTGCATTCACAAACTTTATGGAGGACAGAGCGAGAGACTCGGCCATTATTGTCACGAGTCGAACCATTGAATCGACCACTCTCATTCCGACTCAAGCTGAATTTCTCAGCGTTTTCTTTCAGAATAGTTTGTGCTTTATCAAAGGTGAACTCATCAATGATGGCCAGATCCGGACGGTAGCGAAAATACTTTTCGTACTCGGATTCCGAGCGATAATCCTTGCTGACTTTGCCCGTTTCAGGATCTCGGACGACTTTCGTTTCCCCCCACGACCACTCGCCAATGTACTTGGCGTTCGTCAGGACACTGATCACAAGGCTGTGATTCCACTCTTGTGACGTGGCACGAACATGCTTGGGTACCTTAAGACGGTTGAGTTCTTTGACGATCCACCGAATAGTGCGCCGCTCATCAACAAACCAATAGAAGATCTGTTCGACCCATTGGGCATGTTCTGGATTGATGATGTAATGCTTTCGAGACTTCCCATTGCGAGAATTTTCCGTGCCAGCAACAGCCTCAGAGCCGTAACCAAAACACCAGTCTCCGACGGAATAACCTTGCGCAAGCGCATACTCATGGCCGCGAAAAACGGCTAGGCCTAAGTCTTTGATGTATTGCTCATGTACGACGGAGTAAATCGCGGCCAGAAGCTCCCAACCGGCCTTGTCTGTGTCGATCCCCTCGGCGACACAAATCACACGAATGCCGTATCGATGAACAAGTTTTTTCAAGAGAGGCAAGGTGATAATGCTTTCACGAGCCAAACGACTAAGGCTGTATAAATAAAGCACAGAGAAATCGCCTCGCTCAGCTGCGGCAATCATGTCGTTCAAGCCAGTTCGCTCTCGCTTGGTTCCCGAAATCGCACTGTCAGAAAATTCAAAATCACTGAAAATCTTGTGGCCATTATTAGCGGCAAGATCTCGACATTTTTGTTTCTGCTGATCAATGCTGTCATCTCTCTGTAATTCAGAGCTGTAACGAGCATAACTTGCTGAAATGTCGCTATTTGGGTCCTCTTTTCTGAGGTTACGACGGCGGTTGTGTCGGTGAGTAAGTGCAGATGCCATGCAGGTCTGAAGATGTGGATTTGCTGACCATGCCGACTCCGATTGCTTCTGTAGAAGACAGAGCATAAGACCGCAAATGATTAACAGGGCAATTTGAGAAAAGAGTTTCCGTAACTGAGAGCGTTCTGGCGTTGCCACCTTAGTAGTTCGGGCTTTGAACGCTGAAAGACTTTTCTTGCATCGCTTCGTTTTTTGATGTCGGCATGCCACATCCTTTAGCTTTGGGAAGCGAGCACGGTGTCGATAGTTCAAATTTAGATGCGAGTAAATCAATCCATAAGTCGTCATGAGATTACTTTCTTATGAGGTGGGCAATGCAAACTTGCCCTGTTCAGTGAAAACGGGAAAAAGTACGTGAGCATGATTCAAAATTCGGCGAATTGGTCTCGGTGATAACCTCCTAAACGTGGTAAGAAACTTTTGGCAACGCACGTGCATTGCCCTCCACGCTAGTTAGGGAATTCCGTTGGCCTTTTTTCGACCGATTTAACGTTCTTTAGTGCTTCTGCCATATGAACTTGGAGAAATCTCATGACGACTACAATTTTGCAAAATAATCGACTTGGCTCATTAACTATCGAACCACTATCCGCAGCGGAAAAAGAGTCCAAAGGCATCAGTAAGCTCTTACAAACAAGTTGCGAAGTGAGCTCTTACACCTGGAAACCAGATTCGCGCCTCACATCGTCACTTCCGCAGGACTTTTGCTTCCCAATGATTTGCGGTGTCGATGCGGACACCTCAGAACGTCATTTTCAAGTCCCCAATGGATACTGCGATCTGACGATGATGGGATTCATGGGAGGATTAGCGCTGCTTGAATTTGGTGAAGGTCTTGATGCTGCTGAACTCAACAAGCTTCGACTTCACCATCTGATTTTTCAGCGAGTCGCGAATACCCAAGAGCATTTGGATAGAGAATTTAAAATATTCAAAGATCTGATAGTTGCTGGCGATGATCTTGATTTAAGCCTGTCGCTGGGTTGGACGATCCAGCAGTGGATTTCTGAAAGCACTATGCTCGCCCACAGATTTAACGCCAAGCCGCGTGGCCAGCAAAGCGTCATTCAATGGGGACTGCTGGCATACGCTCTTCAGAATCCTCAGCGACTGGCTGGCAAGAAAGTTGAGAAGCTCGTTCGCTCCTCATTGTTTGCGGAGGCTCCGAAACCACGTGCTACTCCACAAGTCCGGGATTGGGTGCGAGAAGAGATTGAGTTCGATTTTTGGGAAAAATGTGATCGTAGTCAGTCGGAGTTTAATCGGCTCTTTTTCGACCCTGACAACGAACTCATTGGACGAATCGCCCAGCGAAAATGTCCTCACGGGAAGCTCAGCCGAGAAATCGTGAGATGTGAGTTTTTAGACCTTGGTTGGGAAACCTACTTTTCTGTGACGAAGTGTATTGAAGCACAAATGCGAGAATTCTTGCGTTGCCTCCCTGAACCACTATCGAAGTCAGAAATGCAACTGTTTGAAAAGATGTACCTTCCTCAGAGCTATCTGGGAGGTTTACCGTTGGCACTATTGCATGAGCGAATTCCCATCCTGATGGGACTCTACTGCATTGATGCAAAAGATCTTGGTAAAATCGCACTCTACGGAAACAAACCGAATGACTATATTGGAGTAATCTACAAACTGCTCTCTTTATATTCGACGATGGCCAACCGTCGGCGAGAAGCCGACAGGTTATCAAAAAGACGTAAACGAGGCCCGCATTTCACGAAGTTTGATCCCAACATTCATTCTCCGGGAGTTCCGACTGGGCGTCGCAAGGGCGGAATTAAAACTGAGGATTGATTCTGGTTAGATTGTTGAGATTTCCAGCGTTCCCAGAAGAACTTCGATAGATCTGTTGCGAATTGCCGAGCGGCTGGTGTTAACTGGTGTGTGGTAGATTCCGTGACACGTGTCTGTTGATTACTCATCTGATTCCAGGCCTTTCTGTGGAGTTTTTGGTGGTCCTCATAAAAAAGCGATTGTTTAATCGCTTCAGATTATGAGGCCGATGGTTAAGCCATCTCACACCTTATATGCCACATTTTTGGCCTGGATTTAGCTGATGAGCTATGTGCTGATCGGCGTGCTAAACACGACTGACAACCTCCTATGCATGCAAACTCCAATCTTCAAAACACTTGCAAAATGCGGTTAATAGTTTTTTGAGAATTGGAACTCGGCATGTCAGTGTCAGCCAGTACGCCGAGTGAAGCTTTATTCAAAACTGACTGCCCGCAATCTTGACGTTGTCTTTCTCGTCTCAATGGTTTGACTGAGACCGTAGGTTCAAATCCTGCTAGCCTGACTTCGATTTAGCACGGCTCGCCGCGTATTTTCGCAACGAGGCGTTTTTTGTTTTGCTGCAACGACTTACGGATAAGTTTGATAGTTGTCCGTCAGGTTCAAGTTGCGGAGAATACCGGGCATGCGAGAAGGCCCATCTGTCGTAACCTGTTGTTCGATCGTAAGTTGTCGAGTTCAAATCCCGTCGCCAGTTTCACTCAGGAAACCAACAACTTATGCCTTTGTGTTTAGCAATATCTTCCGCATCGGTGTGTCAGACCGAAGCAGATCTCCGAAGTTGGTATTTCTGCCAACGTGCCGACCTTGTCTGGCGATGCTACATTTTGCCCGGCTGCCGCGGTCACCGGCAAGATTTTTCGCCAACTGGATAACGTAACCTCTACGGTCGATGCAGATTTTCCGTTCGATGATGGTTCTGCGATAGGGATCACGTGTGTTTCGATTTCTGATGTTTGCCGTGATGAACTAACAAACCGTTTGGTTGCCGTCTTACAGACAGCGATAGGGCGATCGCTACCGTCGCTTCGTAAATCTGTCAGCTGGTCTCACTTCGTCTATGCCAGCTAGTGACCCAAGACGTCCTTGATCTTCCATTTCGTTTATGACTGGAACAATTAAAACCTGGGCGGGCTGTCGAGCTAAACCAACACAACTTTCCAGCCAAATGCTTCCAGTTCAGCGCGATGGCCGAGATTGACGTGATCTGTATGTAACGCCAGACATAGCAGATCCGTCGGTCGAGTCATTGCGACAAAGATGCGTTTGATTTGGTTTTGAAGCTGCTTGCCTGGGTTTTTCGGGCGTTGTCCGAGCAAAAGGCCCTTTAAGAGCATCGCTTTCAAATGATGAGCATTGATGAAGGTATCCAGAACGAGTACCGCTCGAAGCGTTTCGCCTTTGACGGAATGAATAGTGCCCAGTTCAATTTCAACTGCACCAGCAGTCGTTTTATGAGTGTACACACTCTCCGACGATTTGCCGATCTTTACAGGCGTTGTTTCGTCAGCTGAGTCTGACAAAAAGGCCTTAGCACGTGGATTCCAATGTGATGGGACGATATTTAGTGGAGACAGGTGAGTCAACAGCCCTTGAAGTAACTCATCAGTGAGTAAACCATCGCTTGAAGCCATCTTCAGACAATGCTCCATCAGTTGAGTCTTGAGGCGAAAGTATGCTTTGCGGTCTTTCTGTCGAAGCGAAGACATTAGCCGTGATGGTGTGACTAATTCCCCTTCCAACTTCGCCTGTTGAAGACGAAACGCACGAGAGAGTCCTTCGAGAAGAAACTGTACGGCATTGAATGGCGGCTCGGCTGCAAGCATTTGCTGACGGGCGCATACGATATACCCCGCCAGCGTGTGAAAACGCCTTCGACGAGTTTGCTCGGGAGCACTAAACCCGGCTAGGTAATCACCAACACAACTTGGAAACTTATGCTCATCTTCGCGAGACTTTGTTGTCGCACCGATGGCCTTCACCATCTCTCGCGGAATCCCAATTCCCACCTCATTTGACACGAGTTCGGCGAAAGCCGGCAACACGCCAGCGATCGACTGCTTGGAGAATAAGAAAATGGTGTGTGAGCAGTCTTTGCGGTTTGGATTGCCGATCATGGCCTCCAGTTCACCGACGCAAACGTTCTCGGATAGCTTGGCGATTGATGGACTTACGCGAAAGGACTGCTTCATTGATAGAAAGCCTTCTTTTGGAAAACCATTGGTTTGGCCATCACTGTCTTCCGAGCGATAAATCGCTTGGCGATCATCTCCAATGCGCTGAACGACTGAATGCTCACTAAAGAGAATGTCTAGGATTCTATCCTGCACCGCGATCGTGTCCTGCATCTCATCAATGAACACGAATGGAAACCGTTGCGAGAACTTGACGCTAGGTGTTGGGTGTTGCTCCAGGTGCCGAAGGGCAAGTGCATTCATATCACCGTATCGAAAGAATCCACGTTCAGACATGACTCGCTTGAATCGCTGTATTTCCTGAACAGTATTTGTCTGCTGGCCAAACGGTCGGTTAACTGGGCCTATTGTGGGCAAGTCGAGATCGGCGTTTTGGTATTCGATGTTCGCAATATATGAGACGACATCCTGCCCTGTTTGCTCAGCGACTCTTCTCAGAGCAGCCAGTGCATTCTGATATCCACCAGACTGCTGGGCCGTTTGGAGCAATTCTCGCTGGGCCTCAGCCGCATAGCGGTCATTGTCAATGACGATGGGACGGACACCAAAGTGCTCGATAGCAGCTGGAACTCCCAGAAACTGGTCAATAAACGCTTGAAGCGTCCCAACGAAATGTGGGTACTGATTGAGGGCGTTGAGTTCGGGGAGAGTCGAGAAACCTTTTTGCACCTCGCGTTTTGCGACATTGGTGTGCGAAACTACGCACACGCCTCTGTGACGCCACGGCCATCGGCGCATCAGAATTGCCAGTTTGGCAATTAGAATCGTTGTCTTACCGCTACCTGGACACGCACGGCAATCTTTCGACTCCAGGCACTTCAGAATAGTTCGGCGTTCCGAATCGAAAACGCAACCTAGCTTGTCAGCTACGTCGTCAATGTCAGCGTCACTTATGTTAATCAATGGCATAGGCTATGTCCTCAAGTCGGTGAACTCGTGCCGTTCGCTGGTTGTTTGCCTGTGGCATAGTCAATTGCACTGACTAGATACGGTGGAAGGCGATCGCGTAAGTCGGTTTTCTTTTGACTGAGTAAGGAGGCAAGTGCCTGAGCAGTCTCCGCCTTGGATGCCTGCTTTTTGTAGAGAGGCTCGAACACCGCAGAGGCTATCTGAGCAGGTGTCAAGTTGTCCGATTTCCATTTGTTGAATTCTTTGATTGCATTGCGAATGCAAGCGAAGCGGGCTTCCTCGGATGGAAACGTTCCACTTTTCTTCGACTTTCGCGCAAGGGACACGGCAACATGCATCTCCTTCGCGAGGCCATTAAAAGCGAGGTCGTATTCAAGAGTCCAGACTTCAGAGACAAAAGTTTGGACAGCGCCACCATCATTCTTTACCTTTGTCGCTCGACTCGCCTCGATTTCTTCAGCCAGGTACTCGTTCTCTGCCTTTCGTTCATTCGCTAGATACGATTTTGCTTCTGCCGGCGGTATATCTCGGTCGGCCAGGCAAGCCACTCTAACAGGCATGACTATTCCGTCTTTTCGTTGAAAGATGCGGGAATATCTGAACAGTCCAACGTGCCCAACGTTAACAATCGAGACACCAGCCTGAGTTAGCGAACAACCAATTCGCTCGGCGATAGCAGGCAAGAGCAGAGCTTCGGCATCTCCCTCAACCATTAAGATGCCTCTTGCGAAAAAGAGACTGGCTTTAGTCACATCTAGAAATCGCTCTAAAAACTCGTAATCAGAATTGGCGAGTTTTGTTGCATTGGGGTGAAGTGAGTATGGCTTGCCTTTGTGAAGTATCGTCACGTAACGAAGGCCAATCTTCGAGGCCAGATTGGGGCTATGTGAGGTCACGACGAACTGGATATTTGTCGCGGCATCGTCAGGCGACTTCTTTGCACGCGCACAAAGGAAATCAACGAGCCGATACTGAAACTGAGGATGTAAGTGGGCTTCGGGCTCCTCAATCAGAAGCAACGGCAACTCTGGGTCTGTTCCAGGGGTCAAGGCAAGGAGTTCCGCAGCGATGAATAGTAAGTTGTAAATGCCAAGGCCGCGTGTGGTGCCAGGGGTAGCGTCAGACAGCGATAGTTCTAACCGTTCGAGCACCTGCCTCAGGTCTTGGCCACTTACGCTGATTTGCCCCTTAAGTGGAGAATCACCGATGCTGAATTTTGACAGGTAATGGTCATTCAAATGTTGTTCGGCATTTTGGATAACGGCCGTCTGCCGAATATCGTGGTCTGCCTTTCGTGAAATACCGACCAATGTTTGGGGGGCAGCGGTGGGAACCGCTGGGTCCCAGTCGCATCGATCGTGTTCAGCGATATCGCGGAAAGCTCGCAGCACTTGCGACAAACGAGAGCCTCTCTTCGAAGCTAGTTCGTTGATGGCATCCCGAAGTGGCTTCAAATATGTAGCTTGAAGAAGTTCTCTCGCGTGAGAGTCAAACCGAGTGCCTTGCTCGTCAGTTCCAGCTCGAAAATCAACCTGCACTCGTCGTCTGCGTGGAGAATGATCGGAAGGGGCGAGACGTGTTGCGTTTAGCCTTAATTTCAAGAAATGAGTCGTGGCTTCTCCGGTGCCTTCGACAGATAGCCACTCCAACAGGGCTCCAGCCTCCTCGGTCGATAAGCCACGAAAGGTGCCAGTTATCGTAAGGGACTGCGCTCGCTCGCCATTCGCGATGTGGAAGTCATCGTCGGAGATTGCGAAGTAGTCTGCCGTAGCTGTACCAACCAGGAGTCGAATCGCATCGATGATGCACGTTTTTCCAGAGTCGTTTTCGCCGACAAGCAGGTTGATTCCTGGATTGAGCGCGAGTGAACAATGCTTCACGCTATCGCGAGTTCCGAATAGCCGAAAGTTCTCGATTTCCAGTTGCGCAAGATACATTAAGTCCACCGGGATGAGACTGGTTATTATTTGATATGAAGCGATGATAAGGTGATCAAAAAATACTTGCAATTCAAAGTAGCTGGTTCATTTATGCAGAGAGTGCTTAGGCGAATTAGTCGGCAGTTTTGTTGGTACAGAAACTAAACTGTGACATAATGCGTCGGTCAGATCGACCAACGACTGCCGCTGCAAACAATTTAGCCCATCAGCGACTTAATCCATTGCCACAGCGATACTTCTTGCGTTTGCATTTCATGAACATTGTGACAAAAAAGTTCAATTGGCGTCTTGTCACCCCGACTATTTTGAAGGAAGCACTTAGGCGAGAAGCTCGAAGGGCTTTCTCATTTGGCAGACGAAAACTGCATCCACAAGCTTGCAGGTCAAACAAACGACTTCGATCATGCGCTGCTTGGGTGCATGATATGGATTAAGTCATTGCTCTCGAATCGTTTGTGAAAGTTTAAACGACTCTACTGGGAGATCTGAAACTTCATGATTTGAGCAGTTGAGCTCTTTCACGTTTAACTAAACTGTGCTTCACGGTCGAGTAGCTCCGCTTGCTTCTTCGCAAACGGAGCTGCATCGATCTTCTCATTGAAACGAAGATTCACGATCTCAGCGTCCGCGAAATCTACTTGCAACTGTGCGATTCGTCCTGACGATGCAAAGCTCTGGATCTGAGAATACATACTTACTCCTTATCGCGCCCGACGGAAAGCTTAGATATTCGCGATCCTCGTACTTGACACTAGGTTTCCACTCACCTGTCCAGAACAGATCACTATTTGGCCGAGTCGCTGACGCGACTGGCGATACACTCATCGAAGTTATTCGAGATCTGGTGTGCTGCAATTGCGACGTCAACCTTCCAGATTTCAGCAACACCTTTGGCAGCTCCTCGGACACTGCTCGGACTCGTCTGAGCACCTTTCCAGCGAACAAACGGAGCATCAGTTTCTGTCAAAAGCCGGTCGTGCGGAATAAGACTGATCGCTTCGCATCCAGATTTGGATGAGATCATTGAGGTATTCACGGAGAAGTAGTATCCGTTCTGAATCGCCTTTTCCAAATCTCGCTTTGATCCACTATACCAATGCAAAATGATCGAGCCCGGAAAGTTTGGCCCAATCATTTGAATGACGTCTTTCGCGGCCCGCCGAGAGTGGATTGTAAGTATTTTGTCTTTGCTGTCTGCCGACCTTTTCAGAATCTCATTGAACACTTGGATTTGCAGTTTTCTCTCCTCGGAGTTCGTCGTTACGAAATCAAGTCCGATTTCGCCGACGAACCGAGTAAGGGCGAGCTGTTGCCAAAGTGATTCTAGTTCATTGGAGTGGGTTTTGACTAACTCAGGATGAAGGCCAATCGCTGCGTGAACGTATTCGCTGTCCTTTGCCAGCGCATGCGTGTAAAAGAAAACCGACGGAGCGTTTGTGACCGCAATCACATGAATTCGTTGCTCGGCGGCTTCGTTAACAGCTTTTTGCGGATCGGGTAGCAGATCAATATGGCAGTGGGCATCGACAAATTCGGTGATGCTGCTGTTCATTTCGTTAGCTTCTTTCGGGGACGCAACAGTCGCGATAGCTCGTCCATACCACGAGAGTATGCGTCCGCGTATTCGCCGATCTCATCTGAAGGCAACTCGCCAGCCGACAGCACGTCAAACATTCGCTGCCGACGCGTCCGCGAATCATATCGATCGAGAGCAATAAGGACAGCTCGTAAATCGCTGCCCTTTTTCTGCCGATATGGCGGTGGATTTTTTACGACGTCTATCGCATACGTCGCATCCTGAACTTTTGCGGCCTTCGTCGATGCACGTCGAATTAAGCAAGGGACGCAATACCCACAATGTGTTCCTGGTTTCATGCCTTGCCAGCGAGCGGTCTCCGAGTGAGCACAAGACATTGACTTCCGAACACATTTCTTAAGCACCTGTGGTTCAAGACAGTTCGCTAACATTTCGCCTTTTGTCAAAAATCGATACGGAAGAACCACTTCGTTGTGGATGCCGAGTTGAGACGCGAATTTTCGAAAAAGCGCGATGAAGTATGGATGTGTGGTGCGGGTACTCAGACTGCCTGTTCGCGAAAACGTGAATGGCACATTCAACGAAATCAATGCGTTTTCGGGAACGTGCAGTGGAACTTCGTCGCCAAGGATGTTCGCCGCCGCCAATCCAAGAGACAAGAACAGAAAAGAGCGCGAACGCATCGTCGGTTCATGTTGAGATGCACCAGCGGATCGAGGTGGCTGTAGGTAGCAAAGCGCAGACTGGAACTGCTCCGGAAACGACTCTTCCAGAATTGTCAGGAGCCTATCTTGGAACGTGTTTGTCATTCCGGCCCCGTAATGGCCGATCAACAGTGGTCTTTTTTTTGCTCCTATCAAATCTAACATGCCAACCAACGAATCCAGTCCTCCGGAAAAGAGGCAAACCGTATCATGTTCGAGCTTGTGCTCAATCCGGACTGCCTTGGCAGGTTTCGGCCGTTCGCGTAGGTGAAGATGCCAAGCATCCCCACTCAGAAAGTTCATTGCATCACGAAACACGGGTTCCGCTTTCTTCCATTGCTTTCGATAGGAAGTCGGAAAATAGATGTGAAGCTCCCGCGACCAGCCATCATCCGAGTGAACACGCGGCACGGACAAATCCGTGCAGAACACGCATGATGCAAGTTGTAGCAGGTCGAGAACGATTCCAGTCGGAGGCGTTTCAAATAGAGTCTCGAACTGATCGAGAATGTTTGTCCGAAGAGAGCGAGCATTCCCTGGATATTCAAAATGAAACGCGATAAACGCATCACCCTCCGGGATGTCTGGTAGAAAGTCATCACTTTCACCTACACGAATCACCACGTGCCATTTCATTCAACATCCTCCAGCAGGGAGTACGCCTGGTTAAATACGTCGTCAACGAAGCGACGCCCCGAGAACTCTTGCCATTTCAAGCTGAGCAGGTCGACGTCGCCACTTTTGAGATGCACGACATCGCGGACAAACTGCTTAACTTCCCGCTCAAGCTTCGTTGCATCTTGTGGACTAACACTTCCGCGCTCAATACTTTTTCCGAGTTCTTCGATCCAGCGGTAGTAAACGTACAAACAAACGAATTCTTCGGTCGCGTTGCGGACGTCATCCGCTGTCATAGTGTTAATTTTCTCAGCACCATCTTCAATGGCGACTTTTTGTTCGAAGAGATGCTCGAAAACATCACATACCGCTC
The DNA here is from genome assembly GCF_052161635.1 of Lacunimicrobium album. GTDB lineage: Bacteria > Planctomycetota > Planctomycetia > Planctomycetales > Planctomycetaceae > SXPC01. The sequence goes on from NZ_CP197413.1 coordinate 522,263, forward strand.
TACGGGATATTGCATCATCAAGATTGGAGCCTGCGGGGGCCACGGAATTGACTATTGCCGTGAACATTTCGTTTGCGTTTCGACCGATAACAGAGCGCAAGCCGATTGATTCAAGTGCTTGATCCCATCCAGACCTCGCGACAGCGGATAGAAAATTTCCGGCGCTGCTAAGCGTTCGACGCGCGGAAGTCGCCGACCGAGAAGCCGCTCGCGCGCCACCTTTGGCCGCGACATAAGTTCGCGAAGCTTTTGCGAAACCTGACCTTCCTCCGCCTCCAGTTGAATAGCGGGTCAGCGATGATTTCGCAGCTTGCCAGGGTCGCGGAGTCTTCTGAGGCGAGACAGTTGGCGTCTGAATTGGGGGTTGAGGAGTTGCCGGCGCTTGAGGCTGCGGATTCGCCGGTAATGGAACTTGTGGCGCAGTAGACGGCAATACTGCCGTCGGATCTGCTGATGGTGGAATTGGCGTGGGTACATTTGGTAACTGCCCGGGCGGAAGTGCCCACGAAGGTAGCAACCGTTGCCGATCTCCTGGTCCGCCATACGATTGAGAAGTACCCATCGGCTACCTAGTTCCTTTAGTGTTTCCACTCTGCAATCGCGCGACTGCCGCCCGTTTTAAGCTTGTGTTTGTCGAGGTAGTTGACCATTTCTGTATCAGCTTACGCGCATCCTCTACGCTCGCTGTATCCTTCGTAATGTCTTCCAACTGAGTAATCGTCCAAACCGGTAGGTTGAGATCCGGGAGTGATTGAACGATCAAGAGAATCTGACCTACAAGTTCGTTTCGACACCGACCCCAGTCGAACAATCGCCGGAGAATAGAATTGTCACCGGATAGTTCATCGGAACGCCGAACCCGATTCGCCAATTCCTCCAGAATTGCTGCAGCGTCCGCAGCATCGATTGCCACTGCCTCTTTCATGGCCATAGTTCTCACCGCGTCACCATCATTGAGGAAGCGCCGCAATACATCTTGGGCGCGAGGGCTTAAGCGCTGAACTGCTCCCGTCATCGGCCCTAAAACGTCGCGAGCGAAATAGAAGTAGGGTCGCATATCTATCACGCTCAGCGACGGTTCGATGCCCAACCAGTCTTTGAGCCACTCATCGTTGAGCCAGCTCACTAATTCTAGCTGGTCTTCTTCCTTCGACGTCACCGCCGCCTTTTGTGCCCCCGATGTACTTCCGCGTTGCTTGCCATAGGATTTTCCATTCGAAGATGCTGCTTTTCCACGAATATCTGGCGACACAAGGCTCTCTGCATCACGTAACTCACGGCATTTACCTTCTTGTTCCGATTGAGCTTTGGCTAGCTTTTTGAACGATTCCGGTCGGAAGTATTCAAGCAGCATCAACTTCGCTAGCACCGGCTGTTTCAGTTCTACGGTCCTCGCTTTCGCCATTCCTATGCGCATGAGCAGAGTGTTCAAGAACCGTTTACATTGGCGCGGATTCCCGTTGAGACCAACAAAAAGCACGGGAGCCAAGCGACTGGCCAATTCAAGATTTTCTTGAAGATCTGCGGACGGCGTTGAGATCTTCGCTTTGACTGCGGAAAAATCTAGGGCACGGCCTTCACTGATGCTTTCAGGGCTGAGTGCCCAGGTAGCCAATTCCTTGAGCTGCGCTTCTGGGACCTTGGCATTCTGCGAGAAAAGCAACCCGAGGTAGGTGGTCATTTCGTTTCGAGACAGAGCCGGAACTCTAATTGCGAACTGGATTAGCTTCTCCAGATAGTCGCGGCCCACTTCGGCGCGCTCGCCGGGAAATTCGGGAAACCTGCGGCGGACTGCGTATTGGACGAGTCGCTCATCAGCACCAATCAAGAATGCGGTTTTAGGAACGAAAAGAAACAGTTTAATTGCTTCGAGCGTCTCAATAATGGTGTCTGGCAGGCACCGATCGAGATCATCAATAGTTACGAGAAGAGTTGTAATTTTTGTTTGCTGTATAAGCAGTGTGAAGTCGTCCCTGAACTTCCTGATGGTTTGTCTTGCGGCATGCTGTGGCTCATCTTTTAGGAACTGTTCCCACTCGTCATGCGTTACCTCTTTAACATCAGCAATGACCTTTTTTGCCAAATCAGCAACATCTGTACTGGCAGCAATCGCGACGCCAAGTGGTCCGCCAGTGAGAGCTCCGACTCCGTATTTTGCTGCCTTACCGAAAGCTCTCAGCCAATCAATTCGTTGGATAAGACTCTTCGCGATTCCAAGCCCCTTGGCGGTAATCGTCCTATTCGCAGCGACGGCTTCCAGAATGGTTTCCATCATCGCTGCACGCGCGTCGTCATATCCCTCAAACAACCATCCATTGAGCGGCACGACGACGACGCCCTCACGCTGCGAAAGCGATGAGGAAACCATCTTTAGAAGACTCGACTTCCCGCTTCCCCAGTCTCCGTAAATTCCAATAGTCGCTGGGAGGAGATCAGGCCGTGCAATCACGGTCTCGACCGCGAGCGAAAGGTGCGAAAAGCCTAAGAAATCGAAATCAGTTTCGTGATCGGACCACACGTGTCGTCCTCCAGAGGAGCTGTCTTGATCGAACAGACGAACTCTCCCCCAACTTCGGCGGTGAAGCTGGCTTCAGAAGGAAAGCCGACCAGTACATTAGATATAAAAATGAAGTGCTAGAGTTTACAGTGTACAAGATGGTACTGTTACTTTCCATGGATCTGCTTCGATGACAATATCGCCTTTGGATGGTCTTGTGTTCGAACGGAGTGACGACTCGCCTTCTGAAGCAAAATGTCTCCAATAGCAGTGGCGATTTGGCTACCGACGTTCTGGCACAATTGATGTTGCGGTGTAATCGCAGCGACTGGTGTTTAATTGGTGCGTAACAGTCGCCGGAAGTCGCGAATCAGGTTTTCCTCTTTGGCAAAGGAGCGGTCCTCCTGAGAGCTTTTTGTTTCGGACATGAACTCTCGATTCGGAATTAGTTCACGACCTACCCGTCAAACTCAGATTTTGCGTTTTGAGTCCAAATCCTGCGTCGGGATGAATAGATCGTTGTCCCAATGCGATCAGGATGGATTTCTATTCTGGATGTCGCCCATGCCGTGTATTAAAAACCTGTTGGGTAAATAGAAACAAAGGACATTGCAACCATGCTAGTCACCATTCGAAGGCAAGGAAATAATCTTGACATTCCGCCCGAGGCGGTGCTGCGCTACGGTGACTTGTCAGCGCGATGTATCCAAAGCACGCATGGCACAAACTGTTCTCGCCGACGCATCCCTCTGCTGCGGCAGACGAACGAATTCGCTCCACTGTCCGCTGGCCTTTTACAGTGCTTTGCCGCCCTCGTGGATTCACAGGGTGGGCAGGCAAATATTGTTGAGTGGCCTAGCGTCGCGCCGCTACCCGAAGCTGTTTTTGGTGACCATCCATTTTACGCATCAATGGACCAATTACTCCGGTCCAACTCTCGCGGACAGATTTTAATTTCCTCACCAGAACTTCAAAAGTGGGTGATTTGGGGCATCGCAAAAATGTACCCCTCCGCCCGTATCATCATTCTCATTCGCAACGACAAAGATGCACGCGAACTCGCTACGTTTCTCTCGCACGAAGGTATTAATGCTCGGTATGCGACTGCGAGACAGCCCCTTCGAGTTCTTGATGGAGCGGAGGAAAACTACCATCCTCCAGCGATTCTTTGCGCAACACCAGGCGGCGCCTGTGAAAACGCGGATTTTGAGACTTGTGATCTAGTTATCCTGCTCAATGCGTACGACTGCGTGCTCAGCCACTTTCAGGACCGTCTGCGAAATATCGACTGTCGCTTTCGTTTATTTGGCCTTGTGAACCAGGCTTTTAACGTGGCACCGAGAGACGCTGACTTTGTCACCGCGTTGTTTGGCACAGAAGCCATACGTGTTGGTCGCAACGGTTCGATTGGGCGTGATACATGTTGCATTTTCCTGCCTTTCTCAGCTTGTCCCAATAACGTTGCCCCAACGGAACGGTCATTTGCATTTCAGGTCTATTGGAGGCATGACGAACGAAATCACAGGATACGAAGACTCGCCACATCCCTCCGAACGGCAGATCAAAGTCGTCAGTTACCACAATCAGTCGAGAGGTGGTTGCAGCAACATTCCATTGTCCAACCGAGCGTTGCAATTCTTGTGGAGCGTCCACTTCATGCGCAACAGCTCTCCGAACTGCTTCCCGATTGGCCGATTGTTGCAACCGATCAGGCGATCCACCGCCTTAACCGCCCATTTCAACAACGTGTTGCTCGGATGAGATCTGCGTTTGGGCTCGGCGATCACGGTATTGTTTTGGCTCAATGTGCGGAGTCGGTTTCGGCAGCACACGTTGATATTCTCATAAACGCCTGCGGCAGATCAACTGTAGTGATTCCAGATTCTTGGCTCTACAGCCCGCGTTCACCGAATCGTCCCTTACTCGTGATCGATTTCACGGACAATCATAACCAGTATGCAAAGCGTTGGAGTCGAATTCGACGGCGATCCTACCGCGCAAAGCACTTTCACGCACCAAATCGGAGTGAGAGTGAACAGCGACTGGAAAACTTCATCAAGGCGCAAGAAGGGTGGGAAGTTCGATGAGCGGGAACATTTTTACAAATGCGATTAATCGGAGTTTGCACCGACCAGTTCTGCCCAGGATGAGTTCGAGTGTGGTTTCATGTCCATTCGAACCAAATACCACTCTGGACCTACCTTGGAGCGAGCCTGTGGGAGAGTTGATAGCTCCTCGCATTCGACGACGTGAACCGTATCGATGTGATAACCCAGAACGATTCGCCTTGGATCAACTTGTTAGCGAGCAAAATCTACTCGCAGTTTGGAAGTGCTGTAAAACGAAAGGCCTAGCGTCAGGCGAAAATCGTCTTAGCTACCATGACTACGGGCGCTCAAGCAAAATGGCGTTGATTCGATCCATCCGAGCCTCTTTTACTCGTCCACCGTACTATGCACCGCAACCGACCCGCGAAGTAAGAATTGCGAGACCCGGCAAAAGTGATCGAGTTCTCAACTTACCCGTGATTGGTGATCGTCTCGTCGCTAAAGCACTCCAGATAGCTCTGCGTGATTTCTGGAAGGCAAGGCTGACTTTCTATGGAAAAGGTGTGCACTGGATACTTTCGCGACTCCAGGCAGAAATTCGAGGCTCAAACTGCTACGTCCTAACGCTTGCTGACGTGACAAATTGTTTTCCTTCGATGCCATTTGATGATATTATGAGAGCAACTCGACAGCACATCGCTCAACCCGATCTTCTTTGGTTGATCGAAACGGTGATCCGCGGCCATGAAGGCCGTTGTGAACGTAGCGGGATGGGGCAGGGATCTGCTTACTCGCCCGCTGCAGCGCAGGTACTGTTGGGTCACGTCGATGCGCGGTTTGGACACCGCAATCGACGTTGCCGTACCTTGCTCAGATATGCAGACAATTTAAGCTTTCTGAGTGAGACGGTTAGAGATGGACGAGAAGCCGTACGAGAGTACGGTGCACTGCTGACAGAAATGAATATGGAGCTGCATTCGGGGCATCCGATAAACCTCCTGGCGCAGCAATCGGTAGAACTCTTAGGCTTCAACGTGGGATGGAGAGATGAACAATTATCTCTGAGCATCCCAGAATCAGCCTTCGAGAAACTGAAATCCGGATTCATCAAATCTGTCCTGAAACCAATGCCATGGCTAAATGCACTGAGTGTGGCAAAAGGATGGATCACTGCAGCGGGGCCGTCTCTCTCTCCGGAGCGCAGGAATGACACTATCAATCGGGTGGTGTCTATTGCTGGGGACTGTGGCTTTAACGAGCTACAACCCAGTGATCTTCGTAGGAAAGCCACTACGGCGTACCGTAAATGGCAAACCCTGTGTAGTACGATGGGGTAGTGGAGGGAAACAGCTTTCTCTTCTGCTTCTCTTACTATGCCGAGCCCTGCGGCTGCCGCACGCAGCACTTTTGGAAAACGCACTGTTTTCCCATAAAATGACGGCATTCGTGACTAAACAACACGAATGCCGTTTCTTTTGGGACCGCGGCAACGAACAGACTAACATTCTGACAAGAAACACTCGAAACCCTGGCAGAAAAATTAAAGCTACCAACCAAATGTGGTAATCGCTACGGGACAGTGTAGATCTGAATTGTTGACGGTCGTCAACAATTCAACAAGAGATTTCCTTTGACCGACCTGTAAACCTGTCGCATACTGACGAAGCTGCGGAAGCATCTCATTAGGAACTTAAATGTCCCAAGTGAGTATGAAAATCGAATCTGAAACCAGTCTTGAAAATCATTCGAACAATGGGGATGAATTGCTCAAAACCCTTCGTGGGATTTGGGAACCTTATTGCAGAAAGGACACAGATGTCAGACATGAAATGGGGATGCACCTGAATGGCTTGCTGGGATCTCCAACCAAGCGGCAAACGCATGGTGCAAAGATCATCCTGCGAGTCTCTACTGAGCTTCAAATCGACAAGTCCGACATTTGCCGTATGCGTCGGTTTGCTCAGCAGTTCAAAAACCTCGAAGCATTTCGAAGAGAACACCCAGAAGCCATTTCTTGGACGAAGGTGAGAACTCTCCTGAGTGCTCCAAGGAACTGTGCCCATACGGACTCAAAAGGTAAAACCTTGAAGAGCACCCTTACCCGTGCCATCAAAAATTACTTCAGCCATTTACAGGCTTCCAGTAGTTTAGATGGCTCCTTAGCCGACGAACTTCGTTCGGCTATACTTGCTCTGATTACTAATGCTGAAAACGCAGGGATTCAATTTGATTCAGCACGATGAGTAGTTAGAACTGCTCCTGCGGTCGTCGTTCAACGATGACCTTACCCGAGCGAGATGACCTACCATTCATCTCAACCCTTCTAATCCACTTCATCAACCCGATGCTTCCGCAGCTTCTTGACCCGCTAATTCATTGGTTATTGCCTTCCGAAAAAACTGAGGCAAAGTCTTCAATCAATTTCAATCGTTCATTCCGAGAGGGGTTTTCGACGCAGCTTCTCTCGGGCATGGCGTCATAAGTTTGACCATTGAGCACTCTGCCCGTTTGTGATTTGCGAATCCCGCCCCACTGCTTAAAGAAGAATGGTATTCTCATCCGATCGCATTGCTCCTTGATGCTTAGCACCCATTCCTTCTGCATCGGCCTCGCGCCTGCGCCACTTTCGCCACCAACGATCACCCAATCGATACCATCCAGTTCAATCTGGCCAAGATTTTCCAACAGAGGTTCGATAGATAAGAACCGCCTCGCAATCGGAGTTGAGGATATCGCCGCGATTCGAGGCAAGCCGTGCTTCTGATTTTCGACACTCACACCCCACCAAATGTGAGCGTACTGTGCGGAAAAGCCTAGTCGACCTCGCAGCAACTCAGCCATTCGGTCTGCCCGCTTTGTTAGAACTTGATAGGTGTGCCATTGGGCGGTCACCATGACTCTTACAACGCGTTCGATGTACCAGTCAGGAACTCGTTCATGAAACAAATCGCTCATGGAGTTTACGAACACAGTCTTGGGCTTTGACCAGCGCAGCGGTTCCATCAACTTTTCGGGAACAAGCCGCAGCTTGAATCCTTGCTCGTAGGCATGCCCAAGGACACCTTCAAAGCGGTGGGCGAAGGTTTCCGCGTAACAAAACTTGCAACCTGGACTGATCTTCGTGCAGCCTCGCACGGGATTCCACGTTCCATCAGTCCACTCGATTTTTGAATTTGCGCTCATTGCTTTGTCCTTAAAGTTGAATAGGAAGTGATCACACATCAACAAAGACTACGCACAAAAATCGAAGCTAACCTTTGCTATCCTTCGCTTTTGTGGGGTATTACTAGAACAATTTCCCGATAATGGATGACTTGTCATTGCTGGCAAGAACTCAGTGCCATGATGCGTTGAAGCAAATCGCGGAAGTCACTTTGCAATCTTACCCGCATCGAACATAGGCTTGAGGTGGACTTCGACCTGCTGAATGGCCCGAAAGACTTTACCAAAAGGACGATTTGTGTAGACGTCAGAAAGCTTGTCTGTTTCGACAGGACTACCATGCAACAAGAACACGCCAGAAATCTCCCCATCGGAGAATCTACGAATGAGATCACCGGCCGTTTTCCTCAGATGCTTAAACGACAGTGGAGAGATCTGGTGACCATTGTCACGAATTCGTTTGAGCAGTCTGTCGAATGAGTTGGGAATCTGCCTTGATGGATTTCCGCCTTCAGTTCGTGCATCGAGCCGCTTTCCGTTGGAGTTCAAAATCGCGGGAGCATCATCCGAAGGGTCAGGTTGCTTTCGTCGGCGAACAAGAGACTGCTTCAGCAACTGAACGGTCTGCTCGAACAACAAGAATTTACCCGCGATAGCTGTCTTATTCCTAACCAACGAGAGAAAGGAATCGGTGTCATTGGAAGGGAAGGCAAAGATCTCCTGCTCATCGAGCGGCAATGCCTGGAAGAGCGATATCTCGCCGATAGTCAGCGTCGCGATCTCTTTCGCGCCGAACCCACAGTTGAGTCCTAGCATCAAATAGAGACGCTCGATGGGAGTCGCATAACGATTGAGCAGACAAAGCTCCTCAAGCTGAAACGTCTCGACTTGGCGGATGCGCTGTTTGATTTCAGCAATTTCTACTGTCTTGACGAATCGATCCAGATGGTCAAAGTCTTTGGGCTTGCTCCAATCAAAATCTTTACGACGGTCCAACCAGTTAAAAAAGCGTTTCAGTTCTGCCACATAGTTTCGAATGGAGGCCCGACTGATTCTAACTGCTGCTCCTGATTTCTTTTTGCGAGTCGGATTCTGCCGCCAGTATCGGAACATGGACTCGATGGCGTCACTATTGAGTTGAGACAACGGCATATCGGCATGCCGTGATTGTAGCGTGTCGACTTGGCCCAGTTTCGTGAAACCATAGTCCGTCAGATCCTCTTTCGCTGCATCGAAGTATTCTTCTCGAATCCAAGCGCGGTAGGTGTCAAACGCTTGGTGGAGAGTCACGCTTTTCGCCATGTTCCCAGTTTCGAGGATATATTTTGACCATGGTCGTGAGTCGTTCCATCCTGACAAAACGGTCACCCCGTCTGCGCCTTCTGGCCTCATCCGAGGGGCATCTCGAAGTTCTGCTTCTGTATATTTGGACCAGTATCGTTCATACGGATTATCGATCAGCACCATGGTCCGGATGTCGCATGCACGATCGCCAATGCCTTTCGTGTAGCGTTCCATGTCCGCAGCTTCGAACTGCAGAAACGGGAACCGATTCTGAATCGATTGCAAACGTTCCGCGTAACGACCAGCAGGCTCCTCAACCTCGATCGGTCCCAATTTGACTGTCATCGCGCCGCGAGCCACTTGAGAAGCAATTTCTAGTGTGGTCGCGTCCCAGAGGTGTTGGCCATAGGGAACTTTGCAGATGGTGTCCCAGATCTTTCGGAGTTTGATTTCACGAAGTTCAGCTTCTTGTAGGTCACGTCCGAGACGAAATTTGTGTTGGACGCGCTCTCTTTTTTCGTTCAACTTCCAGCCCAGTTGACGGACGTAGTGGCCTTGTGGATCGGGCTTAGCGAGTCGACCAGATCGAGCAGTCATCGGTGTCCTTTCCTGAGAGAAAAAACGGGCCGAACAGAGGCGTCCGACCAGCCTCATTGTGCTTGGAATCGGACTAAGACAAGGGGCTTATCGGACTAAAAATCGGACTATTTATCGGACTATCTCCCAAAACAGCCCCTTCTCGGGTGTTTTGGAAAATCATCGAAATGGCCGTAAGTGCAAGAAAAAAGGCCACTTACGACGAGCGTAAGTGGCCTTTTTCAGTGGAGACGAAGGGGATCGAACCCTCAACCCCTGGCTTGCAAAGCCAGTGCTCTCCCAGTTGAGCTACGTCCCCGGGAGTTTTTATCGGACAGCCAGACTATAGCAGGAACTCCGAGAGGTGCAAATGTCGGCGGTCGAAAAATCTGAAGTGGTCGCCAGTCAGGAAAAAGTTGCCAAACCCGACTGGACTGCAGACAGTGATTACTGAATCAGACACGGCAAAACAGAGTGTGGTTCGGTTCTCTCGGGAGCAAAATCGGCTATGATACGCGATTCCCCTGCTGGTTGGCTCGAATGCTGGCGGGACGGAATTGATTCTTGTCGACAGCCTGAAAGCAGGGCCTGTTGACTTTGTTTTTTGAGGATCATTGAGCGACATGAAGAGCGTGTCCGCAGACTCTCCCGCCAATTCGCCACAACCTGAGTCATCTCTTGCTGTCGCCCAGGAAAAAATCCTGGTGCTGGACTTTGGGTCGCAGACAGCCCAGTTGATCGCCAGGCGTGTGCGAGAAAACAACGTCTTCTGCCAGCTGGTTCGTCATGACCTTTCCGCTGAGCGGATCAAGGAAATCGCACCTAAGGGGATTATTCTCTCCGGCGGACCATCGAGTGTGTATGAAACAGGTGCTCCCAAAGCAGATCCTGCGATCTTCGAACTCGGTATTCCAGTGCTCGGAATCTGCTACGGCATGCAGTTGATCTGCCATCACCAGGGCGGGCAAGTGACCGCAGGAACGACGCGAGAATTTGGCAATACGGCTGTCAAAATTGGTGATCACGACAAGCTGTTCGCTGGGCTTCCAGCGGAAATCAATGTCTTTATGAGCCACGGCGATCTGGTTCAGAATATCGCTGGGGATTTTTCGTCTCTGGCGGAAACGCATTCTTGCCCAGTTGCAGCAGTCAAGCACAACGTCAAGCCGATTTATGCGATGCAGTTTCACCCGGAAGTGACGCATACCCAGTTCGGGACGCAGATCATTGGCAACTTCGTCAAGAAAATTTGCGGCTGTCATGGCGATTGGAAAATGCAGTCGCTGATTGATCAGTCGATTCAGGACGTCCGGTCACGCGTGGGGAATTCACGCGTGATCTGCGGACTGTCTGGCGGGGTCGATTCATCGGTTGTCGCGGCATTGCTGTTCAAGGCGATTGGGTCTCAGCTGTCGTGCATTTTCGTTGATAACGGCCTCCTGCGAAAAGGGGAAGCCGATCAGGTCAAGGAGCAGTTCACCGAACACTTTAAGGTCGACCTGCACGTTGTCGATGCTCGTCAGCTGTTTCTGGAGAACCTGAAAGGGGTCACTGACCCACAGAAGAAACGTAAGATCATCGGCAAGCTGTTTATCGATTGTTTCAAGAAGGAAGCCGAGGGAATTGAAGACGCTCACTTCCTCGCGCAGGGAACATTGTATCCAGACGTCATTGAATCGGGCGGACACCCCGATGGCCCGTCAGCGACCATTAAGTATCACCACAATGTCGGCGGACTGCCGGAACAGTTGGGGTTTGAGCTGGTTGAACCGCTGCGTGACCTCTTCAAGGACGAAGTTCGCCTCATGGGGCAAGAACTCGGTCTGCCGGAGAAATGGATCTGGCGTCACCCATTCCCGGGACCAGGGCTGGCCGTTCGGTGCCTCGGCGAAATCACTGAAGAAAAGCTCGCGTTGCTTCGAGAAGCGGATTGGATCTTCATCGATGAACTCAACAAAGCTGGCATCTACCGAGATATTCAGCAGGCGTTTGCGGTCTTGCTGCCGATTCAGACGGTCGGCGTGATGGGAGATGGACGGACCTACGAGTATGTCCTGGCGTTGCGAGCGGTCGACACAGACAACTTCATGACCGCGGACTGGTCACGGTTGAGCCATGACTTCCTGCAGCGAGTTTCGAACCGTATTACGAATTCGATTCGCGGAATCAATCGAGTTGTCTATGACATCAGCAGCAAGCCACCGGCGACGATTGAGTGGGAATAAACGGGACCACGCGCAGTCGTCGCGCGAACTCCTGGTCGGCGCTCTTGTCATCATCTTGTCTCCATCATTTTGTCAGGATCTCCTACCATGCCGATGCTGGGTGTCAACATTGATCACGTCGCTACGATTCGTCAGGCTCGTCGGACGATTGAGCCGGATCCGGTGTGGGCAGCGACGCTGGCTGAACTTGGCGGCGCGGATGGGATCACGCTGCACTTGCGAGAAGACCGACGTCACATTCAGGACCGCGATCTGCGGATCATGAAAGAGACGGTGCAGGTCAAATTGAATCTGGAAATGGCTGCGGAAGATGCGATGACGAAGATCGCACTGGAAGTGCTTCCTGGGCAAGTCACTCTTGTCCCAGAGAAACGCGAAGAACTCACGACCGAGGGTGGTCTGGATGTCGTCAAAAACTATGACCGCGTCGCCCGCTGTGTCGAGCAGTTGTTGAATGCCAACATTGAAGTCAGCTTGTTCATTGACGCGGACGAGAAACAGATTCGTGCCGCGGATAAGCTGCAGGTCCATGCGGTCGAATTGCATACCGGCCGCTATGCAGATGCAAAGACTCCTGACGAACAACTCAAAGAGCTCAACGCAATCGCGATCGCCGGGGAAGTCGCCCTCGACCATGGCCTGCTCTTACACATGGGACACGGACTGACATACCGCAATGTGGTGCCGATCGCAGAGATCAACGGGGTCAGCGAACTGAATATCGGCCACAGCATTATTTCGCGCGCGGTGATGGTCGGGATGGAGCGGGCGGTGCGGGAGATGAAGCAGTTGATTGTGGGATGAGCCTACAACCCAAGATCTCGCCGACGCCGCAATATACGTTGGCCCGGTGAATGCGGCCGAAGAATCAGTACATTGTTATTTGGTCGGATGACGTAGATCACTCGATATGGTTTTCCGTGGCGTGTTTTAAAGAACGCTTGCTTGAGTCCGCGTTGAACTCGATCTTCTTCTTCAGCTTCCGAATTCGTATCCGCGTTCTGAGCAAGACGAGACAAAAGATCGTAAAACGCGGTTTCCCAGTTTTTTCTGCCGACTTGGGAACGCGGAATGAGCCAGTTCACAATCTTTCGAAAGTCTTTGAACGCCATTGGCGAGAGGCGTACGGTATAAATCAAAGATGACCAAATTCGCGATCTGCTTGCGCCTTGAATTCGTCAATCGTCATGCCTGCGTCACCCGAGTCCATTAAGTCGAGTGCTTCGCGTACATCTTGAATATTCTGCTCGTACTCTGCGTCATCAATGTGGACGACACGCCACGACTCATAAAGTAAGTCGATGCTAGCGTTTTCATCTGCCTGGTGTTCTCGGGCATACTCAACGAAACTGTCTAACTGTTCTTTCAAAGTCATAGTCGTTTCCTCCGATTGGAAACTGAAAGTAATAAAAGGACCTTTAGTCGTATATTTCTCTGCCATCGGCTTATTCAGAGCCGCATTGACCTTGGCCTTTCCAGGCTTGTTGCGATTCTAATTGTGGATGATGCTCCAAGTCGTGCAATTAAACATCAGGGGATCCAACTGCAGAAAAAGATTTGCCTTTGCCAGCCAGATGAAGTTCTTGGCGGCACCACGGTGCATTGGCAGTACTGCGAGACGTCCTACCGATGCCCAGCTGTCACCGGATACCGTGCAAAGATCATGCGACCTGCACTGTTCTGCAACACGCTTGTTACCTCAACATCGATCTCACGACCGATTTGGGCCGCTCCGTGTTCGCAGACAACCATGGTTCCGTCATCCAGGTAACCAACCCCCTGCCCCATTCCTTCGCCCTCTTTCATGATCCGTATCCGCAGTTGTTCACCCGGCAGGTGCTTCGGCTTCAGGGAATTGGCGACGTCATTCAGATTCACAACTTCGACATTCAGAACGGACGCCACCTTATTCAGATTGATGTCGTTGGTCACGATGCGACCGCTGAACTGACGGGCGACTTCGACCAGATTCTGATCGCGCGTGGTGGTGAGCTTATCGTCGTGAGGCGGGGTGTTGTGAATCTTGATGTTGGTCGTTGCGCTTTGCTGAAGCTTGCTGAGGATATCCAGACCACGGCGTCCTCGTCCGCGACGCACCTTATCGTTGGTTTCTGCAATTTCCTGCAATTCCTGAATCACAAAACTCGGGATGATCATTCTCGCGTCGACGAGTTTGGTTTCGACGAGATCATAGATGCGTCCGTCAATCAGGGCTGACGTATCAAGAACCAGAGGACGCCCCCCTTTGAGTTCGCGCGAGAATTCGACGTAGGGAATGATGAACCGGAAATCGTCTTTGGTTTGCAGCAGGAATGAAATACACCAGTAAGGAAATAACAGTGATGTCAGGATTCGGACCATGTTCTGATAAGTAGCCCCATGACCGGCAAAAAACTCCTGCTCGAACACCGGAGCCAACGCCAGCTGAAACATGTAACTCAGCATGAATCCGATCAGCAGTCCGAAATAAAGCGCGGAGAGATCTTCGACCCGTTTTCGTCGGATGGTCATGTCGGCAAAGATCGCCCCCAGCACAACTCCCATCATCAGGATGAAAATCAGCAGCGAATTCTGCCCCAGGCTGTCGGGCATGCCCTGATGCTGGTTAATAAAGGTCGCAAACGCACCCGCTGCTACCACAATGAGCAACAGACGTAACACAAGGAGAATGATCATGGAGGTCCTCAAATCGACTATGGTTTCAGCAGCATATCCACGCGAACAGTCTGTTTCAACGTGCATCTGTGCCGAAGGGCGTGTTCCGGTGTTTTGTCACCGGTCGTAGATGAATACGTTGAAGATAACATCAGACAGGAATGTCGGGTACTGCCGATTTGCCCAAATGCGTGATAAACCTCGCCTCCCGTTGCATCCAGACCGTCTATTTTCACGCTGGGGGAGTCGCCTGAAAGATCGGAGCACCGGCCAGTTGAGGTTTCGTTTCTCTGAACAGTTGCTCAATCAGCAACCGTGTATGAACCAGCCCTGTCAGCTTCCCCTTCTCTGCGACCCGAGCAATGCTCGCATGGTGATGCCGCATTAACTGCAGCGCATCCAGCCGCGTTGTCTCTGTCGTCACCGTCGGCATCGCATGTAAAAGTCGGTGCATCGGCCGGGGAGATACTGTCACTTCCGCCGCCTGGTAATACGCGAACCAGTCCGACTTCGACCCGGCTTTACGAACTGGAATCACCACCTTGCCTGTCCTTTGACTAAACGCGACCACCTCTTCGCGCGTTGCGTTCTCATCGACTCCCGTCACATGCTCCAACGGCACCATTACACCACGCACATCGGTCGCGATGTGCTCGAAGATCCCATGCACCAGCTGATCCTGAATCGGCGTCAAGACCCCCTCCTGATGCCCCTTCCCCAGCAGGTAATACAGCCGATTCTCGTCATAGTTTCCCCAGAACGAAACCTCGGAAATCCCACTGACTTTCTGGAACAACTGCGTCAACTTCACCAGCGGCCACGTGATCGGGAAAAACAACCAGTAACAAAACTGAAACCAGAAGAAGTTCTTCTCAAGCAGAACCAGCGGAGCGCGAAAGAACAACGTCTTCGGCAGCAACTCCCCAAACAGAAACACCACGGGCGCGAAGCATAATGTGATCACGACATCAAGGACATCCGAAGGATTTAAAATCGCCAGTGACGTCCCAAGCCCGACGGCCCAGGTGACAACATAGTTCGACAGATTATTCCCCACCAGAATCGTCGTCACAAACCGCGCGGGATGCTGCAGGAAAGACAGCATCGCAGCCGCCTTCTGGTTTCCATCCTGCGCATCGATCGCCAGTCTCAACACGCTGGCGCGGTAGAACCCGGTCTCCATCCCACTAAAGAAGAACGAAAACCTCAGCCCCAGGCAGAAGACCAGCAACACCAGAAACGTATAAGCAATCCCGGTCAACAACATCGTTCAGGACTCCTTCGCCGCTCGAGGTTTCACACCCGAGCTGCTCGATGAGGTCGCCGACTTATTATTCTCTTCGAACGCTTCATTCTCCAACGGCGTGAAGCGAACCTTCAATCGACCGCGTCCCGTCACTTGAGTGACCTCCAGTCGAAAGTTTTGCCATTCACACACGTCCCCGACAGACGGAATTTTTTCGAGCTCTTCATGCAACAGCCCCGCGACCGTCACCAGCCCACCTTCGGGAGGATCGTATTCAATCTTGAGCGCGCGAGACAGATACCGAATCGTTGTCATCCCCTCGACACTGTATTCCCCATTCGACAGCCGCACGACCGGATCGCGCTGCAACACCCGTCGCGTTCTCGATGGATCAATCTCGATCACCGAATCAATGATGTCTTCATACGTCACAATCCCGATCGTATCCCCATACTCATTGACGATTGATGCCACACTTCTCAGCCGGGCCCGCAGTTCCGTCAGCACGAACGACAGCTTCGCGCACCACGGCACATGAATCACCTTCTCTGCCGTATATTCCAGATGCTGCTTGGGAACGTGCGTGTAACTTCCCAGCGGGATCGCTCCAGTCACATTGTCACTCCCATGCTCAACCACCAGCACATACCCATCTGGCGGCAAACGACCATGCAGATCTTCGCGGCTGATCGGCGCAGACGCAGTGAAGTACGTCCCTCTCGGGCGCATCACTTCTTCGACCGAGACGTCCATCAGTTCGAGGATATTCTGCAACACCTGCTTCTCAAGCGCCGCGATCGACTTCGAACTCGATGAGACCTTAATCGCCCGCTCCAGATCATCAATATCCAGCAGAGGCTCGACATCCAGCTTCGGCCAGAAGGCGAGTCGCAGCGCGTGACACAGCTTGTCGAAGTAAGGAATGAATCCCTTCACCATGCGCACGGCCAGCGCGAGAATCGGACTCGTCAGGGCAGCGACGTGACGACGAAAGATCACTGCAATGCACTTCGGCAGCACATCCGTAAAGATGATCATGCACAGCAGCCCGCCAATCGAGGCAATCCCGCCTGCGAACGCAAACCCGTTCGACAGCAGGTGACGCGTCATGACGACGTTGGCTGAAAAGTACATCAGATTGAAGACGAGGTTCCAGAACAGAACCGAGGTCAGAATCCGGTCTGGATTCTTCATCAGCTGAGCCACAAGCTGCTGCGACCGCGTCCCTCGTTGAAACGCTTTGAGCTCATCACGAGTCAACGAAAAAAACGACGTCTCCGAGCTCGAAAAGATCGCCGAGAAGACCCCGCTGATCAGCATGACGATCGCGGCGGGAATCACAAAGATGAACGCCTCAGCGAGGTTATTCATGTCGGGACGATTTTCCCTCGAGATGTTCTTGACCGCGGAGTTGCTCACACATCAGCGACGCTCGGCATTCTGACGACCGATCGCGATATCAAACTCACTGATCGCAGGCACGAGCATCGACGTGATGGCAAACCCATAGGCAAAGCTGATCGACAGAAACACATCCAGCGACCCGCCCAGCAGAAACGCCGTGATCGCATAGAACGTCAGGAATGGCAGGATCGCCGCCGTGATCGTCAGTGCGGGCGAGGGATTGCGGTGTGTCAAAGACAGCCACAGCCCGATACTTCCGCCGAGAATGAACAACAGGAAGCTCGGCAGTTGCAAGGCAAAACTGCTGCGTGCTTCCACGATCAGAAGCATACAGATGAAGATTCCGATAAACAGAAAGAACATCGTTCCCAGCGAGGTACTGATCGCCCGGCGACTGTTTGGATAGGAGAGCCCGGAATGCAACCCGGTCATGGCAGAGAACGCGATCAGCACCAGATAGCCCAGCGTCAGCAATACAGCAGCTTCTGTCGTCAGTGTTCTCAGTCCGAACATCAGCCACACGATCGCGATCGGTGCGAGGATCGCTTCCTTCAGGTTGTAGAAAACACCACCCAGCTTGCCGAGGATAAACTCCCGGGCAGTGATGTTGGTCACCAGCAGAAGTTCCAGTGTTCCCCCATCGCGCTCGGTCGTGATCGCTGTGACAGCCTGGGAGTTGACGAGCATCATGCTGAGCAAAGACAACAGAATCAACAGAAATCCTGGCAGGCTGATCATGCCGAGAATCAGATCGCCACCCAGGTCACCAGTTGTTGTCAGCTGGTAAATCCCGTACCCCGTGAGTCCGGCGATCGCGAGGTAGCCGAGTTTGATATAGATCATCTGACGCCCGTACGCGCGGGTCATCATTTCACGCCACAGAATTGGTTGCGACCAGACGTTTCGAGCAGCCTGCGTCTTCTCCGAGAGATCCTTCTCTTTCTGGATCGTCTGATAAGTGACCCGGGAAGGATTCCAGACTCGCAGCATGAAAATCGTGAACACATTCATCACGACCACCATGACGGACTGCACAATGACGGCATCCCAGGCTTGAATCCCAATCGCGGCCGTCCCGCTCGCTTGGGCAAACGGGGCCAGAATCCGGAACAATGCACGATAGGGATTCATCACCAGAACCCAGTCGGTCACGGGCGAGGCAGGGTTCATAAAGAGAGCAGCAATCTCAACTCCCCCGATCAGCACGACCAGCCCGAGAAGTCCATACGCCAGCGTCTGGAACGTCTTCTCTTTCCAAAACGCCACCAGCGTCCCCCAACTTCCTGCAACCAGAGAAGACGTAAACGTCAGCAGACTGACCCACAGCACCTGCTGCAAAGTCGTCCCGCCCAGCAGCGTGAGCATCATGAAGATCGGAATCGAAACCGCCTGCAGAACCGCGATCTGCAGAATACTCGCCGCCAGTTTCCCAAGGACCAGTTCCCGATCACGCAGATCCGTCACCAGCAGCAGAACCAGCGTCTTTCTGTCTTTCTCCAGCGAGACATTCCCCGCTGCAAAGACCAGAGAAACCGCCAGCGCGAGCGTCAACTGGATCAGTGCAAAGATCTGGAAGACCAGCTCACCAAACTGCGCCAGCGCCGTCGGACTACGGTAAACCTGCCAGCCGAAAGTCGCCTGGCTGGTCGTATAAAGCAGCACGAGCAGGGCGAAGAGATATCCGCTGCGAATCAGGTAATGTTTGATCTGACGAGGAACCGTCAACGCTTCACGATAAAAGATTGGACCAGCGGCCACCGGTTCACTACTCCGTCGCAACCGGTTGACCCGGTTCGATCTGTTCTATTTTGGCCAGATTCACCAACCGGATGTCGGTTGATCTGGACGATAATGCCATGGTATGTTTGAGTGACGAATCACGCCACGCTAATGCGTCACGAGACTCGTCAACCAATGATTATGTCCAACCGAACCCGTGATTCCAACTCCCAACTGGCGATTTCACGGCTTCTTTATCAACTCACATCCCGACTGGCCTTTCTCACATGACCCAACCGCTCGTGGGACTGTTTATCCCCTGCTACATCGACCAGCTGTATCCGGACGTCGCGATGGCGACTCTCGAACTCCTGGAATTGGCCGGCTGTCGCGTGGAATATCCATTTGAACAAACCTGCTGCGGCCAGCCGATGGCGAACACGGGCTGCCTCGATCAGGCCAAGCCTCTCGCCCAGCGGTTCATCGAGATCTTCAAGAAGTACGACTACATCGTCTGCCCCTCCGGCAGCTGCACCTCGATGGTCGTCAATCACTACCACGAGCTGATCAACGATGAGCATGCGTATCACGAGATCCAGAAAAAGACGTTTGAGCTGACCCAGTTCCTGGTCGATGTCATCAAATTCGACGCCTTTCCCGAGTCTTTCCCGCACGTCGTCGGACTGCATCAAAGCTGCCACGGCTTACGCGAACTGCGATTAGGTCGCAGCAGCGAACAGCAGATTCCCGAGTTCAGCAAGGCGAGAGAGCTACTCTCCAAGATCAAAGGTCTGACGCTTGCGAAGCTGACGCGCCCCGATGAATGCTGCGGCTTCGGCGGGACGTTCGCTGTCAGTGAAGAAGCCGTCTCCTGCATGATGGGCAACGACCGCATTCACGATCATGAGCAGGCAGGCGCAGAAGTGCTCGCAGCCGGCGACATGTCCTGTCTGATGCACATGCAAGGGCTGATCCTGCGACAACACAAGCCGATGAAAATCATGCACATCGCCCAGATCCTGCGCGGTCGGCCAGTGACAGTGAATGAGTAGGTTCGGGTGGCCCATCCGTTTACGGCTGGGTGAGCAAAGCTAACAAGAAGCGTCACCATACGCATCCAATGAAACTCACCATGTCAGCTCGAATCGCTGACGCATGACGCTGGCTTCTTGTTGCTACGCGATCCAGCCATCAACAGCTGGACCACCCGGGGGATGAGCGACGTAATCACATCTGCTCGATGGTTTCAATCCCCAGCAGCGCGAGGCCCTGATTCATAACGAGGGCGGTCAGATCGCACAGGAGCAGGCGGGACTTCTTGATGGCCTCGTCGTCGGCACCGAGGACCTGATGTTGGTCGTAGAAGGTGCTGAAGAGGTCTGCGGTTTCGAAGAGATACTGGCAGAGGAGATTGGGTCGATATTCCGAGGCTGCGTCTTCGAGAACCTCCTGGAACCGGATGAGCTTGATGACCAATGCGCGTTCAAGGGGCTCGTTGAGAACAGGGTCGAATGACGACTGGCGCAGCTGCTCTCGATCGATGTTCCCTTTGCGAAAGATGCCGCTGATGCGGGCATAGGCATATTGCATGTAGGTCGCGGTGTCGCCTTTCTTGGCGAGCATCTTGTCCCAGTTGAAGACGTAGTCGCTTTCGCGGTGGTGCTTCAGATCAGCGTATTTGATGCCGCCGATGCCGATGCGTTGGGCGATGAGTTCGATGTCGTTCGCGGACAGCTTGGCGTCTTCGTCGCGTTTGAGAGACTCGTTCTCTTCGACGATGGCTTTGGCGCGGACGACGGCTTCGTCGAGGAGGCTTTCGAGGCCGACGGTATCGCCGCTGCGGGTTTTATAGGGTTTGCGGTCTTCGCCCATGACGGTGCCGAAGCTGATGTGCTTCAGCGTGGCGTGCGGGTACTTCCAGAGGGCTGCGGTTTTGAAGAGGAGTTGGAAGTGTTCGCTTTGACGGGCATCGACAACGTACAAAATGGTGTTGGCGTGAAGTCGTTCGACGCGGTCCTGGATGGTAGCGAGGTCGGTCGTCGCGTAGGTGTAAGCACCATCGGCTTTGCGGACGATGAACGGGGCGGGGTTGTCTTCGATGAAGACGCACATCGCGCCCTGGCTTTCCTTCGCGAGGCCACGCTGCTGGAGGTCACTGACGACGTCGGCGAGCATCGGCTGGTAATAACTTTCGCCGAGAGTCATGTCGAACTTGATGTCGAGTCGGTCGTAGACCTGATCCATGGCCTTCAAGCATTCAGGCAGGAACTTGTGCCAGAGCGCGAGGTTCTCGGCATCATTCTGGTGCAGCTTTGCGGTTTCCACGCGAGCCAGGCGTGCGATCTCGGGATGGGCCTGGGCTTTGGCTGAGAGGTCTGCATTGGCTTCAACACTGGCGATCTTGGACTTGGCGGAGACCACTTCCTCTTTGGCAGACGTCAGGGCGTTGCGGAGGTCTTTGAGCTTCTGGGCGGCGACTTTGTCTTTCTTATCGAGCGGGGCCGCTTCGGCGGTCGCGAGGTTGTCGGTCAGCTCGGCGACGGTTGCTTCGAGCTTGGGAAGACCAGTCTTCAGCTCATGGTAATCGGAGAGTTGATTGACGAGTCGGTAGAGCCGCGAGAGTTCGCCGACGGGATTAGCTTTGTAAGCAGCTTCGTCGAGAAAGTTCTTGTAGCCATAAATGATCATCCCGAACTGCGTCCCCCAGTCGCCGATGTGGTTATCGCTGGTGACGTGGTGGCCGAGGAAGCGGAAGAGCTTATCGATCGCGGCACCGATGACCGAGCTGCGCAGGTGTCCGACGTGCATCGGCTTGGCGACGTTGGGAGAGGAGTAATCGATGATGACGGTCTGTGGGTTGGCGGACTTTTCGACGCCGACACGTTCATCGATGGTGGCAGCGACGAACTGCTGGAGGAGGAATTCGTCTTTGAACTTGAGGTTAATGAAGCCAGGGCCTGCGATCTCGGGAGGGTGACAGATGTCGTTGACATCGAGGCGCGAGACGATCTCGCCCGCGATGTCTTTGGCGGGTTTGCCGAGGACCTTCGCGAGCGGCATCGCGCAGTTGGCCTG
This sequence comes from Lacunimicrobium album, assembly GCF_052161635.1. Lineage (GTDB taxonomy): Bacteria > Planctomycetota > Planctomycetia > Planctomycetales > Planctomycetaceae > SXPC01. The sequence continues at coordinate 544,154 of NZ_CP197413.1, forward strand.
ATAGTCGCCGAACTTGGGATCGCCGGCCGGGCGAATGAGGGCGAGGTAATCAGCAGGAGCGTCAACAAGACCAGTCAGGGCGGTTGAGAAGCGTTGTTTGAGGAGGCTCAGGAGGTTCATCGTGATTGTCCAGAGAGGATGAACCACAGAGGACACAGAGGACACGGAGGTCAGACGAAGGAGAAAAAGTCAGACATCCTGATGATGAAGTTGTCCTGGTCCTGTGTGATCACTTGAATTCGTTGGGTCTGGTAAAACGAAAAGGTCACAAAGAACAGTCGCTTGATCCCGGTGTTCTCTGTGACCTCTGTGGCTAATTCAATCTCATTAGCTGTTGGCTGTGGGAGTCGGCTGCCAGTCGACGACTTCGGCATCGCCCCAAAGGCGTTCGAGGTTGTACAGCTTGCGGGCGTCTTCGGTGAAGACGTGGAGGATCACATCGCCGTAGTCCTGCAGGATCCACGACTCGCTGTTATAGCCTTCCATACCGAACTTGGGCGTCTTGTCCTGCTTCATCGTCTGGTCGACTTCGTCCGCGATCGCGAGCAGGTGGCGCGGGCTCGTTCCATTGGTGATCACAAAGAAATCAAACTCGGAGGTCACGCCTGACAGATCGAGGACAAGCGTATCCTTACCGCGGAGTTCATCAGCGATCTGAGCGAAGCGGATGGCACGCTCTTTGGACGTCGTGAGTTGCTTCTGTCGGGCCGGGCTCGCAGGAACGGGGGCCGGGACGGGAGTGTCGTGACTGGTATCAGCCTCAAGTTCAGGCTGCTGCGGATCTACTGTCATTGCGGAATTCACTTCGAGAGAACGAAAGGGTACTGGTGGATCGCGATTGAAATGGACGCGAAACTGCCAGAAAGGTTCACGAACCAAACCCCAATTCTACCGGACGCGCGTTGAGAGTCGAGCGGCTGTGTGGACAATTTTCAGTAGGGGGAAACAAAAACGCCCCCGGAATCGATCCGAGGGCGTTTGAAAGCGACTGTACGATGCTGAAAACTAGCTGCCGTACTGATTGCGGAAGATTTCCTCGAACTCAGCAACGCGTTGAGGATTTTCGTCATACATCTTCTTGAGAGGATAATTCTCAGGAAGTGGTTGGCGTTTGACTTCGAGCATACTCTTCCAGACGATGACGGCTTTGATGCATTCTTCCTGGAGGTTGTCTTCCAGTTGAAGTTCGGTGTACTCGAGCTTGTCGAGCATTTCCTGCATCTTCTTCATGCCTGATTCGATCAGCTTCAGACCAGTCTCCAGGTCTCCCTGTTTCAGGTAAGCGTCGCGAGCTGCATAGATCTCGCGGTGAGCTTCTTCCATGGTCTTGTCTTTTTCAGCCTGACCACGGACACGCCAATAGCGATAGTTCGTCTTGTTCTGATTGAACTCGATCGCTTTCTTCTTGGCATCAAAGTTGGTGTAGACTTTGCGCTGGTCTTCGGTCATATCGGTGCGTAATGCATCCAAGTCGCAAAGCTCCTGAACGGTTGCATCGTCTGCTTCGAGTTGGATGGTTCCGTTGAAAGATGACTCGACACGATCAACGCCATATTCAGTCGTCCATTCTTTGTAGCCTTGCTCCCATGCAGCGCGAGAGCCTTCATTGAAGGTTCCCTCACGATGCAAAGCATCAGCATAGTTGTACTGTGAACGGGCTGGATAAGAGCGGAAAATCAGACGATCGAACTTCTTCTGTCGGTTACCTGGAAGCGCTTCCACCGTGTTTGCGTCGGTGAACCATTTCTTGGAGACGAGGTAATTGTCTTCCTGCTCAGGATTGAGTTCCTGATCTGGCAGAACGTCCGCGTTTTCGGGTGAGTCTGGCGGGAAATCGTGCTTGTAGCTGGGATTGTCAGGGTCATGGAGGAAGAACTTGCGGAACAGCTTCCACTCATCCGAGCGACCGATCTTGGGTCCAATCACACGACCGGTTTCCCAGTAGAGTTCGGAGTACTTCTTATTGCGTTCGGTTCCTTCTTTAAGGAACTTCGCCCCTTCTTTGACCCAGTGAAAGCGGTCAGCGACGCCGTCCCATTCTGCAGAGACGTTGTAGGCGAGATTCCAGCCCTGGAATTCCCAGACCTGACGGAAGTGAGGCTGGAGCAGAACGATGGAGTCGACCGTCGAACGGAGTTCACCCCACTGCTTGTGTTCTTTCTGCTCGATAGCCTGCTGCCAAAGGACGTTGACGGCGACGCCGCGCATCCCAAGGAGAACAAGGTTCATCGTGGCAGAGGCCGGGTCGACGTTCCCCAGGCTGGCTTCGCCGAGCTCGTACTTTGTACGAAGATCGGCCAGTTTGCCTTTGAAGTTCGCCGAGCCTGGAAGTCCCAGGTAAACAATGGGTACCAGCAGGAGCAGGATCCCAAAGACGTAGAGAAGTTTGCGTTGTTGCGAAGTCAGATTGTTCATTATTTGGCCTCCATCTCTCTCAAGGTCAGAGAGCAGTAACCAATGATAAGACAGGGAATAACATATCCGAGAGTAATTGCGATGGCCGGCAGAAGTGAACTCATCCATGGGACATCAAAGCCGTTGGCGGTGTATTCCACCATGCGGAAGTTGACGAAGCCCGGGACAATGAAGAACGCGACCGCCAGGAAGCCAAGAGCAATACCATCAATGATTTTCAGGAAGTAACTGAAGGCACCGGCTTGAATCTCAACCGAGGGGTTCATGTGAGCCCACATACGATAGATGGCTTCTGCTGGTCCACCCCCTTCAATCTGTCCCTGGAGCATCTGGAACATCATCGTGCTCAGAGGCGTCATCCCGACGAGAACCAGTGAGAAGGTCAGCAGGGTGGCCACTGGCCCCTTGACGAAGCAGCTGGCAGTCACAGCGAGCATGATCATCAGCGTTAACTGAAGCCAGATACCAAAGATCGATTTGAAGTAGCTGGTGGCAAAATACTTGTCTGGCATACGGATGAAGAGGTCAGGACGAGCCATCCCGAGATACTGGCCTGGATCAAGACACTCGACCTCGACTTTGAGATTGCCCTTGGGCATGACGTCGGTGAAGAGGTTGGCCGTTTTGAGCTGCTGGCTTTCTTCGTCGCGGTAAGTGATCTCTTCAGGAACAGGGATCAGCTTTTCTTCGTTGAAGCGACTGAACTCTTTCACTTCAAAGACCGGCAGAGGTACGCGGACTTTTTCGTCATCTGGATTGATCAGGACAATGCGAGCCGAGAGGCGTTTGTCGAGAGTTCCCTTGTAAGCCCGGAACGCTTCAAAGTTGTACTCGAGATTGAGAGCACCTGGCTCGGGGGTTGTTGTTTCCGGATTTGCCTGAATTTTTTTATCGTAAGCGGCTTTACGCGATGCGAAGCTGCTACGAAGGTTGTTGACGTCAAGACCGTCAAATGTGTAGAACGTGCGAGACTTCGTACCACCTTCGATGTAACTGCGGAAGTCCCATTCATATCCAACGTTAATCCCGGCCTGACCTTCGGAAGAACGACCAAATCGGTCTGAGAAGGACAGGGCGCCGTAGATCGGAACGCGGCTGATTAATTCACTTTGAGCGGCAGCGGGAGTCTGGCGAACGATCCAGATGTAACCAACGAGTCCCATAATCGCCAGAACGCCTGTTCCGACGGCTGAGTAACCCAGAAGTCGACCGAGATAAACTTCGTTGCGACGGACTGGCTTTGTGATGACGGTATGAAGCGAGCGGATCTTGATATCGGTAGGAAGCCCCCAGCAGGCGAGCAGTGGGATGACGATGAGAACCAGCCAGCTGATCGTCTTGAGAACGAAGCTGACGAGAACGCGGACTTGAAGGTCGGGTCGGTCGGTTGTCCCGCCAATGAACCAGCCTGCGAACATGAAGAGGATCGCGAAAATCACGAAGACCAGAAGTGTCTTCTTGCGGATCGATTCTTTAATCGTGAGGTCAGCGATGGCGCCGATGCGTTTCGGCGAGATCGAGAAAAAGTCGATCAGCGCACGCTGGAAGTTCTGCATCACGACGCCGAAGCCACCCGTTCCATGTGTCATGAACGAGCCGAGCATCGAAAGACCGATGACCAGAACGAAAAATCCGAGCATGACCAGGGAAAAAATTCCCAGGCTCATCAGGAAATCGAAGTTGGGAGCATCAAAAGACATGGTTGGCGACTACCATCAGAAACAAAGAATAGGAAGAAAAACGCAGTCACGCATTGGAGTACAAAGCGAAGGCTTGCTGGTGCCTGACAGAAGTCGGCGATCAGCGAGCCTCGATTGGTCAGGAAACGCCGGTTCCTGATTTAAGGTCTTCTTGAACAATGCGGCGTCCTGGACGCTCTTTGCTGGTCTGGACAGTGCGGAGGAAGAGTTCTTCCAGAGACGATGAAGGCTGGCCGGCTTTGTGAAGCTTGACCTTGTGTTTATCGAGGACAGCCTGGACGTCTTTGAGAGCTTCAGGACTGAGTTTGCTGGTGAGGAGTTCGGTTTCTTCCTGCTCTTTGAGGAGTTCAGAAACGTCTCCCAGAACCTTCAGTTCGCCGTTATAAAGGATCGCGATGCGGTCGCAGACGTCCTGAACGTCGGCCAGAAGGTGGGAGCACATGACAACCGTCTTGCCTTGCTCACGCAAGCGAATGATCAGGTCCTTCATGTCTCTGGTACCGAGTGGATCCAGACCCGAGGTTGGTTCGTCGAGGAGAACCAGTTCCGGATCGTTGATCAGGGCCTGAGCCAGACCGATACGTCGGGTCATCCCTTTCGAGTATTCTTTGAGCTGACGCTTACGGGCGTGCTTAATGCCAACCATCTCGATAAGTTCATCGCGACGCTGACGTCTTTGTTGGGGCGACATCTTGAAGAGTCGGCCGTAGAAATCGAGAGTTTCTTCCGCGTTCAGAAAGCGGTACAGGTACGATTCTTCCGGCAGGTAGCCGATGCGTTCGTTCTTTTCGACATCGTGAGCAGGCTTGCCGAGGACTTTGATATCTCCCGACGAGGGGAACAGCAGCCCCAGGAGCATTTTCATCGTCGTGGTTTTTCCCGAGCCGTTCGGTCCTAGCAGACCGAAGATTTCGCCCGGTTTGACGTCGAGGCTCAGCGATTTAACAGCTTCGACCTTTTTACGTCCCCAGAAGTCGCGATAGATCTTGGAAAGGTTGCGAATTTGAATGACTGGTTCAGTCGACTGACTCATTTCGATTCCACTTGAGCTTAAAAATGACGGTATCACAGTCCTGACGTTCGGCGCGAGCGAAGATCCTTCGGCTCAGGCCTGAAACAGTCGGATTTGGGACGCATGTAAGATGGGCACAAGCGTCAGAAATCAAACCCTATCAGAAGTGGATACATAAGGAATAATGAATATGAAGAAATCCCTTGAAAATTATCATGCAGGGTTCGCGTCCAAGATTCCAGTATGTCGGGTTAAGAAATGGGTAAGAAAGTGATTTTGGTAACCAGCATGGTGGTTTGGCGTTCCAGCATGTCACCATTCGACCATTCCATGGTTCTTGTGCAGTCGTTAGATCACGAATAATTGTGCTACTCGATCAATCGACTGCGAGAGCCTGAAACCAGTCCAATGCGTGAGCGTCCACGCTGATGACTCCGACAGTAGGTCATGGAGGATCTGCAATCTTTCGTACGTCAGCCGCGAGATTTGCGTTGGGAAAGATATTCTAAAAGAGCGCGATCGAATCGCATGCTCGTATCCAGTGGGACATAATCTGCCCCCATCTGGAGAGCTTTGGAGCGGAAGCGTTCACGGAACTCGGCGAGCGCTTTGAGATATTCCTGCTGAATACCCAAGCCGTCGACGCGGAGTTCCTGGGCCGTTTCCGGATCTTTCAGTTCGACTTGTCCCTGAAACGGGAAAGTGACCTCTGCTTCGTCGAGAATATGAAAGAGGATGACGTCATGACCGGCATGACGAATGAGCTGGAGGCTTTTAAGGACCTCTTCGGGTTCGGTGAGCAGGTCGGAGAAAATCATCAGCAGGGATTTGTGTTTAATGATCGAGGGATAACGTCGGAGACTGCCGGCGAGGTCGGTAATCCCAGCTGGCTTGGATTTGGCAAGGTAAGCAAGAATGGTGGCCAACTGCGTGCGACGGCTTTGGGCGGGGATGATATTGCGGATTTTTTCATCGAAAGTGATCAAGCCCACAGGATCCTGCTGATGGATCATCAGGTACGCAAGCGCTGCCGCCAGACAGATAGAGTATTCGAACTTCGTCATCGACTGGCGATAGGTGTACGCCATCGACTCAGAGAGGTCCATCATGAGGAACCCAGTCATGTTCGTCTCGGCCTGGTACTTCTTGATGTAGTACCGGTCGGTCTTGGCGAAGACGAGCCAGTCGATGTCCTTGAGGTCGTCCCCCTGCGAGTAACGACGGTGTTCGGAGAATTCAACGGAGAAGCCCTGGAACGGCGACGCATGCAGCCCCGAGAGAAAGCCTTCGACAATAAACTTCGCACGAAGATCCAGCCGCGCGACGGTCTGAATGACTTCGGGTTTCAGATATTGTTCGGCGGTTTTCATTGTGTATCACCCGGATTGGCCAAGTATCTCACGCGCCAATCAATGTCCTGAGCGAGATCTCTTTCTATAGCATCTGCGATGAGAGGAGCCCACTGCCTGAGCTTTTCAATACTTACTCCTTCAATGTAAATTTTGAAGAATTGTTCTCGAGAGCGGATAACGTACTCACCATTTGAAAGATCGAGACCATCTTTACTAAGAACGAACTCTGCAACAGCCTTGAATTGTTCAGGGACCTTGTCTGTCAACTTCATTTGAAGCGAAGGAAGAATGATTTCAAACCAATCATTTTCGACTACAAATGGATCAATAACCACCTTGGCCTTTTTTTTATTGTTTAGTTCGTGCGAGGAGTATCGAAAGTTATCCCAATCATAGATTTCTGAAGACCTATTTTCTTTCTTAAGCTTAGAAACAGGAATGAAATGATCAACTTCACCGTACGCTATCCACATGCAGCAGTATGCGCATAGTTCTTTGAACCCGGCCCTTAAGTCCGGTTCGAATTGACTCCAAAGGTTTTTCGCAGTTGTGAAACCAGGGTTTTCCTCTAGCCAATGTTGACCGGGTATCCGACATTCCTTATCAAATCTTCCAGGTTTTTCCACACGATCAAACTTCTTCACTGCTTGCTCCCCATTAACCATCTTGGCCAAAATGGATCTAAAGCAGGAAGTAACCTCTTCAGTTCCGAGGTAATTTCGTCTCTAGTGCTTAAGTGCTCTGGAAGTTGATCGAGGTCTCCTCGTGCAAATGCTTCTGCTGCTTCAATGGCGATTTCAGCAGGCTTTGATCTAGCTTGTTCAAGTCCGAATATGGGGGACGTTAGCCAGCCAACGGCATCACCGTACTTTATCCATGTTTGTTCTTCAAACGTGATTTGTTGGGTCGTGTTATCCCAATCGAACAAGAACAGGTGATCAATCTGCTCATCAAAGCGAGGCTCAAGTGAAGCTAATACTAGTGGAGAATGAGTGGCGCTGATGACCTGCAAGTTTAATCCTGCTTTCATACTGTTGAAAGCCGACAGTATTGCTGGAAAAATGGTTCTTTGCCATTTTGGGTGAAGATGCGATTCGACCTCGTCAATAATTAAAATTACTTGATCTGTTGTTTGGCCTTTGCTCTTTAGCCGAGCTGCATTTTCATGTTCCGTCCATGCCCATACAAGCAGATAAGCAATCTTTACGATCCTTTTAACACTCGCTGACCATTGGGGATACGCCAAGACTCCACTACGAGTCTTCAGAGCTGGATAAGACCTTGGATCATCAGCATCTAAACGTACTGGGGCAACGCATTCAAGAGGTTCTCTTGGATGCGAGAGGCTCTCAACCGTTGCCTTTAATAGGCGAAACGGCTCTCCATTCTGGTGATACCAGTTTGACCAATCAGAAATCAGGCCGTTGCAAAGAGGTTTTCCGTTTGCCCATAAGCCATTTGCAACATCTCGGGGCATAGTCGAACTTGTGATATCATTAACGGAATCGATTCGTTCAGGTTCAAAGAGATACGCTCTTGGTTCATCATCATTTTCACTTGTGCCACGCCAGTAGTTTCTGGCAGGATCCCATACTGAAAAACTCCCATCGACTGCAGCATAAATAACAAGGCCAGCCATTGGTGGGCGACCACGCTGACGATGCCATGTCCATGATTCAAAATCAAAATCAGCCTTTCGATCCGCCTCCGTTGTCTTACTCGCAACTTTGTATTTGATTGTTGGTGCTTGTGAATTTTCCTGTGGGCGTGCCATGCGAGCGCCTGGCCATGTACCTGTCAGGCACCAAAAACATAAATCAAGCAAGAACGATTTTCCCAGGCTGTTGTCGCCTGTGATAATGTTTAGTCGCTCGCCAAATTCAGCAGTAAGCTCTGCTGTTGGACCTGTTCCAGTAAGTGTCAAACTTCGCAACATGGAATTCGAGTTCCTCGGAAGTCAAAAGGGTTATCGCTTCTCGTACTTCTCAATCGTCGATTCCGGCAGTTCGGCGATCAGCCGTTGGACGAGGGTGTCGGTGGTGTAGCCTTCGGCTTGGGCTTGGAAGTTGGTCGCGAGGCGGTGTCTAAGAACGGGGACAGCGACTCGTCGGACGTCGTTGAATGAGATGGCGGGGCGGCCGTCCATGGCGGCCATGGCGCGGGCGCCATTGATGAGGTATTGGCCGGCGCGGGGGCCTGCTCCCCAGTCGATCATTTCTTTGATGAACTTAGGGGCAGTCGGGTCGCTGGGGCGAGTCGCACGGACAATGCGGGCGATGTAATTGAACAGGAGCGGGCTGATCTCAATCATGCTGATCTGCTTTTGCAGGTAGAGGATCGAGCGGGCCGAGAGGACTTTGCGAACTTCCGGCTTCTCGCCGCGGGTGGTCGCTTCGAGGATGCGGATTTCTTCATCCAAGGTCGGGTAATCGACCTTGATGTTGAACATGAAGCGGTCCTGCTGGGCTTCTGGCAGCGGATAGGTCCCTTCCTGTTCGACCGGGTTCTGAGTCGCGATGACGAAGAAGGGGTCAGGGAGGTCGTAAGTCGTCTGGCCGTAGGTGACCTGACGTTCCTGCATCGCCTGCAGGAGGGCGGCCTGGGTTTTGGGCGGGGTTCGGTTGATTTCGTCTGCCAGCAGGATGTTGGTGAAGACGGGTCCCTGGACGAAGCGGAATTCTCGACGGCCGGCTTCATTTTCGTCGAGGACGTTGGTGCCGGTGATGTCGGAGGGCATCAGGTCGGGGGTGAACTGAATGCGTTTGAAGGAAACATCCAGAATTTGGGCGATCGTGCTGACGACGAGGGTTTTCGCGAGGCCGGGGACACCAACCAGAAGGCAGTGACCACCCGTGAAGACGGCAGCCAGGATCTGCTCAATGACCGCGTCCTGGCCGACGATGACTTTGTGGAGTTCATCGGTCATCAGTTCGCGGTGTTTTTTGAACTTGTCGAGGAAGTCGTCGAAGTCTTTCTTCTCGGTCGCCAATGGTGTGTCCTCAAAGCAGTCTAGTGCATTCCGGTCAGGTAAAATGGCCTGACCTTGCCGTCGAGGTCGTCGACAACGACAATCATCTTAGAGAATCGGGTTCGCAAAATCGATCACTGGATCGTAATAACTTTGCGTAACTCATTTGTACGTGGACGACTACACAATCTGTTGGCAGTTTCTGCTGGATGTCAGGACTTTTCATGATTGATGGACCATTGAAGGCTGTCTCCGTTGCCTGTGGAATGCTTTGTGTTGCGTTATTAACGCTGGGGCAAACAGCGAATCTGCCCGCTCAGGAACCGACATCAGAGATGGTTTTGAAGTCGATCGAGCGAGGCCGGACGTTTCTGGTCAGCAAGCAGAACGCAAATGGCAGCTGGCCATCGAACATGAATGAGCGTTATCCGACAGGGGCGACGAGTCTGGCTGTGCTGGCGCTGCTGAATAGCGGTTTAGATGCCAAGCACCCCGTCGTCGCCAAGGGACTGAATTTCTTACGGTCGACCAAGGAACCGGAGCCTTCGACGACTTACGAGACGTCTCTGTTATTGTCGGTCTATGCAGCTGCTCATCAATATGACGTCGATCGGACGAGGGCGGCAATCCTCGCGCAGAAGTTGGAAGCATCAATCATCACGCGCGGGCCCGAGCCAGGGAACTGGGGATATAATGTTTCGCTGACGGGGTCGAACAGTGAATCGACGGATCGAAGTAACGGTCAGTTTGCGATCCTTGGACTGCGCGAAGCCGTTTACATGGATTATCGCGTCGATCGGAAGACGTGGGATGCTGCGTTGAAGCATTGGGTCGGTGCCCAAAACGGTGATGGCGGCTGGGGATATCGTGGCGGCGTGAATGAGAGTGGCTCGACGGGAAGTATGACTTGTGCGGGAATCTCATCGGTGAGTATCTGCCAGCATTTCCTCCGCGATGAAGAAGCACTCAATCCAGATGGCACACCGATCTGCTGCGTCGAACCGAAGAATGACATGGTACTCGAACGGGCATACGCCTGGATGGACCGCAATTTCACGACGAGCCAGAACCCTGCTTCTGGCGAATGGTGGCTGTATTATCTGTACGGTCTTGAGCGGGCCGGTCGTTTGTCAGGACAGCGATTTTTTGGGGACAATGACTGGTATCGAGATGGGGTACGCAAGATCCTCCAGCGCCAGAATGGGGCGAACGGTGAGTGGCGGGGACTAGGTTCGATTGAAGCTGAGCCGACGATCGGGACGAGCTTAGCCTTATTGTTCCTTTCGAAGGGCTTGTCGCCTGTGCTGATCAACAAGGTGAAGTACGGAAAGAATGCCGGCGTTGCGGGGATTCCTTTGGGGGGAAGCTGGAATAAACACCCTCTCGATGCCAGAAATCTGACGGAGTTCATCTCGACGAGACCGCGGTGGCCGAAGCTGATTTCGTGGCAGGAGCTGGATCTTTCTGTAGCGGCGAAGACAGGATCGGTCGCGGATCTGCTGCAGGCGCCGATTCTTTACATCAGCGGGGATGAGAATATCAACCCGTATATCAACGAAGCGGAGCTATCGCTGTTACGGGACTATGTCTATCAGGGAGGATTCATCTTTGCGGTCGCCAACTGTAAAAACGCCGAGTTCGATGATGGGATTCGTCAACTCGTCAGGCGGATGTACCCGAATGACCAGATTGATTTGAGGCCTTTGCCGCCCGATCACCCGATTTACCGGAGTGATTATCTGCTGGCAGCTGAAGGTGTCGAACTTGAGGGAGCGGATATCGGATGTCGGACAGCGATTGTCTATTCGCCGTACGATCATTCGTGTTTATGGGACAAGTGGTCGATTGCTCCAAGTGCAAAGCAGACGCAGGCGGCGACATCTTCGATCTTCAAATCGCTGAGTGTCGGCGTGAATGTGATTGCGTATGCGACGGGTCGGGAACTGCCGGACAAGCTGAAGAGTACAGAGCTACTGGCCGATTCCAAGACGAGCCTGGAACAGCAACGCGGAAACCTGCAGTTGGCAAAATTGCGTTATGAAGGGGACTGGAACACAGCGCCCAATGCCATCGTCCGGATGTTGAACGCGGTGAATGAATCAGTCGGCGTGCCAACGGTCGCGGAGCCCAAGCAGGTGGCGCCGTCGAGTCCGGAATTGTACCGCTATGCGATGGTGATGATGCACGGCCAGCGGAACTTCAACTTCTCGGTTGACGAACGAGATCGCTTGAAGTCCTACCTGGAAAACGGGGGAGTGCTCTTTGCCGATGCCTGCTGCGGAGCTGAGAAATTTGACGCCAGTTTCCGACAGCTGATGACAGAGATGTTCGGAGCAGGGGAACTCAAGCGGATTCCGTTAAATGATGAGCTGTTTGGAATCTTTCACAAGCTGCAGACAGTCAAGCGTCGCGAATCATCATCAGGGCTCAGCGGCGGCGGAGATCGGACCATTGAGACCAATGTCAAAGACGTCGAGCCCTTTTTGGAAGGCATTCAGATCAATGGTCGATTTGTGGTCGTTTATAGTAAGTACGATATCTCTTGCGCATTAGAGAAGCAGAATGCGATCGGATGTGAAGGTTATGTAACCGAGGATGCAACACGTCTCGCGATGAACATTGTGATGTATTCCATTCTTCAGAATTTGTCGGCAGAACCGCCTACAGAACCAAAAAACAGCACGCAGTAGGTTGATTATTGCGCGCAGTATTATGTGGCTTGCAAAATGGCACAGCGTTCGCAGCTTTTTTGGTGGTTTCACCTCGCGTTGCACTCAGTCGGCTACCGAAACTGACCTTCTGTGCGACGCAGGTAATTCTTTCACGTAAAATGTTTACGTCTGCATGCATGTCTGTCCGCGATGCTCAGTGATGCGTATTGTGCAGAAATGTCAAGCAAGGCAAGACATTGCTCAAACTCGCAACGAATCTCAGCAATTTCGAACAAATGCAGGGAAAACTTTGCGTAATTCCCGAAAACTATTAGCTACGCTTAACATCGTCGATTCATCATTGCGGGAACTTCACATAAAAATTGCAACCCCCCTTGAGTCAAGGCTTAGGGTTTGTTCTTTTTCAATTATCGACACATCTTAGAATACAATCTCGACTCGCCGAGTTAGACACGGTCTATAAGCATGAACCTAGTGATTATTCAGCACGAGAAGCTGTTCTCTCGTGGTTTGAAATACTTGATCGGTCAGTCTGTCAGCCTGCAGATTCACGAACTGCCAAGCGCAGACGCCGTCGAATCGCAGTTGGTCAGTCTGAATCCGAATGTTGCGTTGATCGATGTGGATTTACCGAGCTGCTGCCCTTTCAATCTCGCCGAACGCATCAGCGCACTCGTGCCGATGTGCAAAATTGTGTTTCTTGGCCGCACGGCCACGAACCTGCTGGTTTCAAATGTTCTCCAAGCGAAGGCTGATGGTTTCCTGCTGAAGTCAGACTCTCAGGAGACAATCGTTGAAGCGCTGCATAAAGTGCTCGCAGGAGAAGTGTTTTATACGTCGTCGATGATGAACATGATTGTGTTTGATCCTCACTTGCGGGCGTATCGGATGGCTTCCGATGGGCAGGGACCTTTGCTGACCAATCGTCAGATTGAGGTTTTGCGCTACTTGGCCTGGGGGCATAGCGTCAAGCAGATTGCCAAGATCATGCACCTGTCTGAGAAGTCGGTCGACAGCCACAAGTACCGCATTATGAACCGTCTGGGAATTCACGATCGCGTGAAACTGGCGCTGTTTGCAATTCGGGAACAGCTGATCGATCCCTGGGCAGCGGAAGAAATCTCCTGATGATGATTTGATGGTGGAAGCGAATGCGGGCCACGCTTCGCTGAGTGGTGAAGAACGTTTTGAATGAATTTCGTGTGGACGCTTTTTGTGCCACCCGATGTGAGCGAAGTGAACCACGTCCCGCGACACGCTATACTGGATGCCTGTGTCTACATGCGATGTTTTGCCATGGCGACGCACTAGATTTTCATGACGTTGATCACAAGTGTGGTGGGATTGCATGGCATCGGTTCAAGACGAGATTCTCGATCTTCGCAGGCAGCTGGAGGATCATAATTATCGCTATTACGTCGAGGCTCGCCCGACGATTTCGGATCTGGACTTTGATCGCCTGCTCAAGAGGCTGATTGAACTGGAAAGCGAGCATCCCGAGTTCGATGATCCTGCGAGTCCGTCGAAGAAGGTGGGCGGGGAGCCGATTGAGGGTTTTCGGACAGTTCCTCACCGACTGCCGATGTTGTCGATAGATAACGTGTATCAGGAAGCGGAGTTGTTGGAGTTCGATACGCGGGTTCGTAAGCTGCTGGAAGTCGACGAGATTGAGTACACAGTCGAGTATAAGATCGATGGGGTCGCGCTGGCCCTCGTCTATGAAGATGGAAAACTGGTGCAGGCGTTGACGCGTGGAAATGGGCGTGAGGGGGATGACATTACGCATAATGCCCGCGTCATTCCGGATGTTCCGCTCAAGCTGACGGGATCGAAGGACCGGGCGATTCCGAAACTGATTGAGATTCGCGGGGAAGCCTATATCCGGAATTCGGATTTCTCGAATCTGAGACTGGCACAAACAGAGCGGAGAGAAGTGCCGTTTGCGAATCCGCGAAATGCAGCAGCAGGGGCGCTGAAGTTGCTCGATCCGGCGCTCTTTGCGCCTCGGAAGGTGCGGTTCTTTGCCCACGGCCTGGGCTATACCGACGGGTTCAATGGGGTGCGTCACAGTGAGGTGATTGAGACGATGCGCCAGTTTGGGCTGCAGGTGACGCCGGAGTTGACGACGTATCCGAACATGGCGGTGCTGATGGAGAACATCGGGCCGATGATGGAAAAGATGACCGAGCTGGACTTCGAGATCGATGGGCTCGTCATCAAGGTCAACCGGTACGATCTGCGGAATGCGCTGGGAAACACGAGCAAGTCGCCACGGTGGGTGGTTGCGTATAAGTGGGAGAAGTATGAGGCGATCACGAAGCTGCTGAGTATTGAAATCCAGGTCGGAAAGACGGGAACGTTGACGCCGGTGGCACACCTGCAGCCGGTGGAGATTGCGGGAACGACGGTGTCTCGTGCGTCGCTGCATAATGAGGATGAGTTGAAGCGGCTAGAGTTGATGATCGGGGATACGGTTGTTGTCGAGAAGGCCGGGAAAATCATCCCGCACGTGGTACGTGTAGAGAAAGAGCAGAGGAGCGGGAGTGAGACAACGTACGAATTTCCAACGGTTTGTCCGGCGTGTCAGCAACCTGTTGTGAAGGACGAAGGGGGCGTTTATATCCGGTGCATCAATCCCGATTGCCCGGCACAGTTGCGAGAGCGGTTGCGTTTTTATGCCTCGCGCGGGGCGATGGATATTGAAGGGCTGGGAGTCAAGATGATCGAGCAACTGCTCGATGCAGGACTCATTGCCTCGCTGCCGGATGTTTATCGGTTGGCGGACAAGCGGGAGCAGATGCTGTCGCTGGAGCGGATGGGAGCCAAAACGATTGATAATCTGCTGGCTGGGATCGAGGCTTCAAAACAGCAGCCATTGTGGCGATTATTAACGGGACTGAATGTCCGCCATGTCGGAACGCGGAACGCTCAAATTCTGGCGGAGAAGTTTTACACCGTTGACCGGATCATGGCACAGTCGGCAGAAGACCTGGCGAACGTCGATGAGATCGGGCCGACGATTGCGCAGTCAGTTGCCGATTTCTTTGCGTCGGATGCCGGCAAAAGACTGATCGAGGAACTGCGATCACTGGGGCTCAATCTGGGAAGTGAAGAGGAAGCAGTCGCAAGGCAGGCAGCTGCGGAAGCAAGTCCAATTGCGGGAAAGACGTTTGTCGTCACGGGGACGCTGGTGAAGTACAAGCGGGATGAGATTCAGGATCTGATTCGCATCAACGGGGCAAAGGCGGGGTCGTCAGTCTCGAAGAATACGGATTACCTGGTCGCAGGTGAGAATGCGGGAAGCAAGCTCGCGAAAGCCGAGCAGTTGGGGGTCAAAGTGTTGTCGGAGGATGATTTCGAAGCGTTGCTCAAGGGTGACGCGGGGTGACATTCGCCAGGGAGAGGGGGGCTGTATGTTGACGATTGAATATGCCGATGGATTCTCGCGTGTGTTTGGTTATGACGATCTGGCATCGCTGGCCGGATCGGCTCGGGTAGACGATGTTTCCACACTCGACGAGCGTCGCCACGGGACAGGGGTACGGTTTGAATCGCTCGTTGAGAAGGATCGCATGGAGGACGCAAGTAAGGTGACGTTGGTTTCGAGTGAAGATGGATTTCAGGTGACGATACCTGTTGCGATCGCGCTGGAGCAGGGAGTGGTATTGTATGCGTTGAATGGAAATCCCTTGACGGTGGAGAAGGGTGGGCCGTTGCGTTTCTTTATGCCGAAGACGGTCTCTTGCCAGACGAAGGAACTGCCAGCGGGGGTGTTGGACAACTGTGCGAATTTGAAGCATCTGGTCCGGGTGAGGATTGGGAAAGTCGTGGGGACAAACTAAGACTCGGCGTGGGAGGCATTTCGCAGATGTCCCTCATTCAACCTCGCGGTTTTACATGGCGAGCCGAAGGTTCGACTAGTCCACTTTCTCACGTGGCGAGAAGGATCAGAGTGGAAATCGAGGGCATTGAGGCTTGCGTTTGTGGAATGGGTTGGGGCATGATGGAGGCGTGCTGAATCACGGCTATTGTGTTTGGGATCTTGTTTCACATCTGAGGTTTTCATGATGGTGTCTCGTTTGCTGATTGGGCTGCTGGTAGTGGCTGTTGTTGTGGTCGGATCTGAGGTGTCTGCGCAGTCGCCGACGCAAGTTCAGGCGACGATGAATGTACTGCCTCAGAGCACCAATGCCCTGGCGATCTTTCGGTTTGATGCCCTGATGAAGACGCCACTGGGGCAGTCAGAGCAATGGAGTCAATATCCAGAAAAGCTGGGGATTGAGACCGTGCCAGCCTGGGTGAAGTGGGGGATCGTCGCGAAAGAACTCGATCCAGTCCGCGGGCAATTGTGGGAGATTGGACTGGCACCGCTGCCTGCTCACTTCACGCTGGCTGATCTGGCGAAAGAGCAGGGGCTGACGATGCAAACCGTCGGCGACGTGCCAGTCGCGCGGGGAACGGATCGCAATGCCTACTATCTGCAACTGGCAGGCAATAATGAGGCGAAGACGTTTGCATTGGTCTATCCCGCGGCTTACCGGTTTGTATCGCAGTGGATTTCTGCGTTGACTTATCGAACCAGTCCACCGGTGTTTGCACCGACGTTGACGACGGCTTCCGGCAAGACGGCGCATGTGATCATGGCGCTCGACCTGCGCAGCGTGTTCGATCCGCTGCTGGTTCAGGACTGGGTGGGCAAGACGTGGCGCGAAACGTCAGGGACTCAGACTCCCACAAACGTGGCGACGTTTCTGACCGGCCTGGAAGGGGTCAGCGTCTCGATGATCTCGACGACCTCGATGCAGGCAACGCTGACGATTCACTCGTCAGCTGACATCAAGCTGAGTCCGGACTGGATCAAGCGAGTCTTTGAAGAAATTCTGACGGAGCGCAATCTGGAAGTTGATGAGTTGGAGTCACTGCAGTTTCAAGTCAGCGAGAAGACAGCGACAGCGACCTTTACCGTACAGCCACATAGCCTGCGTCAGTTCATGTCGCTGTGGTTGTCGCCTCATCTGCAGGCACCGAGTGCTGATCCAGTTCCTCCTGCGACAACAGACACGCCCCAGGTGACTCGTACGACTCCTCAACAGGATCGCCAGGCGGGCGAAGATGCGGTCTACAAAGCCAGTCAGAATTACTATCGCTCCGTTAATCAAATGCTGGATGATCTGTCGCGGGCAAGTCGACGCAGCACGAACTACCTGCAGACGGCGACATATCATGACCGTTATGCCCAAAAGATTATTGACCTGCCTTACGATGGGGTTCCGGATGAACTGCTGCAGTTCGGAGGGAAAATTGCAGACTATCTGAAGGCGCTGGCGTCGTCGTTGCGGGGGATGTATATCAGCGTCAACACGGATGAGAAGTCGATTACCTATCAGAGCAATTACAATCCTGGCTGGGCATCAGCGAGTGTCTGGGGGGCCGTTGGCGGGCAGATGCCTTATTACAACGTGACCTCGAATGTTGAGAATATCCGCGAGAAGCAGGCAGACACGATCAAGAAGGCGACCGAAGAACGCGAGAAGATCTGGCTGATGATAGATCGAGAGCGAACCCGGATGAAGCTGGAGTTGACGGACCGATTCGGGGCGGAGTTCGTCGAAGGGAAGTAACTGAAGTAACTTGAAAGTAACTGATTTTAAAGGATCGTTTAGAAGTCGCACTAATCTGGGCGACGTACTTGTGCAACAAGGGCGAGCTAACGATCCTAACCGCTGTCACCCAAAGCCTAGGCCATCGACGAGTAGCTCACGGTTCTTCCTGGAGTTTTACTCCCTCGGTTAGGATTGCGTTGAGTGGGGGTGGGAAGCGATGATGGCGCAGTGAGCGCTTAAGGCAATTCGCAGAGTTCCCTCATCCGTCAGCGAAGCGCTGCCACCTTCTCCCCGGGGGAGAAGGACTATACTGAGAAAGTTGAATTTGTATGGCTGTAGAGATTACGTCGTTACCGAAGTATGAGCCGCGGTTGGTGGGGTCACACAAGGGGAGTTTTGGGAAGGCTCTGCTGATCGCCGGCAGTTGGGGAATGACGGGTGCGGCCGTCCTCGCTGGCAAGGGCGCGTTGCGGAGCGGGGTCGGGCTCGTTTCCGTTGCGACGGCGGATGCTTGTGTGCCGACGATCGCTGCCGGAGAGCCTTCGTATATGACGCTGTCATTGCCGGAAGATGGTGATCGACGGATCAGCCTGGTCGAGCATCATAGTTTATTGAAGACAGCAGAGAGTTGTACGTCGGTCGGAATCGGACCGGGGTTGGGAAGGTCGTCTGATCTGGATCACACGGTTTGCGGGCTGGTGCGTGATCTGCCGTTGCCGCTGGTGATCGATGCGGACGCGATCAATGCCCTTGTCTCGCATCAGCCGTATCTGGAGCAACGACACGAGGAGACGATTCTGACGCCGCATCCAGGGGAGTTTGCCCGACTGCTGGATATCAGCACGCATGATGTGCAGGAGAAGCGGATCGAACTCGCGGTCGAGTATGCAATGAAGTATCAGGTCGTCGTCGTGCTCAAAGGTGAAGGGACCGTGGTGACCGATGGGGCCAGGTATTACGTCAACAAGACAGGGAACCCGGGGCTCGCGACGGGTGGGACCGGGGACGTGTTGATGGGGTTGATCACGGGGCTCGTGGCCCAGCCGGGGTTCAAGGCGTTTGATGCGGCGTGCCTTGGTGTTTATCTGCACGGGCTGGCGGGGGATCTGGCGGCACAAGAGTTATCGCAGCCGGGGATGTTGGCGAGTGATTTGCCGTTTTATCTGGCGAAGGCATGGACGCGGTTTGTGGGGTGAGGCGGCGCTGGGGAAGGCACCGGAAGGACGAGGCTCCGACCGAGCCGCTGTCCCGTGTTGCACACATTCAACAACGACTATACCTTGATTAGCGCCTCTTCCACACAGGCCTGAAGGCCCATCATCTGTCAGCCCAGTATGAAATCCTGGGTTAGCGTAACCCAAAGATTCTCTCCCGTCCTGTAGAGACGGCTCACCTCGCATTCCACACTGACCCGTCCTTACAGGACGGAATCGTCTTGTCTCACCTTGAACCCAGGATTTCATCCTGGGCTGGTAAAAATCGTCCCTTCAGGACGAAAAGACGAGGCCGTCAATGCCCCGCTTAGAGCTTGTGTTCGCACTGCAGACCGTTACATCCATGCGACGAAACGCGTGACTGGCGTCTCGAACGCTGTCTCGTACTTCCGTTACAAGCCTGCTTCCTACCGGTCGCAGCTATCGAAGACCGGCGCGAAGCCCAGCCCTTCGTCGGTCAGGACGCTGGTGGTGACTTCGCCGTCTTTGATATCGAAGAGGGCGGGGTAGGCGGGTTCGTAGCGGGTGTTGGCGCTGGGGCAGTATTGGCGGCCGTTGCCCTCGATGGCTTGGACGGTGGGGATGCGGGCGGCAAGGGCGCTCGAGTGGAGGAAGCTGGCGCCGGGGCAGGTGAGGTCCTGGACACAGAGAAAGAGGTTCTGCTTGATGGCGAGGGCGGCCATGAGAAGTGATTCCGTCTGCCCTTTACAGGCTTTCAAGGCGACTCCGGAGTAGCCAAGTTTTCGGGCGAGTTGGAAGCTCGCGATGTTGGTGAGAGATTCGTCGATGACGACCGGTTTGATTTTCGATGCCGTGGAAATGTCGAATTCGGGGGTGTCCTGGAGGTTGCGGGCCATCGGTTGTTCGACGTATTGAATGCGATCGAAAGCGCGGCTGCTGGTCGACTTCACCGCATTGAGGACATCGAGCACGGTCTGGACGTTGGGGCAGCCTTCGTTGAAATCGAGAGAGTAAGCAATAGGACGAGATGGGGCGCGAGTGATGTCGTTCCAGGTGTTCGTGACGACTTCGTCGATGCGCAGCGTGCGGGCGATGTCAGCTTGCGGGTCGGTGCCGGAAAGTTTGATTTTGAAGTGAGTGATGCGCTGAGTGAGGATCCAGTCGACGAGGGTTTCGGGCAAGCCGTCGTTCAGGCGGGTCGTGAGGTCTTTGTCTTCGAGAGCATCGAGGCCGCCGACGAGATGGTACAGGGGCATGGTCGGGGTGGGGGTGTTGTTGACGTATTGATCGAGGTATTCGCCTTGGAATTCATCGCCGAGATAATACGCGAGGTCATGATTCATATAATCGCGTGTGAGCGTTTCAAAAGAGTTTTTCTGGTGGAGACGGCCGTAGGCATCATGGATGGCGGCATCCAGAGAACTGGCAGCGACGAGTTGGGCGAGTTTGGGCATGGTCTCGTTGAGAGAAGCCTGAGTGACGATTTCGCTGGCGAGGGAGTCATAGTGATGATGGAGTTCGAGAACGATGTCAACAGGGTGGCTGAGGGTGGAGAGGGAGACAGCAAAGGCAGCGACGTTCTGGCCGAAGTCTCGCATCGCTTGCGCGGTTTGTGGTTCCGTGAGGGTTTTCGTGGGCCAACCCCAGACGTTCCCCAGCGGCATGGAACCATAGCCAGTCGCGCGACGACCGTCCGGGGATTCGAGGGTGACCTCGGTATTCATGAGGTCGGTCTGGGTGACGACGCGTCCGCCGAACTTGAGTGGGGCGCGGAAGGCGACCGGTTCAAAGGTGACGTTGGCTGCGATGACGCGGGCGTTGTGGGGGTTCATAAGGTGGGATTTCAGAATGGGACTTGGCCGCGGTCCGAAGTCGTAGGGTGCTGGTGAGTCTTCAAACCGCACCAAATGCGTGCACAACTTCAAACTGTCATTTGAAGCCACAATTGGTGCGGTTCGCAGAGCTTCACCAGCACCCTGCATCGAACGAGAAAGCGTGTGCTTTAACGGATCTTAGCAATTTGTTTTTCGTCAGATAAGTCCGCGGGGGATTCCACATGGAGAGGCATCGTCAGTTCGGCGATATGCTCCGCTGGGGATTCCATGTCATAGGCGGGAGCGACGACGATGGAGTGCTCCATCACGGTCATGTGCTTCCACTTGCCGGTGAGGAAGCGGAGGAGCAGGCTGACGCCGAGGACGATGATGTAGATCGAGATGACCCACCAGGCGATATGGAGGGTGGTACCGTAATAGCCGAGGACAAGCATCGGGATCAGCAGAAGGCAGATGGAGGTGATGACCGTCAGGACGGCAGGGAAGTGTGTGTCACCGGCTCCGCGAATGGCGCCGCCGAAGATGGTGGCACAGCCGTCGAAGAAGGTGTAGATGCAGACGTAATGCAGGAGGGTCGTCGTCATCGCCTGGATTTCTGGGACGTCTTTCGTGGCATGCAGCAGGTAAGGATACATGAGTGTTTCGGGAATCGCGAGGTAGGCCGTGATCCAGACAGACATGTAAAGGAACGCCAGACCGAAGGTCATCCAGGCCGTTTTTTCAGCCAGGTCTGGTCGCTTCTCGCCGATGCGCTGACCGACGAGCGTCGTCACAGTGATCCCCAGTCCCATGAGAGGAATGAAGGTGAGCGAGTTCAGGCTGAAGGCGAGGTTACTGGCGACCAGCGGGATCGTCCCCATTTTACCGACAACCAGGAGGAAGGCCATGATGCCAACGATGTCGACAAACATCTGCATGCCGGTGGGGAAGCCGTGACGGAGCATCCGACCAGCAAGTTCACGGTCGAAACCGAATGTCTGACGGAAGGGATAGGCATTGTAACCCTTGGCGAGATTGATCAGCAGGACCATGAACGCGCAGGAGGCAACGTATCCAGCGATCGTCGCGACAGCAGCGCCTGTGACGCCGTAGGCGGGAATCACGCCTTCGATGCCGAAGATCAGGAGGTAGTCGAGAATCGCGTTGACGAACAGGGCGCAGATGTTGGACCACATGACAACGGTCACCGCGCCTCGTCCGGAGTAGAACGACGTGAGAGCTGTGTTGATCAGGATGATGGGTGATCCGTAGGAGTAAAAGCAGAAGAGAGTGACTTCAAGTTCCTGGACTTTGGGGTCATGCCCGAAGCGTGCAAAGAGCATGGCGACGAAAGGCGCGATGACCGCCAGGAACAGTCCGAAGAGGGTGGCAAGGAAGATCCCTTGCCAGAGAGAGGCAGCGACCCGGTCCCTTCGTCCGGCACCGTGATACTGGGCGACGAAAGTGTTGACGTACAAGACTGTGCCATAGGCCAGGCTCATCATCAACCAGTTGAACAGGCCGGCGGGCATCGAGGCGGCGAGGGCTTCCTGGGAATACCAGCTGAGAAAGACACGGTCGATCGAGTGCATCAGCGAAACGGATCCCGAACTGATAATCAGCGGGATGGCGACTGAGAGAAGCTCTGCAAATGAACCAGGAGTATAGCGAGTGCGAACGGGAACGCTGGGAGAGTCCATGTCTGATCCGTCAGGTGTTAAAGTCCTCGTCGCCAATGAGCACAGCCGCTGCGACAGGAATCGCGAGAGTCGACAGGAAAGAGAAAATGGTTCAGGATGAGTCGTCGATATCGAGTTGCGTTTCTGGGCAAGACAGTAGAAACGCACTCACTGGGGACTGAACAAGTTCATTCTCTTCGGACGCTCGCGGTAGTTTTTTTGATGAAAGATTGAGTCCGCGATTATAGCTATTGTGGACGCATCGCAGTGTCTCCTGCGTGAAAAAATCATGAAAGACGGCGGAGAGGCGACACTTCTCAAGGCCAAAGGTTCGCAGTTTTTTTCAGCCGCACAACAAAAAAGCGAAGGTTACTGGGGGACAGTAGCCTTCGCAAAGGAATCATGATGGGAGCACGTGAAAGAGTTATGAGCGGTTGAGACCATCTCACCCCCTCTCAATTGCAGCTCTCACCGGAGTATTAGCCTTTAGGGCGGATTTCTCGTTTTTTGACTTCCTCGTCTTCGACGATGTAAGTGTCTTCCATGTAGGTGACTTCGTCGACTGGTTCGATGGGATAGCGTTCATCAACGCGGCTCCAGGCGTCCATGGAGGCAAGACGAGCCTGATCCCAGTCGAGTTTGTCGCGATAGGCACTCGCTTCCCAGTCTTTTCGAAGCGCCGGTTCGGCTTGTTCAAAAGATTGGTCGTTGTAGCGGCTGCGTGACTCCCAGCCGTGTCGGTAAGCGGGTCCGTACGTGGTGTTGTAGTCAGCGTCTGGATCGTAGTAATCGCGATTCGCGAATTCGTCCTGCCAGTAGGCTTCTTCAACTGTGGGGTCGAGTTGTTCGCCCACGGCTTTGCCGGCGAGTCCACCTGCGATCCCGCCAAGAATGGCACCCGTGACTGTCCCGGCTGGACCAGCCAGAGAGCCTGCTGCTGCACCGGCGGCAATTGCCCCAAGCGCGGTGCCTGTTCCGACCGAGACTGGATGGGCGCCGGTTTCGCCGCTCAGCGGGTCTTCGTTACGATCTGCCATAGGATGATTGTCTGTGACGACTTTCTTGCGAGCCATGATGTGAGTCCTCTCAATGGGATGTGTTGAATGGTGAACTGCGTCTGTCAAACACGTTGTCATTGAAATGTGATGGTCGCAAAGGATGTGCCGCAAAAGACTTGCCTGTTGCGTCATTTTCGGACAATTGGGGGCAGTGGGATGCATGCCGATGAGCACAAATGCCATGCCGGGGCCCAGCATGAGCGCATGAACCGCAGAGCGATCGTCACCTGAATGGTAGTTAAACGCTCACTTTGTTAGAATGACTCGCGGCAGAGCAGGCATGTCATTGCCGAATTGGTGGTGACAGGCGTCGCAGTCATGGAGCATCGCGTCGAAGTTGAGACGGACGGGAGTGATCTCTTTGAGTTTGGCGGACTCATAAAGTTTCGTGCCAGATTCACGCACGTTGGTGGCGTTGACGGCCCATGCCTGAGGATCTTTGATGGGGCGCATGAGCAGAAGGTTGCCCGATTCTGCCAGGAGAAGAGAATCCGCCAGAACGGCTTTCCATGCGTCTTCGTCGAGGATGTCGTATGAGAGGCAGGCAACCAAACGCTGGTAGGCTGGCTTGTTGATGCCTTCCATGAAGTCATGGACCGACGATTCGACGGCTTTACTTTCAATCAGGCTGCTTGGCGTCGGAGTACGTCCCGACTTGATCATGGTGGCGGAAATGATGAGAAGAAGGGGGAGTGTGGCGCACAAGACCCACGCGTAGGTTTTCGACATCGGGCTCGCTTTTTCCATTCAGTATAAGTTGAATGACACAGAACGGATATGCGTTCTGTGAAGCGTATGTGATGGCGATGAAGAGAGAACGTCGACGGCGCGGATGCTGTGGTTCCGGCGGCTTCGCCGTCGGGGTTGGGCCAACCCCGACTACCCGAGTCTGAAAACTAAGCGGATTGTTTTTGTTGGTCGTCGTCGGCTTCGCGGAGCCAGGAGATAGCGTCTTCTAAGCGTGACAGCAGTTTTTCCTGAGTGCTTAACAAGGACTGGATGCGCGACTCGTCCTGGCCAGGGGTCGCGTTGAGTTGAGACTGGCAGTCTTCGAGGTTCTCAGACAGTTCCGCAAGAGTGTCGAGGATCTGGAGCTCTTCTTCGGCGAAGAGTTCGTCGTCTTCCTCGGTTTCCTGCTGATGAGCTCGCTGGACGATGGCGTCGTAGAGACTACGGGCGGCTTTACGCTCTGCGTCTTCCTGTTCCTGAAGCATCGTCATCTCCTGTTCGATCAGGTCGACGAGTTCTGTAGCTGAGAGTTGCTCGAGGTCCATCTCTTCGTCATCGAGGTCAAGTTCGAGCGGGATGGTGGTCGCGACGACTGATGTCTTTGGTTCGACGTTTTTTGTGAAAGGAAGCGTCGCGGTAACGGCTTCTGCATCCTGATGAAACTGGAAGCGGTAAGAGCCAATCGTGAGGACGTCCCCATCAGTGAGCTGGCTGCTGCGGACAGTTTGCTGGTTGACGAGGAGCGCTGGTGCTGAGACCAGAGAGCTGATTCGAAGGCCCGCAGCGGATTGTTCGATGATGCTGTGAACCATCGGAATGCCAGCGCCACCAAGTTGCAGGTGGCAGGTATTGCCGGCGCCGATCAGGAAACGGGCGACGTTAATCGGACGTTGTTTGAAATTGCTCTTCCCGCTGACGATTGTCAGGTAGGAGGACGCAGCCGGCTGACCGGGGGCGTGTTCCTGGGGTGGAAGATTCTGTGCCATACCGAACCTGCTTCCTGCGGGTGTCGCGAGATAGACGGGGCGCATCGTCGCGCCATCATTTTCTATTTTCGTCCATGGAACCGCGAATTCATGACTCAGATCGGGGGAATGCCGGGTTTCTCCCTAGATTCAAGTCGTCTTGTCGTAAGACGTTGGGGAAAACTCTGTCAAGGGACGTAAGTCAGGCAGAGTTTGCGGGAAGTAGGAAAGCAAGGCTGAAAGGTTAGTACGGTGTTTACCCGTGCGCAAGTTATAAGCTTTCATGCGCAATATGTCAGCATGCCCTCGTTTTCGCCGCGACTTCGATCCTGAGTCGCCTACAGAAGGGTCGTTCTAAGCGGTGTAATAAACGGATGTTGCGTTTATTTGCAATTCTTTCAATCGCTGAGGCACGATGTTTGCCACATGCGAATTGCCTAGAGAGGCAGCATGCACCTCTCTGCACGAGGTTTGAGACCACATTGTTCGAGTGACCTCACTCGCCATCAATCTTGAAAGAGTGTTCAGTAACGAATAGACGGATCGTCCTCGGAACATGGATGTCAGTACGGTCAGTAAACATTTTCTGTTTTTAACATTTGCTTAGAAAAAGGAACCCCATGAGTAAACAGATCGCGCTCGTGTCGATGAGCTGCCTCTTCCTCATGCTGGCCGGTATGATGCCTGCTGCCAGCACTGGAATGATGACAGCCTCGGCCGTTTATGCTCAAGAAGAGCCCGCAGCCGCCACGGCAACTCCGGCAGCTGAAACGCCTGCTACCGAAGTCGTTGAAGCCGTCGTTGAAGAAGCGGCAGCGCCAGCGGATCTTGGTGTCGGGTACGCCTTCGACAACGGAATGCTGCTGATGTTTGCATTCCTTGTTCTGTTCATGCAGTGCGGTTTCGCGATGGTTGAAGCAGGTTTCAACTCTTCGAAGAACACCGTCAACATTCTCGCAAAGAACCTGATGGACTTCTGCGTGGGTGGTCTGCTGTTCTACATGATCGGCTTCGGAATCATGTACAACGGCAGCTATTCAGAGCCTGTCGTCAAACCGACTGATTACTTCGGTTTCGGCGGTTTTGGAATTTACGAGCAAGGTGCAACCCGAACCTTTGCAGCTCAGGCTGACTTCCTGTTCCAATGTGCGTTCGCTGCGACTGCTGCGACAATCGTTTCTGGTGCCGTCGCTGGTCGTATGACCTTCAAGGCTTACCTGATCTACACCGTCTTCATCTCAGCGATCGTTTACCCGATCAGTGGCTACTGGAAATGGGGCTACGGCTTCCTTCACGACATGGGCTTTTATGACTTCGCCGGTTCGGGTGTTGTGCACATGGTTGGTGGATTCGCAGGACTTGCTGGAGCAATCTGCCTGGGACCTAGGTTGGGACGATTCAGCTCAACCGGAAAATCTCAAGCGATGCCAGCTCACAACATGTCTCTGGCTGCCCTGGGTGTCTTCATCCTGTGGTTCGGCTGGTACGGCTTTAATCCTGGTTCGGTTCTGGCCTTCCAAGGAACTGCAAAAATCGATCTCGTCAGCATGGTCGCGGTCAACACAACCTTGGCTGCATGTGCCGGCGGACTCGGCGGCATGTTGCTCGCTTGGGTGATCTTCGGCAAACCTGACTTCGCCATGGCCTTGAACGGTGTTCTGGCTGGTCTGGTTGGTATCACTGCCAACGCTGACGGCGTTGACAACATGGAAGCCATCATCATCGGTGCTGTTGCTGGTCTGCTCGTCGTCGTCGCAACGATCGCACTGGACAAGATGAAGATCGACGATCCCGTCGGTGCCTTCCCTGTCCACGGCGTCTGCGGTATGTGGGCACTGATCGCAATTCCGATCTTCTGTGACTACGGCTCCGCTGAAGTCACTCTGGCTGATGGCACGACCAAGGATGTCATCTTCGGGACTTGGCCGGCTCAATTGACTGGTTTGGCAGTCCTCGCTGTCTGGGCTTTCGTCACGATGTTTATTCTGTTCATGATTCTGAAGGTCGTCGGAATTCTCCGCGTCACTCCAGAAGAAGAAGAACAAGGTCTGGATATCTCCGAGCACGGGATGCACGCTTATATCCACTAGTCCTGTCACGATTGCTGAGCCTGCTGCAAGGACTGCCCGCAGGCTCGAGCAGTCAACTTGGGAACCGACAGGAAGTCGGCTGTTTGAACTGGCTTTAAACACCCGCGGGAATAAATTCCGGCGGGTGTTTTTTTGCATGCCTTCTTACGACAAACGGCATTCGCGCAAATGGGAATCAGCGAACCAAGTGAAGGTCTGCGACTCACTCAAGTACATGATCGTGATGCGAGTCGTTCGAGGTCGACACACTGGCTGACCGATGCCGTCAACAAAAAAAGACCGGAGACACCATCAGGTGTGCTCCGGTCTTTTCAAGTTTGAAGCCAACTATTTCCCGACAATACATCGCGGCGAGAGAATGCACTTGTACCAGGGATTGCCAGTCCCGTAACACGTTCCCGGCATCGGCTTGCTGCAGTAGGTATCAGGATACCAGCACTGCTTACGGCACGGTGGAACAGGGATCGGCTTCGAGCAATAGGTATCAGGACAACAGGTCGGCACAGGACAGACACAGGGCTCTGGCTTGCAACGATAGTCGTCAGGACAGCACAGCGAAAACGCGCCCAGTACGCAGCACGGATTCCCCGAGCCACATCCCGCTTCCCCAGCCGAGGCTGAGGTCACCAGTGAGGCAACCGTAGCCATGACCAGCAGCATCGTTTGGAATAACCGTCGAGTACTCATCATTGAACAACTCCTTGTGCGGGAGGCGTCACTTGTTCTTCCGTCCGAGCTTCAGGGGGTGCAGGAGGAACAATATCACCAGTTGGGGGAACCGGCGTGTCAACCGGAACTGGTGGCAGAACCATGGTGTTGACTGCGATCGTCGGAGGAGCATCCAGTCGAATCTCCCAACCACCGCCCAGTGCACGATACAGATCGACGACAGCCTGAGCAGAATTCCCGCGGGCAATCGCCAGCGCTTCCTGTTGGCTGAGCAGCAGCTGCTGCACAGTGAATAGACGGTTGAAGTCGATTTCCCCTTCGCGGTACTTCACCTGGGCAACGCGCTCCGCCTCAGCAGCTTGAGATGCACTCTCTTCGAGGACCTTGATCTGATCGCTGTAGTGAATGTAGGCGACGATCGCGTTCTCTGCTTCTTCGTTCGCCTGCAGAATTGCCTGCTGATAAGCTGCGACAGCCTGTTGGAAACGGGCATCGACGGCTTCAATATTGTTGAGCAGTCGACCGTAATTCAAAATGTTCCAGCGAAGACCAGGGCCGACGGTCCCGCCGAACGCGGAGCTCTTGAACATGTCGGCAAACTGACCCGCTTCCCAGGCCATTGTGCCGTTGACCGAAACGTGTGGATAGAGCTCAGCAGTCGCGACGCCGATTTCTGCACTTTGGGCAGCCACCAGTCGCTCTGCACGTCGTACATCAGGACGACGCCAGACCAGCTCAGCAGGAATGCCAACAGACAGAATCTCGGGAGCGGCTGGAATCATCGCATCGCCGTGCAGCATGTATTCCAGATCATGAGGCGGCATCCCCATCAGGACCGACAATCGGTTTGTCGCTTGTCGTCTCGCGATCTCGAATGATTCGACCGCAGCGAGCGTATTGCCAAGATTCGCGCGAGCCTGTGGCGTATCGAGTTCGCTTTCTGCCGCTCTGGCATCCAGTCGAGCCTGTGCAACGCGTGTACTCTCGGTCTGAAGTTCGGCGTTCTGGCGAGCGACAGCAAGTCGCTGCTCAACGGTACGGAGTTCGATATAAGTCGCCGAGACTTCTCCGATCAGGATCACCAGAGCATCATCGAAGTCTTCAATCGAGGCATCCAGACGTGCATCTGCACTTTCAATCGCACGACGATATCGACCCCAGAAGTCGAGTTCCCAGCTCAACGTGCTACCAACACGCCAGTTGCTGAACTCGGTCAACGCCAGATTGCCAAACCCTCCACCACCACCTCCCAGGTTGGGGAAGGTCGCGGTCTCTGTACTACGGGACGTTCGTGTGTATTCACCCAGAAGCTGCTGCGTCTGCGGGAACAGGTTTCCAGCCGCGACGCCTCGCAGCGCGCGTGCTTCCGTCACACGAAACCCGGCTTCACGCAGAGTAATATTCTGTCGATAGGCGTTTTGGACCAGGTTCTCCAGAACCGGATCATTGAAGACGCGCCACCAGCCACGATGATCCGAAGGTACAGTCGAGATCTGAGGATGCTGGGAGTCGATCCAGTCATCCGCTACGGGGGCAGCGGGACGTTTGTAATTCGGTCCGACTTTGAACCCGTTTTGGAAATATTCTTTCGCCGGGGTGCAACCCGAGCTTCCCGCCAAGGCGACGCACAGCGTGCCAACGACATACCACTTTTTCGATCGTAACATGGCCGCAAGGTCCTCCTGACACTAATGACCAGTGGCATCTTCGTGAGAGCCACCAGTCCGACATCCTGTCGATCTAGTTTGAATTAGCAGACTAGTTAGTCCGCTAAATATGTTTATCGACCTACCAACGGATTAACGAATGAGGGGAGAGCCGTCGGAAAAGGGTTTTGGGGTGAATCCCATTCCGATTGAATCGATTATTGTGGTCATTCCAATTGTAAAACCACCCGACTGATCCGGAGATATTTATTTGACGGACCAGTCAGTCTTGAAAATAATTGTTAGGGAATATATCATTTTGAGAACAAACAGGTTAAAGGACTGACCGAAACGTCAACCAGAAATATCACATGAGTTCCACCAAACCGAATCGGGGACGTCCTGTTGATGAGGGCCTCTGGGATCGTCGCACGGATGAGATCCTGGACACCGCGATCGATCTATTCGCCGAACGTGGCTACAACGGCGCCGATACCCAGGAAATCGCCAATCGGGTCGGAGTCGGAAAAGGAACCCTCTATCGTTACTTCCCCAGCAAAGAGAGCCTCTTCCTGGCAGCAGCGGATCGCGTGATGCGTCGACTGCAGGTCCATATCGATGAGAAAGCCTTCGAACAGACCGATTCGCTCTTGCAGATGCGGGTCGCTATCGGAGCATTTCTCTCCTTCTTCGACGCCAAGCCAGCCTTTGCCGAGCTCTTGATTCTCGAGCGGGCACTCTTCCGGGATCGCAAGACTCCCACATATATGGAACATCGGGAAAAGAACCGCACACGCTGGGAGCAGTTTTACCAGGAACTGATTGATCGCAAACGTATCCGGCCCATGCCACTGGATCGCCTGTCGACGGTCATGAGTGACCTCATCTACGGCACCATGTTCACCAATCACATTTCCGGTCGCGAAAAGTCGCTGCAGGAACAAGCTGATGGCATCGTTGATATTGTCTTCCACGGCATTCTGACCGAGGAAGAACGAATCCGTCAAAAGCCCGAATCATCGTCATCCACCTCTTCTTCATCACAGTGAGAATCAGACCATGTCTTTGTTCGTTCATCGACTGACGCGTCAGGTGATTGTCAGTCTGGCCAGGGCCAGTCTGTCAGTGTTGCTTCTGTCAGTGTTGTTACTGACGATGACGGGATGTCAGAAGTCCGACGCGCAAGCAGCGGATAATAAAGCCGCAGCCCCCGGCGCAAAACCAGGCGCAGCGGCTCCCCCGCCGCCGATCGTCAAAGTCAGCCTGCCGATCGTTAAAGAACTGTCCGAGTCACGCGAGTACACCGGTCATCTGGAACCAGTCGAATCGGTCGAAGTCCGTGCTCGCATCCGAGGTGTCCTCGAGAAGATTCACTTCGAAGAAGGGGCCGAAGTCGAGAAGGGGGCCTTATTATACGAGATCGATCCGAGTGAATTTCAGGCCGTCGTCGATGAAAAGGCCTCCGAGATCGGACGCCTGGAACATCAGGAAAAGCTGGCCGAATCCGAGGCTCAGCGTTCGACCGAACTTTTCGAGAAGACAGCCACGTCTCGCGAAGCCTGGGAATCCAAACAGACCGCTCTCCAGGTCGCCAAGTCCGAGTTGACAAAAGCCAAAGCCTCTCTGAGACAAGCTGAGATCAATCTAGGTTACACCAAGATCTATGCCCCGATTTCTGGTCGCGTTGGTCGTCGACTCGTGACTCAGGGGAACCTCGTCGGCCACAGCGAGCCCACCGTTCTCACGACCATCGTGAAGATGGACCCGATCTATGTGCACTTCGAAATCCCTGAACGAGACCTGCTCCGCTTCGCCCAGGTCAGCCAAGAGCAAAAGGGGAAATGGTCACTCATCGATGCACCGTTCGCGATCGGCCTGGAATCTGAAAAAGGCTTCCCGCATCCCGGTGTGATCAACTTCCGCGATAATCGTGTTGAGTCAGATACTGGAACTGTTCTTCTTCGCGGAACGCTGCCCAATCCGAACCGATACCTCGTTCCGGGTTTGTTTGCACGCATCCGTATTCCGGTCGGCGTTCCGACCTCGCGCATCCTTGTTCCCCAGACCGCACTCGCAGCTGAGCAGCGTGGTCGTTATGTCCTGGTTGTTGGCGAAGGCAATAAGGTCGAACAGCGCCTGATCACCATTGATCGCAACGTCGAAGAAAAAGGCTACATGGCTGTCAGCGAAGGAATTCAGCCGACGGATCGCATCATCGTCAGCGGCCTCCAGCGTGCACGTCCCGGAGTTCCGGTAACGCCAGAAATGGTTCCCGCTCCCGGAACAACTGCGCCTGCGGTCAAGCCACCAGTGATGACAACGGCTAAGTAAGTACGTGATGAAAACGCTCCCTCGCTGAAACGCCGTTGGCGGTCTAACAGCCGCGAACGGACAAGAACTCACTTTGAAGACCGCTGCGGTATTCCCATGATTTCGAAGTTCTTTATCGACCGTCCCGTCCTGGCGAACGTGATCGCGATCATTATGGTCATCCTCGGCGGGGTGGCGTTGTTCACACTTCCGATCGAGCAGTACCCGCGCATTACACCGCCAACCGTCCAGGTGACGACCTCCTATCCGGGAGCGAATGCCCAGGTCGTCTCCGATACCGTTGCTTCGCCAATCGAACAGCAGGTCAACGGGGTGGAAGGGATGATGTATATGTCATCTAACTGCTCAGCCGATGGTTCGTATTCGTTGACGATCACTTTCAACATCGGCGTCGATCTCGATACTGCTCAGGTTCTGGTCCAGAACCGCGTCGCGATCGCAGAGCCACTCCTTCCAGAAGAAGTCCGTCGACAGGGGATCGCGGTCAAGAAGCAATCGACCGACATCATCCTGGCCGCGTCGCTGACGTCTCGCGATGGAACCTTCGACAGTCTCTTCATGGCCAACTACGCCTCACTGCGAATTCGTGATGAACTGCGACGACTGGAAGGGGTCGGCGATGTCGATGTCCGCGGAGGGGCTGATTACAGCATGCGGATCTGGATGGACCCCGAAAAAATGGCGGCCCGCAACCTGACAACGCAAGACATCATCGATGCCATGCGCGACCAGAACGTCCAGGTCGCCGCGGGTCAGATTGGGCAGGCGCCTGCTCCAGAAAGCCAGTTGCTGCAGTTTCCCGTCACCGCCCTCGGACGACTCAGCGACGTCGAACAGTTCGAAGGCATCATCGTCAAGAAGCAGGATGGACGCGCCACGTATCTGCGCGATGTGGCGAGAATCGAACTCGGCGCCCAGTCGTATGATTCCTTCAGTATTCGGTCAGGTTATCCAGCGGTGACGATCCTCGTCTTTCAGCTTCCCGGAGCGAATGCGCTGGAAGTAGCCGAGCGGGTAAGAGCCGCCATGGAGCGACTGAAAGAAAAATTCCCCAAAGGTCTTGAATACATTATTCCCTTCGACACGACTAAGTTCGTCGAAGCAGGCGTCGAGGCGGTTTACCATACCCTGCTGGAAGCCGGCATCCTGGTGTTGCTGGTCATCCTGGTCTTTCTTCATGACTGGCGAGCAGTCCTCGTCCCTGCGACGACTGTCCCCGTGACCATCATCGGCGCCTTCGCACTCTTCCCGATGCTCGGCTTCTCAATCAACTTCCTGACTCTATTCGGCCTCGTTCTCGCGATCGGGATCGTTGTCGATGATGCCATCGTCATCGTCGAGAACGCAGCTCACCACGTCGAACGCGGATTGAATCCTCGCGATGCTTCCATCAAAGCCATGGAAGAAATGACCGGCCCTGTCATCAGTATTACCCTCGTCCTCGCGGCCGTCTTCTTACCGGCAGCCTTCCTCGGAGGGATCACCGGACAGCTGTATCGCCAGTTCGCATTGACGATCGCCGCCGCTGCGATCCTGAGCGCCATCAACGCATTGACTCTCAAGCCCGTCCAGTGTGCCGCGTACCTGCGACCACTCCCACCACCAGAAAAACGCAACTTCCTGATCCGTGGCTTCAACTACTGCTATGGCATTGTCGAAGCGATCTACATGTGGATTCTCAAGCTCTTCATCAGACTTGCACCACTGAGCGCATTAGCATTCGCAGCGATCCTCGTCGGCACCGCGATGTGGTATCGCTCCCTGCCGACAGGGTTTCTTCCGACGGAAGACCAAGGGTACATCCTCATCAGTATCCAGCTTCCAGACGGTGCCTCTCAAGCCCGTACCCGAACGATGGTCAACAAGATCGACGAACTGTTCTCCAAAGAACCCGGTATCGAGAACTGGCTGATCCTCGGGGGAACATCCATTCTCGATGGAACCCAGGCCCCCAATGCCGCAACGGCGTTTGCTGTCTTCAAAGACTGGAGCGAGCGCACAACGCCCGACCTACAGCAGAACGCCATCGTCGGACGTCTGGCAAAACAACTGAGTACCTACGAAGATGCCTTCATCATCCCCCTCGTCCCGCCCGCGATTCGCGGACTGGGACAATCCGGCGGGTTCCAATTGCAACTGGAAGATCGTTCCGACGTCGGCCGCAGTGAACTCTTCATGCGACTTCACGAAGTCATCGCCGCCGCGAAAACCCGGCCGGAGATCGGGATGGCTCAATCGACGTTCCGAGAAGGTGTGCCTCAGCTGTATGTCGACGTCGACCGCGTGAAAGCACAAAAACTCGATCTCGATCTCAACGACGTCTTCAACACTTTGCAGGCGAACATGGGATCGTTCTATACCAACGACTTCAACAAGTTCGGACGGACCTATCAGGTTCGTCTTCAGGCCGAGTCTGAATTCCGGAGCATGCCGGAGGATTTTGAAAGACTCCGTGTCCGAAACTCCAAAGGCAAGATGATCCCGATTGGCTCGGTACTGACGATCAAAGAGTCGTTCGGGCCGCAGGTCATCGCCCGTTACAACCTCTATCCGACGGCCTCGATCATCGGATCAGCCGCCCCGGGACGAAGTTCGGGTGAGGCACTCTCCGCGATGGAAGCGGTCGTCAAAGACGTCCTGCCGCAAACCATGGGAACCGAATGGACCGGCATGGCCTACCAGGAACAACTCATCGGCGGTCAGGCGATCATCGTCTTCTCACTGGCGGTGTTGTTGGTCTATCTGGTACTCGCTGCTCAGTATGAAAGTTGGATCCTCCCGTGGGCGGTCATTCTTGTCGTCCCCATCGGGGTTCTCGGTGTCGTCGCTGCGGTCTGGTTTCGAGCGATGGATAACAACATCTACACCCAGATCGGAACCGTTCTGATCATCGCCCTCGCGAGTAAGAATGCGATCTTGATCGTCGAGTTCGCTCGCGAACTTCGCATGAAAGGGATGACGATCCGCGAAGCCGCCCTCGAATCGGCTCGCCTTCGTTTCCGCCCGATCATCATGACCTCGTTCGCCTTCATCCTCGGCGTCGTCCCTCTGGTCAGAGCAACGGGGGCCGGAGCAGCCAGCCAGCAGTCACTGGGAACAGCTGTGGTCGGCGGGATGTTGACCTCAACAATCCTCGCGGTCTTCTTCGTGCCGTTGTTCTATGTCATCATGCAGGGCATTATCGAATGGCGCACCCCGAAGCCTGCTTCGAAGAAGAGTTCAGCCGATGACCATAGCCATCTGACCGAGAAGAAAGAACTATTGGTGACTCACTAAAGGCAGTCTTCGTAGGGTGCTGGTGAGTCTTCGAACCGCACCAATTGCGTCCACATGGGCCAAGCGGTGTTATAATCACCATTGATGAAGTTCGCTGAGCCTCATGAATACCCCAGGCAAAACGGTATCGAAAAATGTGTGGTCGCTACACGCTGCGTCTAACATCAGAACAACTGCAGGCAATCTTCAATTTCCTGCGCGAAGTCGAAGAGTGGCAACCACGCTATAACATCGCCCCATTGCAGAAGAATCCCGTTATCCGCATGGTCGATGGCAAGCGACACGCAACATCGCTTCGCTGGGGCCTCATTCCACCATGGGCACAGGACGACAAACTCAGCTTCAAGATGATCAACGCCCGCAGCGAAGAGATCGCCAAAAGTTACTCCGTGCCTCTCGAAAAACGTCGCTGCCTGGTCCTGACCGACGGATGGTACGAATGGCGAGACAAACAGCCATTCCACTTCCGTTTTCCCAACAACGTCCCCTTCGCTTTCGCTGGCATCTGGGAACGATGGAATAACATCGAGACCTACAGCATCTTCACAACATCATCATTCGGAACAGCATCGGAATACCACGAACGCATGCCGGTGATCATCCCGCCAGACGCGTACGATGTCTGGCTCGATTCAGAAATTGATGGACGCGAACTGGTGGAACCACTTCTGAAGCCATGGACCGGTCCGCTCGATGTCATCCCCGCGAATCCGATCGTCGGAAATGTGAGGAACGAAACGCCTGCAGTGTTGGAGAGAGTTCAGCGGTCGTTGTTTTAGCAATACTGATTGCTCATCAATCCCAATACTGCGCAATCTTCCTCTTGAGAAAATCAACACTCCGCTGCAACTGCTCCATCCCTTCGACACCGTCTTCAATACTGATCCAGCTGTCGAAGCCAACTCGCGTTAACTCCGTGAAGATCGCATCGTAATCGTTGAGTCCCTTGCCGATTTCGCCGTGGCGTAATCGCTTGGCATAGCCAACCGCTCCTCCTTCTTCGCGTCGCAGGTCTTCGATCGTCCCTTCGATCAGATACCGGTCACTGGCATGCATCGTCACCACGCGCGAGGAGACTCGTTTGAGCAACTCCATCGGATCTTCACCTGCGAGGTAAGTGTTGCTCGGGTCATAGTTCACGCCAAAGTTGGGATGATGAATGCGATCGACCAGCTGGCAGAAAACATCCATCTTCTGGGCAAACTCAGGAAACTCCCAGAAGTCATCTTTGTAATGGTTTTCCAGAATCAGCGTGATCCCACGTTCCTGCGCATACGGCAGACACTCCTTGATCGCCTCCGACGCCAATTCAAGCCCACGTTCAATCGAAATCTCTGGACGACGCTGTCCACTCAGAACCCGGCAGTAACGACCGCCCAGAGCATGCGTCATATCAATCCAGTGTTTCTGCTTGGCGATCTCACCGGCTCGAAGCGTATCATCCGGCTGCGTGAAATCGGGCGAGCAGCACATCATCGGAACGACCATGCCTTCGTTCTCGACCTCCTTGCGAAACCGAGTCCAGTTCCGCTCATCGGCCATCTCGAGAAACCCCGCATACCATTCCAGCCCATCGACCTTCAGCGGAGCCGCTAGACGGATCCACTCGGAGATGGACATCGAACCCTCTTTGCAGAGGGCTTGCATGAAGGCTTTTGGAAAGGCAGAAAGTTTCGGCATGGGATGTGTCCGCAAATTGCGACGTAAGAATGTCTCAGGGAGACTCATCGACAGGTCACGTTGCAGCAGCTTTCAACTGTGCTTTCAAGTCTTTCACCTGTTGATTCTCAGGCATCTGTTTGTAATACGGGTCCAGTGGGAAACAGCCCGAGATGATGCCGTTACGCGGAGCCGTGGTGCAGTCGCTGAAGGTCCGGCAGATCATCTTTTGGCTACGGGTATCGATGCCTTTCAGCGTATCAGCTGGCATGTTCCAATAGCTGAGGACCATGCGACCCAGGCCAATGAAGTCGACTTTGCCATCACGAACATTCGCCTGAGCAACGTGTGGCAGGTACTCCTGGAAGTAGGTGTAAGCACTCCCGACGATCGGAATATGCGGGACTGCTTTCTTCACCTCCGCAACCGCATCGATCTGGCGCACGCAGCCAACAAGCGGATCTTCCGGCGGCTGGTAACCATCCGATGGCGGGAAATAAGCAGGACGTTGCAGGTGCGGGTTGTAGTAGGGCGATGCAGCCGTCAGGTTGATCATCTGGACCTTGCCGGTTTTCCAGAGACGGTTAAGCAATTCGATCGGTTCAGACAGATCCATCGCAAACGGATCATCCGCCTTGGCTCCAAAGCTGCGATAACCGGCAGGAACTTCGTGTGGGATCCCCGGACCGTAAGTCCCAGACTCCTTATCGAAAGAAGAAGGTCGATACGGTGGCTGGTCGAACACCGACAGACGAACACCGATCATCAGGCCGGGACAGGCTTCGGAAACTTTCGCGACCAGGTCTCGGATATAGCGAGTCCGTCCTTCGAAGTCGCCTCCAAACTGCCCCGGACGATCATAAGCTGAGAGAAACTCATGCCCAAGATAACCATGGCAACACTTGAGGTCCACAAATTGAAAGCCAAGCTTCTGAGCCCGCTTCGCCGCGACGACATAAGCATCATGCAGCTGTTCGATCTCGCTGTCCGTCAGAACGACCTTGTCATCTTTGGGATCGATCCCGAACTTTGGATCGAGAACCGGATGATGATAAGCAATCCGCGGCTCAAGTTTCTTCTTGTCTTTGGGGCGACAGAAGCGTCCCGAGTGAGTCAGTTGCAAACCGACGAGCAGGTCTTTCGTCGAGCCAGTTCCAAACGAGGCTTCGTGGGTCGACATCAGTGTGTCGAGCAGCTTTTTGAGACCTGCTTCGGTCTCCGGGGAACTGATCAACTGGTTCGGATTGGCACGACCTTCGGGAACAACAGCGACCGCTTCGCCCCCCCAGATCAATTTCGCACCGGATGCACCAAAGTGTTCCCAGCGTCGAATGGTGTGTTCAGTCGGGTGCCCATCGGTCGTGCCGTCCCAGCCTTCCATAGGCTGAATACACCAGCGATTTCCAACGGTAAAGCCGCCGACATCAATTGGCTGAGCCAGTGGCGAACCGTCCGCAGCCGAGAGAACGCGGTCATCGACAGGTTGAGACAAGCCAAGTCCCGACAGGTACTGGCGAAAATCGTCGACAGTCTTTATCGCTGCAACACGTCGGTATGCCATAAATGAGTCTCCAACGAATGGGCTACCGTCCGCGAAGGTTCAACAGACGATCGGTGGATGCTGATAAAAGTCCGGTTCCAACAGAGTGAGTTTAGCGATACCTCACGCAATCGTCGACGACAACTGCACCATCGAAACTCAATGTGTTTCCGATGTAAAAACTTACTCAGCCGGCGCTGCGACGGCTTTCACCTCGGCTGGTTTGGCTTTGTAATAGTCCTGCGACATCCAACGGACGAGCAGATCCATTTCGTCAGCGCTGAGTTGAGTCTCGAAGTCAGGCATGGCATTGGTCGTCGCTCCATAGTGGGCTTTGTCGCCCGGTTTGGCGATGAAGGCCTTGAGCCATTCCTTGCTGCCATAGCGAGTCAGGACGGGGGCCGTCCCCACACTACCAAGAGCTTTGTCTTCACCCACAGGTTGAATCTGGTGGCAGTCAATACACGTCGTTTCAAATTCGCCATCGGTCAACTCGCCGAACTCAATCATGTCACGCCCTTTGGCAATCAAATCGGCATTCGTCAGCGACGCATCAGGACGACCAGTCTGGGCATAGAAGAATTCAAGCAACGCGTTAAGGTCGCTAGCATTCTCTGGCTTGAGCAGAACGTCTTTGTGGTCTTTCGCCCAGGCAGCCATATCGCCTCCAGTAAACGCATCCCCAATCGGCTCGCCATCGAGCTTCGCATTCACCGTGGAGGCGAAGAGCACGTCAAAATCAGTCAGAACAGCTTTCATCCATTCACGAGTCCCGAA
The DNA here is from genome assembly GCF_052161635.1 of Lacunimicrobium album. Lineage (GTDB taxonomy): Bacteria > Planctomycetota > Planctomycetia > Planctomycetales > Planctomycetaceae > SXPC01. Next base: position 583,284 of record NZ_CP197413.1, read on the forward strand.
GTTCGCCAAGTCCGGCGCAACGCCTTTGCCTTCGATCGGATGTCCCAGACCGTCGTGCCCATCCCACGGGTGACACGTCGCACAACGTGAGGCGTAGATTTTTGGCCCCTGAAGGAGGGGATCGGTACGCAGCAGCGTCAACGCCCCTTGCACCGGAATGCCCGCCGGAGCAAGGGCAAGCTCTGTCGCCCGTTCTGCCTGCTTCTCAGCCTGATGGTAGGCAGCCTGATATTCCTTACTCGCGGCATCTTCCTGCAGTGTCATGACGGTCAGGCCAATGATCCCTGCGAAGACCACACAACTGAAGACGATATTGAAATAGTACCCTGCTTTCGATCGTCCAATCAGCGGGAACAGCAGAATGACGACCGCGATCATCGTCGGAACATGAATCGCACCAAATGCGAGCCCCAGATGCTCGACGATCGGCGTCCGCAGAAAGCGAAACAAAAACAGGAAGTACCACTCTGGTCGAGCAGCCGAGTATGGCTCTGCCGGATCAGCGGCGGAGAAGAGATGCGCACCGTGAAACGTATAGACGAGTCCGAACAAGACTCCGATCAAAACCAGAGAACTCAGGCTGATCGTCATCAGCTGATCGGGCCAGAACCGAATCAGCTTCTTGGCCGGAACAGTCGCTGTAGCGGGGTGACGTTCGCGCAATCTCTTTAACAACGCCACATGAAGCACAAAGAAAATGAAGATCAGCATCGGGAAGACCGCAACGTGGAGGAAATGCAGACGCGTGATCGTCTGGTGTCCTTTGACGTTTCCGCCCTGAATGATCTGCTGCAAATAGGGCCCGATAACAGGAGCCGAGCCTGCGATGTTGGTAAAAACATCCGCCGCCGCGAATCCGCGCTGGTCCCACGGCAGCAGGTAGCCGGTGTGAGCCAGCCCCATCGTAAAGAGAATCAGCCCCAGAGTCGTCAGGTACGTCACTTCGCGCGGAGCCCGGTACGCCCCATCGAAAACAATCTTCAAGAAGAAGACAGCCAGTAACACCACCATCGACCCGGACGCAAAATGGTGAAGTCCTCGGAGAATCCACCCGCCGGCCATGATGTGCTGAATATAGAACGTACTTTCCCAGGCCGTCTGCGATGACGGGCTGTACGTCGAAGACAGGAACAACCCCGTGATCAACAGTACCAGAAAGTTGAAGATAACCAGCCAGCCCAAGAGATGTCGCAGGCGCTGAGACGATGGAATCGACCAGCGCGCGAACTCTTTTGCCACACTGACCAGACCCGTCCGGTCATCCAGCCACGACAGCAGTGAATTCATGAAATCTCGACTTTATCAGAGATGCCTTGACGATAATTTTTGAACTGGACCCAGACATCATTCCCCACGATATCGACATCAAGTTGATCGAGATCGCGCGGAGAAATCTCGTTGATCCGCTCGCCATCCGGTCCGAACTTGCCCATATGACACGGACACAAAAACCCTTCCCCGCCTGCAGTCGTTTCGACAGAGCAGCCCAGGTGCGGACAACGCGAATTCCAGGCAATAACCTGCTGGGGACCGATGAGCTTCAGGAAGACTCCCCCGACCGGGACATCATGAAAACAGTTCCAGGCATCCGTACAATCGGAGAAAACCTTGAACAGCTTCGGCTCGCCCTTCGCCAGTGAATCCAGCGATGCGACACGGACATAGCCCGGCTTGCCCGCGGAGGCCGCGTCCGTCGCTTGACCATCTGCTGGCGTATCTTTGCTGCGCAGGAGAGGGTCTAAAAAGACCGTCGCGCCCGCAATGATGGGAGCAGAAATCGCCGTCAAACCGGCACCGATCGCGATCGCCCCTTTGACGAAATCGCGTCGCGGAGCAGCCAAGGCAGTTTCATCGGTCAACGTCGTTGGTTGTTGTTCGGGAGAGGACATCACACAAGGTCTTTCGAACCAAAAGAAACATTCAGGCGGGACTTTGGTGGTGTGAAGACACGCGAGGATATTGAGGCAGGATTTTTATTATAAGCGAACGGGAAGGCGAATTCTCCCCCGCAAACCGCTTTTTTCGATGTAGAAATGATGGTCCTGTAGGGTCCGCTGTGCGGACCGTCAATTCGCGATGACCACATACGAGAAGGTTGAACGATCGAGAACCTTGCATGTCTTACGACAAACCGTATCCATTCACGGTCCGCAAAGCGGACCCTACGGAATCACTTTTGATGACGGTGGCGTCACCTGTAGCGGCGATTCCTTGGGAGAAATCTCGCTTTCCTTCTTCCCGATATCGTCGACTTCCGACAGGTCCATCGAACTGATGCGATCCAAAATCTGCTTGATCGCTTCGTCCAGCGAGGTATTCAAAACCGCCCCGGAGGCCTGTTTATGCCCTCCACCCCCAAATGTCTCAGCGAGCTTGGCGACGTTACTGCCCACACGACTGCGGAAGCTGGTTTTGATCGAGCGGTTCTGCTGTTCGACGCAGATAAACGCGATCTTTACGCCTGAGATTTTCAGACACTCATTGACGAAATTCTCGGTGTCCGTCGGATGCGACCCCGTTTCCGCAAGATCTTTCTGAGCAACAAACGTGAACGCCACCTTTCCTTCGAACGCCACCTGAACACGCTGCAGCACAATGCCAGACAGCTTCAGTCGAGCCAACGAAGCTTGCTCATAAAGCAACGTATAAAGATCCTGCGGATTGACTCCCAGTTCCATCAGTTCTGCAGCGATGCGGTAGGTCGAAGGCTTCGTCGCTGGAAATCGGAACCAACCGGTGTCTGTTGAGATCGCCGCGAACATGCAAAGGGCCTGAAATGCCGAAATGTCAGCCCCAACGTGTGTCAGGTATTGATAAACAAGGCAGCCAGTCGCCGGTTCGGTGACGTCTTTGAACTCGATAGCAGAGAGATCATCGCCAGAAATATGGTGATCGATGACCACTTTCTTCGACGCCGCGGTTTTCATCGCCTCCCCGACGCCAGAAAGCTGCTTCCAGGAGCAGGTATCAAGAACGAAGTGGATCTGAGCAGTCTGAATGACCTCAGCGGGGACTTGTCCGATCGTGGCGACTTTTTCCTCAGGATCGAGGAACATCAGGTGCTTGGGGCTCTGCCCCGGGTTCACGATGCGAACCTTCTTGCCAATCTGCTCCAGATAGATAGCAAACGCCATTTCCGATCCGAGAGCATCGGCATCAGGACGAATGTGCGAAGAAACGATGAAATGATCGTGTTCAGCGATCAGCGTTGAGAGAGGATTCCAGTTGATAGTCATTTCGACACTATAATCACCTCAGCTCGTGATGTTGAAGATCTTTGCCACGAATTCACGAGATTTCCGGACGGGTCAGGCCGATTGTTCGCCGCCAAAGGTGTTACAGTCCGCAAAACTTCCCCGGTCGCGCTGGAATTCCTGGTTCGAAAATTGAGAATTTCCCCCTGTTTGGGATATAACTTCCCCTCTTCCAACGGTTCCGAACATCGGTCCGTGCTCGAATGTCTTGCTCCAGAACGGTAGCATGCATTCATAAACGCCCCCACGAGCGTGACTATCCAGAACGTCCGTCCATCCTCCGAAAGCCTCCGCCATGATCGTCGTTTTAAAACCCAATACCACCCCAGAAGTCATCTCGGAGATTTCCGCACACATCGAAAGCCTGGGCTTTAAAGCACACGTCATTGTCGGCACTGAGCGAACCGTCATCGCCGCCGCAGGAGACGAACGCAAGAAACAGCTCGAACAAGTCGAATCCTTCGAAGCCGTCGAGAAAGTCCTGCCGATCCTCGCTGCCTACAAAATCGCCAGTAAAGAAACGAAGGCTGAGCCGACGATCGTTAAAGTCCTCGATCTGGTCATCGGCGGCGGCAATGTCGGCGTTATCGCAGGTCCCTGCTCGGTCGAATCCGAAGAGCAGATCGTCGAAACAGCCCGAGCCGTCAAGGCAGCCGGTGCCAAGGGACTTCGCGGCGGTGCTTTCAAACCACGCACGAGCCCCTACGCCTTCCAGGGCATGAAAGAAGAAGGCCTCAAGCTTCTCGCGACCGCTCGTCAGGAAACGGGCCTGGCTGTCGTGACGGAAGTCATGACCCCGCATCACGTCGAAATGGTCGCCCGTTACGCTGACGTCCTCCAGATCGGCGCCCGCAACATGCAGAACTACCACCTGCTGCAAGCCGTCGGCGAAGTCGACAAACCTGTCCTCCTCAAACGCGGCCCCTCAGCCAGCATGGAAGAATTCCTCCTCGCTGCGGAATACGTCCTCGACCAAGGCAACAAGAACGTCATTCTCTGCGAACGCGGGATCCGTACTTTCGAGACACATACCCGCTTCACCCTGCCTCTTGCCTCGGTCCCTTACCTGCACGAGAAGACCCACCTGCCTGTCATCATCGACCCCAGTCACGGCACAGGCAAAGCATCCCTGGTCCCGCCAATGTGCTTAGCCTCGATCGCCGCCGGTGCCGACGGGATCATCGTCGAAGTCCACCCCGACCCAGCCAACGCCGCCAGCGATGCTGCTCAGACAATCAACCCGAAGGTCTTTGCGGACACCCTGGAGAAATGCCGAGTCATTGCGAATGCATTGAACTTGAAAATGAACTGAATTTTTGGTTTCTATCAATCAAAAAAGGCCCAGCGATTCAAATCGCTGGGCCTTTTTTCACTGTCTGACCTCTTGATGCAGAATTATTCCACATATCCGACCTGCTCAACCTCAGAGACTTCCGCATCGTCATCGGATTTCTTCCCAAACGGCAGCTTATCAAATCGGGCGGCGATCTTGTCTTTGCGAGTCGTCAACGGTTCGGCTTGCTGTGGGGTGGCATAACCGACGAGTTGGCCCTGTTGATAGGTATGCTCGATCAACTGGTTCAGACGTGGCTCTTGCGTCCAGCTCTTGGTGACCGATTCATGATCGATCTGCAGGCTGAGTTCGGAGCAGGCGTAAGGGCGTTCCTGCTGGCCGAAGAAGCCGTTGTTGTTGAGTTCCGCCAGGAGCAAATCGAGTTGTTCTTTGCTTAGCGAAATTGTCCAGACTTCGTCGTCGATCTGGCTGGCTCGTGTTGTTGTGACCGCGTCCTGCTCTGCGTCACCTTTTCGGAACAACAGCGACTTCGTTCCATAAAGACGCTTATTAACGGCACGCTTAAAGGCGCCAGCATAAGACGTTTCAATCTCACCTGGTGCGAGTCGAGAAAGCTTCAACGTGACCTGAGCCTGGTCCTTATTGCCGTCCGGGTGTGGGTAAACCACGTGAACGCTGGCTTTGCTCCAGGCTGAAATCGCGGACGGAGTATCTGATTCGACTTCAAACAAATCAGACTCGCCCTTCTCTGCAGATACGAGTCGCGCTTCCTGCCAAGGTCGCGGTGGCTTCTGAAGACCAGACTGCGAATGGTTGACCTGGTAAGTCAGGTCGACTTTTTCGTACGACTTGACGTCGTCGCCACGTCGCCAAGTTTTGTTTCGGAGTGTCAGACTGGATGCTGTCTGACAACCACACACCAGAAGCATGCCGGCCAGCAAGACTGCTGCCATGACGTGCGGTGCGTAGCGCTGAGATTTACGGGCAAACCCATCCATGGTTGTCGTATCCTGAAAACAATCGACTTTGATCCGACGGATTTCGAACGTCGTGGATCAGTTTTTGTATCGACCGGCCTTGGGCAAACATCCCGGGGAAGAGCGGACAAACCAGACTCCAGAGGCAACCGCTTGCCAATTAGTGAAGCGTCATTGACCGTGCCGGTTATAACGCTGGTAGGGTCTTTAGCGGTTTATACGGTGGAAGCAGCTAACCTGTTACCCGCGTAGTCTGACAACCGTGCGCATTAAAACGGCTGCACTCTTTCGAGCGGACATTGTCTTGAAAAAATAGATCAAATAGGAAATCTAAAGATTGAATCGCTGGAAATAGGTACGATACGATGGACTGCAGACCCTTTCTGCGCCCTTATCGTCGATTCTCACGTTGCTTAACGCCTTCGCGCGAAAAGCTGCGTTTTGATCTGTATGTTGCCCTTGTGACCCTAGTTGAGGCACGGCCGCTCATGAGCATTTCTTTGGACTTCCGTCAAATCGCCTCCGTTGTCAGCACGGCCATGTTCGGCCTGATGTTCGTCGCAGCGATGTCTGCGAACAGCCACGGCGCTGAGCCGAAAAAAGGGCTGATCAAGAAACCGATGTTCGACCCGAATGCAGAACAGGTCGACTTCTTCGAGTCGGTCGAGCAGGGCAAGATCGAATACAAACTGATCATGAAAGATCAGTTCCACGGCAACATCATGCTCGAGAATAAGACGGACGAAACACTCACCGTCAAATTCCCCGAAGCCATGATTGCCTCGCCCGTCCTGCCACAATTCGGCATGGGCGGCGGAATGGGTGGTATGGGTGGCGGAATGGGCGGCATGGGCGGTGGTATGGGAGGCATGGGCGGCGGCGGTGGTCAGCAAACAACTGGCGGCGGAACCGGTAACCAGGGTGGTGGTGGTGGCGGACTCGGTGGTGGTGGTGCTGCCGGTGGTGCGGGTGGCGGCGGATTCTTCTCTGTTCCACCAGAAAAAATCGCACTCGTGCAGATGAATACCGTCTGCCTGGAACACGGCAAGAAAGACCCGACTCCAAAGACCGAATACCGACTCTACAAAGTCGAAGAATACTCCAAGGACCCTGTTCTGGCTCAACTGCTGCCAATGGTTTCACGCGGCGAAATGCCACAATGGACAGCTCAAGCGGCTGCCTGGCACATCTGCAACAAAATGAGCTGGCAGGAATTGGCTAACAAGCGCATTGAAGCCATGGGAGTTGCTCCTCAGCCAATGTTCAACCAAGCTCAACTGATGGCTGCTTCCAACATGACTGCTCTGGCTCAAGGCCTGGCACGCGAAGAAGCCGCTAAGAACAAAGACAAGGCCGAAGACCAACAACCAGCCAAACCATCACGCGTTTCACAGATGTTCAACAATCGATAACGAGATTGTTGGGACTCACGATTCAGAAAAAAAGGCCGTCGAGATTTCGACGGCCTTTTTTCGTTTTGCTCTTTTCCTCAACAGTATCTACCAGTCGAATTTGGCACCGAGCGATAGACCGTCGACCCACATGTCCTGATAGTGAGTTTTCGCGACAATGCCAGCAGGTTCTGTCGCAGAAGGATTACCGTAATCATAGGTAATGATTTCGTCTGCCCGAACGACTCGGCCAACCCACATGAAGTCGTAGGAGATCGTCAAGGTCAAGTGGTCGCGAACGCGCACTTCGCCGTAGGCACGCAGATCAAAAGTGGGCGAAAACTTATAGGTCCCGACTTCGGTTGTTTGATCAACGTCATTGAATCCGGTTGCGGAATTCGAAGCCACGTCAGAAGCAGCAACGGTCCCGTCCCATTTGTTGAAACCCATACCAAAGCGAGGGTCCAGGCCAATACTAAACCACTCATGTCGGAACTCGGTTCTAAGCCCGACCTGTGGCGTGAAAATATGGTTCTGAGTGATCGAGTCAATCGCCGAATTGACGGTGACCGAGTTTGCGATCGTTGACGTATAAGTACCGCGTTGTCGCATGTTTTCGCGAACATTCAAATACTTCGTTCCAAACAAGGCAGCCATCCGAAAACCGAGATCGCGGTCTCGGATATTCCAGACTAAAGCATTATTGGTTCCCCAGACCTGGGTGTCGTACTCGGCCTGGAATCGATCATAGTAAAGGATATGATCGTTGCTGGGTGCCCCATTCACCGAGAGCGGGCGGACGAAGACATTCGGAACATGGGAGTAAATTGGATCGCCGTTGGTATCGACAACAACATCACCATTATTGTCACGCAGCAGTTGTGTCATTGAGGAGACGGTGCTGTTCGAATCGAACCGATCACCTGCCTGATCCAGAACGAAGAAACTGGCTTCCAGTCCCCCGAAGCTGGTATCGAGTCCGACCGTACTTCGGAATCCGTTCACGTTGGAGAAGTCAAAACCGCCCGTGTCAAAGGTCCTCGCGACCGCCTGAAAGAAGCCATCAGGAGCAAGGACTGGATCAGCCTGATTGACCGATAAATCGGTTGTCAGAAACTGGTCTTCCCCAAAGGTTCCGCCCCCTGCATCAACGACATAAAATGGCTGCGTAATATCTCTGACTCCCGGAAGCGATGCACCGACCGGGGTATCGCCCAGGTCAGAAATGTTCCAGTGGAGATATTCCATCTTGATCCACGTGTTTTTGAACATCGTGATGATCAAGTCATCCACCAGCGGTTGATGTTCCACTTCATCGTAGTACGGAACACGTTCGTAGTTTGAAGGCACGACCCCGCCAGGACCTGGATAAGCTGGTCCATTCATCATTTCCGGGGGGCAATACTCAGGGTAGGATGCGCCCTGCTGCTGCATGGGCATCGAATACGGCTGAGGGTAATAGGCCGGGGGTGCGCCGTTATACATTCCGGCTGGCTGAGCATACTGAGGTCCCTGCGCGAAGGCATTTTCCGAGATGGCAGACGCCACCGCCAACCCGCATCCGGTCGCGATGACGGCTTTTCGCCAGCTCTTCCACATTGAAGTGGTTTTCACAGCCGTTGCCGACCTCGATCGTCCTGATTGTCCTGGCCAGAAGTTCATGCGCTGCCTCTTGAGCGGTCGTGAGGGTCTGCCAATGGGCCGACATCGAGATTACAGGAAAGACTTTCCATCCGCTGGCATCCATGCAAGCAGCTGAAAAGTCGCTATGTCAGACTGTACCGATTGTGAGGATGGTACGGTCTGTAACTGCTATATCGGTTATGACCCGGGAGAAGTTGACTCAATCCGCCTGCTCGCGTGAATTTGTGATGTCTATAGGGATTGTTTTGGTCATACCGAGAAAGTACCTTGAACCGGTCCTGACGATGATTTCGCCAAGTTCTCATGAACATCAACGAGGGATTGGCCGATCCAAGGCCATGGAGAGACTCCCCAAAATCACCTCATCAATCAATAAAGCCAGGGTAAAAGGAATGCGAGCCAAGGAACTGACAACAGAACTTGTTCGCTTTCCGTCTGTCAGCTCGACCTCGAATAGCGAGGTAACGTCTTATGTTGAAGACATCCTGACCGGCTGGAGTTTCGACTGCGAGCGAGTGGAATATGTTGACAATAATGGAGTTACGAAATCCTGCCTGATTGGGAAACGGGGCAGCGGATCGGGTGGGCTCGCTTACTTCTCGCATACAGATGTCGTCCCAGCCGTAATATGGAAGGGCCCATCCGGCGGAACTGCCTTTCAGACAACGGAGGCTGAGGGCAAGTTATATGGTCGCGGGAGTTGCGACATGAAAGGATCTCTGGCCTGCTGGCTGACTGCAGTCGAGCAGACGCTGACATCAACCTGGAAGCAGCCTGTCTATGTCGTCTGCACATCAGACGAAGAAGTCGGCTATGTCGGTGCAACGCATGTTGTCGCCAAGTCTCAGATTTACCAGGAAATGGTCCAGCGCCAGGTCGTCGGGGTCATTGGCGAGCCGACGACGCTGGAAGTCGTTCATGCACACAAAGGGATCCATTGCTTCAAGGCAATCTCCCACGGGATCGCGGCTCATTCGAGCTCAGCAGAGGGCCTGAGTGCGAATCTTGCGATGATTCCATTTCTCAGCGAGATGAAAGCCATCCACGACGAAACTTCTTCTGATCCAAAGTGGCAGAACGACAAGTTTGATCCTCCGATCATCAGCTGGAATATCGTTTTTCATGATGAAAAAACAGCCTCGAACGTGAAGCCCGCTCGATCGATCTGCCAGGTTCTCTTTCGCCCCATGCCGGGGCAGTCTCCCGGGGAGTTGATGGAACGAGCCAGAGCAGCTGCAGAGCGATATGGCATCGAGTTTCAGGTTCGTTCAGAGTTTCCGCCGTTGTGGGTAGAACCTGACGCGCCGCATATTCAAACAATGCTCAAACTCTGCGGAAAACAAAAGGCCCAGACCGTCTGCTACGGCACAGACGGAGCCGCCTTTGCGGACTTAAAAAAGCTGGTCGTCTGCGGACCGGGAAACATTGCGCAGGCTCATACTGTCGATGAATGGATCAGTCTTGAGCAACTCAAACTCGGGACAGAAGTCTACGCAAAGATGATTGACGAGTTCTGTATCAGCTAATCGAAGTAAAATCGAGCTTTCAAGGGCGTCTGTTATTGAACAGGCTGGGATCAAAGGCGTCGGTTTTGTGGTCGCGTCGTGCTTTTTCCAGTGTTGCTTCGATTTCACGAGCTTTCGCGGCTTCCTTCGAGAGTGCGGCTGCCGACTGGGTCTGCTCAAAACTGGCCTGCTGGATGGGCGTCGTGAGGTGATTCACGCCCGGTATTTTCTTGGCGATCGTGGTCTCAGAGGCCAGCGGGATCGCGGCATGTTTGCCGTAGGACTTCGTCCAGGTGGTGAAAACATCGAGGCGCTCCTTGCCGAACGGCCCCGGGAACAGGACGCCGGGGTGGACGTCGTTTTTTCCAGTAACAAGAGTGTTGAATTGCTCAATGCTTCCCGCGCGATTCATGGCATCAGCTAATTCAGACATGTTCTGTTCCAGGCGAGCCCGATACATCCCTCCATCGCGAGGAAGGTGCAAGAACACGAATTCGCGATTGGTCGTCGGGTCATGACAACCGCCTTTGCCACAATTGGTGGCCAGAACAGGCTGCATCTTCTGAAACTCACTGGCAAGTTCTTTCGGAAGATTCGCCAGCGGAGTGACTTCGACTTCGACGCTTTGGATCAGGATCTTGTTGCGTAGTTCGTCGTGAGATTTCGTTGCTTTTAAGGAATCGATGAACGGTGAATCGCTCGATTTACCGACGTCTCCATCTCGGGGGGCGAATTTCTTGGCCAGTTCAGCAGCTGCAGTATGTTTGGGATCTCGCGTCAGAGCTTCGGCGAGTTCGCGTTGTGTTTGCGGATAAAGGCCGTGCTGGTAGCACCACCGAGCGAGTTGAAAGTGAGAATCTGCGGTCGTTTTGAGCTGGTTTTTCGCCGCAAACTGCTCCATTTCCTGGGACATAAGTCGATAGGCATCTTCGAGACTTTCCGCGACACAGCGGACTTGGCCCGGATTGACCAGTTCCGTCCGACCGTTGCTGATGAGTCGGTATCCAAACTGGTTTGGTTCGACTGTCCCGATGAACGTTGAGCCATCATTGGAGACAAGGACGCGCAAGGTTGGCTCTTCGGCATGGAGTGTGCAGAACGTGCTCAACAGGGCTGACAGCACCGCGATCTGGAAGATCCGATTCACGTTAAATAGAGAGAACATCTTCTGCGACATAGGTTTACATCCAAATACGTCGAAGAGGGGTGGTTTTTGAGAATTGACGTCGCGAATTGCATCAGAAAGAGAGGTTGGGCTCCAGAGCAGATTGCTCAGCGAGCAGGGAGTTGTCAGTTTGTTAAAATTTTTGGACCGAAGAGTCGATGTAATTCTGACTTTTCCAAACTCCCGTCTCCCAATACACTTGCAGGATCGTTGCTTTGGGTGGCCAGTGAATTCAGGCCAGCCAGGCAATCCAGGATGATCTCTTTGTCGGGACGACATACGACATCCCTTGCCCCCGACGAATACTCACCAAGGACGTACAAACGATGACAATTCCTCGATTCGCCTTTTCAACTCTCGTGCTGATCGCCAGCGCTCAATTTGCGTCAGCACAGGCACCAGCCGCCGCTGCTCCTGAACCCCCCAAAGTCACGGTCCTGCAACCCGGCGTTGACCGCTTGCTGGAAGACCTGGAGTTCATGGTCGCTAAACTCGGCGGAGATGCCGCCGCATGGAAGAATAAGGTCGAACCGAACCTGAATGTGTTCATGCCGGGGATTGATACCAAGCGACCCATCCGAGTCGATGTCATTCTCGACCCGAATGCGAAGAAAGAGCAGTACCGCACGAGCTTTCCGGTCAACAATCTGAACAACTTTCTCCAGAGGAATTTGAAGCCACTGGGGGTCAATTACATTCAGATTCAACGCAACTTCTTCAAGTTAGCAGGCGCTTACATCGGCTTCGCCCGTTATGAAGAGAATGCCGCCAAAGAAGGGTACGCGAACTTCGCAGAAGACCAAAAACTGATCCCGCCAAAATACGATCCGATGCAGGGTGTCAATCTGGCGGATTTTGCCAACAAAGACTGGATCGTCGGATTCGAGAATGATCCGGACAATCCAGCTGGCATGGCTGACCGTGCGAAATCGATGACCACTCTCAAGACAAACCTGATGGCAGGAATCGTCAAGAAGAAGGATGAGTCCGAAGGGGTCTACAATCTTCGAAAGATTGGTGCAGAACAACAGTTGGAAGAGATCGAGCGATTCTTCGCAGAGTCTGCCAAAGTCGGCGCCGACTGGAATACGGATATCAAAACGTCACTGGGCACCGGGAACCTGACCCTGACAGCGATTCCTGGTACATCACTCGAAAAGAGCATTGATGACCAGGCAGCTGCTCCGAGCAAGTTTGCGACGATGGCCGTCGATGCGAATGCAGCCTCTGCTCTGCGTGTCAATTTCGCGTTGGATGAACTTCGCATCAAGCACCTGACGGTCTTCTATGATGCTCTGCGTAAGCCCATGGAAGAGAAGATTCCCTCTGTCAAGAAATGGGATGACACACAGAAAGAAGCTGCCAAGTCTCTGGGCAACAAGTTCCTCGACATGCTCAAAGACGGCCTGACCGCCAAAGTGGTCGATGGCTTTTATGATGCTCATGCCGTCGGAGATTCTTACGAAGTCATCGGTGGATTCCTCGTCACCAAGCCCGACCTGATGAAGCAGATGGTCGAGGACTACCCGAAACTGGAGAAATTTGCCAAGACCACGATGAACGTCGATACCGAATCGGGTGTCGAGATTCACAAGGTGGAAGTCGATGGAGAGATCTCTCCAGGATTCGCCAGTCTGTTTGGAACGAAAGCCGTCGTCTTTATTGGAACTGGCAAAGACACGGTCTGGTTCTCAGTCGGCGAGAATACTCTGGCCAAGCTGAAAGAATCGATCAAGAAGGTCAGCAGTGCAGAAGCAGGTCCTGCTGATGGTCGCATGATTTATTACCATGCTCACCTGCTCGCGATTGCCAAAGCCGTTGATGCACAGTCTAAGAACAAAGACAGCGAGCCATTCCGCAAGCAGATGGTCGCAGGGCTGGCTGCTGGCGATGACTACGTTCAGGTGACTTTGGACCGTAAAGAAAAGACGATCGTGGGTGTCGCAGAAGTTCGTGCAGGGCTTCTGGCTGCCATTGGTCGCATTATTGCTGAGTTCGCGAATTCGAACCTGTAAGCCAACTCATAAGATTCCGCTGAATTTTGAACCGACGGGTGATGCCAGTCACGCCCGTCGGTTTTTCTTTTGTTCGGGATGGGTTACGCTGGAGACGAATTTTGACATTTTGAATTTGAATCAGTGCGACTGCCTCCTCTAATTCCTGGTCTTTCCACCAACTTTCTCGTGAATGGCCGCTCACCCAATGCAGTGAGCCTGGCGAAAATTCTCAAACTGACGAGTCATGACAACACCTGCCCCGAATCAACCTCTGCCTCCCGATGAAGCCTGGCTGGAACGCAACTGGGCGTGGGCACTGCCGTCGGGATGCTTGTCGATGCTGGTGTTCATCGGAGGGTGTGGAGGGTTGATGTACTGGGGCGGGATTCAAGGGGTCAAAAACAGTTCGCCCTATCGCGAAGCAGTGGAAGCAGCGATCAAGAATCCGGAAGTCGTCGAATCGTTGGGAGAGCCAATCCAGACGGGCATGCTCGATGAGACGGCTGTTGTGACTAAGAATGAAAAAGACAACACCATCACGGCGAAATTCACGATCCCGATGACCGGATCCAAGTCGACCGGGGGTTTGTACCTCGAAGCGGATGCGACAGCGGAGCAGAAGTGGACTTTCAAAGAACTGACGTTCCGACTGGCCAATTCGCCACAGGTGATCAATTTGATGCAGGAACTCCCTCCCGAACTGATTCAACAGGTTTTGATTCCGGCAGAGCCTGCCAAACAGGAATAGCCAATCGGCGCCAAGTGTTGCGATTCCGCAACGACACAGTTACCTTCCAAGGTGTGAATAACTCTCTGGGTCTGCGGTTAGTTGCTTAGAAACATGACGCTGCGTGCGACGACTTTCTTCTTGCAACAACTGCACAGACACCATTTCGAATCGATCAGGATCGACCATGACGACTGCAACTTCTCAGGATCAAATCACTATTCGCATTGGACATAGCCCGGACCCGGACGATGCGTTCATGTTCCACGCTCTGGCCAACGACAAGATCGAGACCGGGAAATATCGCTATATCCATGAGTTGCAGGATATCGAATCCTTGAATCACCGTGCCCTCAAAGGCGAGCTCGAACTGACAGCCGTCTCGTTGCACGGTTATGCCTACATGACCGACACGTACGCATTATGTGCCTGCGGAGCGAGTGTCGGCGATGGATACGGGCCGATGGTGGTTGCCCGAGAGAATATGTCGATCGAAGCTCTCAAAGGGAAGACGATTGCAGTCCCTGGCAAGCTGACGACGGCTTTTCTGGCTCTCAAGCTGCTGCTGGGCGATAACTTTCATGCTGTCGTTTATCCGTTCGATGAGATCCTCAATGTCGTCGAAGCCGGTAAAGTCGATGCTGGTCTGTGCATTCACGAAGGTCAGCTGACCTATGGTACCCAGGGTTTGAAACTTGTCGTCGATCTGGGTGTCTGGTGGGGCGAGAAGACGGGCCTGCCTTTGCCACTGGGTGGCAATGCGATCCGCAAAGACCTTGGCCATGAAGCCATGGAGACCATCACCCGTCACCTGAAGCAATCAATTGAATACGGCTTAGCTCACCGCAAAGAAGCGCTCGATCACGCCCTCCAGTACGGACGCGATCTGGATCATTCGCAGGCCGATAAGTTTGTCGGGATGTATGTGAATGACTGGACGCTGGATTTCGGTCCTCGCGGCAGGGAAGCAGTCGCCCGACTGCTCGACGAAGGTTACAAGGCAGGAATTATTCCCAATCCGACGCAGCTTGAGTTTATTGGTTAGTCTGGTGGAAGTTGACGCTGCAGGTTCATGAGAAGCGAAGAGTCGTCGATCTTTGCCTATGGCGTTGACAGAATAATGAGGGCGGGACATGGCCTGGCGCCCACCCTCATCCGCCCTTCGGGCACCTTCTCCCCTCAAGGGAGAAGGGACAGTTAAGACGACGGCATCGAAGACGCAAAAAATGCAGCAACATCTTGAGATTCCGATTCGTCGTCGTCACCTCGTGCGATTCAATCCGAAACGGATTCCTCACGCATTTGCAGACGTGCTGGTGATTGGCAGCGGCATTGCCGGCATTCAGGCTGCCCTCGAGATTCCCAACAATCTTGAGACGGTTATCGTCACTAAAGACGTCCTTCAGCTCTCGAATTCCGCCTGGGCGCAGGGCGGGATTGCCGGTGTGTTCGATCCTTCTGATTCGTTCGATAACCATGCTTATGACACGATGATCGCGGGGGCTGGGCTGTGCAATGCGGATGTCGTTGAAGCGGTTGTCAAAGAAGCTCCTGAACTGATCGAGTCAGTCGTTTCGTATGGGGCGAAATTTGACTTTACAGACGGGAAGCTTGCCCTCACGAAAGAAGGCGGCCACAGCCATCGTCGGATCGTCCATGCCCTTGGAGATGCCACCGGTCGCGAAGTCATGCGGGCGATGGTTGACCGGGTCAAAAGCAAACCCGGCACTCAAACCTGGGAACGCACCTTCACGATTGACCTTTTGACTCACGAAGGCCGGTGTGTCGGTGCACTGGTCTGGAACGCACAACACGGCAAGACCTTCATCTGGGCCAAGCAGACGATTCTCGCGACTGGCGGGGCGGGGCAGCTTTATCGCGAGACAACCAACCCGGAGATCGCGACAGGCGACGGGCACGCGTTGG
This sequence comes from Lacunimicrobium album, assembly GCF_052161635.1. Taxonomy (GTDB): domain Bacteria; phylum Planctomycetota; class Planctomycetia; order Planctomycetales; family Planctomycetaceae; genus SXPC01. The sequence continues at coordinate 599,164 of NZ_CP197413.1, forward strand.
CCTTTCGAGCCGGGGCTCAGTTGCGCGACATGGAGATGATCCAGTTTCACCCGACGGTCCTCTACATCGCGGGGGGATCGCGTCACCTCATCTCCGAAGCAGTCCGTGGCGAAGGAGCCTACCTGCGAGATTCGACTGGCTATCGCTTCATGCAGGACTATCACCCGCAGCTGGAACTGGCTCCACGCGATATCGTCAGCCGGGCGATTACGGATCAGATGGAGAAAACGCAGCATCCGTGCGTTTATCTCGATCTGCGACACCTCGACAAAACGATGGTCGCCAGCCGTTTTCCAAACATCGCAGACGTCTGCTCGAAGTTCGGACTGGACCTGATGCACGATCAGATCCCGGTCCGCCCCGGTGCGCATTACATGATCGGCGGCTTAACGATCGACAAACAGGGCAAGACGACCCTCCCCGGCCTCTGGGCGGCAGGCGAAGTCACCTCCAGCGGGCTTCACGGTGCCAATCGACTGGCGTCCAATTCGCTCCTCGAAGGCCTTTTCTACGGCCAACGAGCCGGACGAGGTGCAGCGGACGTTGCCTCCAACCTGCCAGACCTCTTCACTGCCTGGCCGATGAAGACCTCCGTCGTCGAACCAAATAACGGAGAAGAAGAACAACTCAACATCACCGACCTGCGAAACTCCCTCGCCAGCCTGATGTGGCGGCGCGCGGGGATCGTCCGCAATGTGCAAGGTCTCATGCAGGCGTCCGGCCAGGTCGAGTTCTGGGATCGCTATGTCTGCCGGCGCGAGTTTTCCCAAGTTTTCGGCTGGGAGTTCCAGAACATGCTTTTGATCGCCCGAACGGTTCTCGCGTCCGCAGAGGCAAGACGTGAATCCCGCGGCGTCCACTTCCGCAGTGACTTCCCGGAGACTGATTCTGACATGGCTAGACACATCACCGTCCAGGCAACCGCAGAAGCCTGAATTTGCTCGAAATTAGGATGGTTTGCAGTCCATCTCTGCAGGTCTCCGGCTGAATTTGCTACCATCATGACCGCCTCGATGTTTTACCGCATCAGGTCATATGATTGACTTAATGATTTCGTTCATCACGATCAGACGAATGATACCGAGTCGCTGTCATGCGCGATGATTTGCGACCGCCGTTGAGATTCGATGTGAGAAAAGATGCAGCCGACAAGTCTTGAGATTCTGGCCACGATTCTGTTTGTTCTCGCAGTTCTTCACACCTTCACGGTGAAGCGATTTGCTCATTGGGCTCACAAATACCCGAAGGGTTCAATTCCGGAGAACCTGTTGCACTTCCTGGCTGAGACGGAAGTCGTCTTCGGATTGTGGGCAGCGGTGCTGTTTGTCGGAATTGCTGCGTTGGAAGGATCGGTGGAAAAGGCGGTCGAGTACATCGAAAGCCTGAATTATACCGAAGCCAAGTTCGTCCTCGTCGTGATGGTGATTGCCGCGACGCGACCGATCGTCGCACTGGGTGAAAAGATTCTCAATGCCGGGGCACGTCTGCTGCCCGTTCCGGAATCGGTTGGCTTCTATATGACTGCCCTCGCGATTGGGCCATTGCTGGGATCGTTCATTACGGAACCGGCTGCGATGACCCTGCTGGCGATTCTGCTCAAACGTCGCTACTTCGATCATGGCCTGAGTACGAGGTTGGCCTATGCGACACTGGGGCTGCTGTTCGTCAATATTTCGATTGGTGGAACGCTGACGCACTTTGCCGCTCCGCCGGTGTTGATGGTCGCACATAAATGGCATTGGGATTCGCTCTTCATGATGACGCATTTCGGCTGGCGAGCCGCGATCAGCACGGTTGTCTCCACCATCATTGTGACCATGATTTTTCGACGCGAATTATTGGCGATTGGCGATTGTGAAAAGCAGACGCAGCAGGTTCCAGGCTGGCTGACGGTCTTGCACGTGATGTTCCTGGCGTCGGTGGTCTATTTCGCACACCATCCGGATGTCTTCTTTGGAATCGCGATGCTCTTCCTGGGACTCACTACAGCGACTCGTGAATATCAGGATCAACTCAAGCTGCGCGAAGGGCTGCTGGTTGGTTTCTTCCTGGCGGGCTTAGTGACACTAGGGAGCCTGCAGCAGTACTGGCTCAAGCCTCTGATCGCCTCGCTGGACGGCGCGATGCTCTTCTTCGGTGCGACTGCGCTGACTGCGATTACCGACAACGCAGCACTGACCTATCTCGGATCGCTGGTCGAAGGGATCAGCGATGATCTGAAGTATGCGTTGGTCGCGGGGGCGGTCACCGGGGGTGGATTAACGGTCATTGCCAACGCGCCGAACCCTGCGGGAGTGGGGATTTTGCAGACGTCAAAAACATTCGGTTCGGTTGGGATTAGTCCGTTGGGATTGCTCATGGGAGCGCTCGGACCAACAGCGATCGCGATTGTGTGTTTTTGGTTCATTTAGCAGCGGAATGTGTTGGTTTTGCAGCGGGAGGGCGAGCCGCTATTTCGTGTTGTAAAGTCACTACAACGAATCGACGATACCTTCCCTCAAAGGCCTGAAGGGCCGTCATCTGTCAGCCCAGGGTGAAACCCTGGGTTAACGATCACGCAAACGAAATCACCACCCTGAAGGGGTGGGGTCAACTTGAGAATCACGGTGAGCCGTCCCTACAGGACGGGAGGTGGGTGTTTCGGCCGTAGCCCCAGGGTTTCACCCTGGGCTGGTTGAAATCGTCCCTTCAGGACGGAGACAGGAACGCGAGGCCATCGTTCAAACTCGCTGCGGATCGTTCCGCATTGCCTTCCGTTGCACGCATGCAACGGAAGGCACGCCATTGGATGCATATGATGGAACGCATGACAGGCGGCACGGACGGAGCCTCGTTCTCGAATTGAACGGGCAGAAACATGCTCACGGCCGTTTGCTCCACATGGTCTGCATGCTGAGTTTCAGGAAGTCGTATTTGCTGAGTTTGGGGCGGGATTCGAGGACGGCAAAATTGTGCTTTTCGATCTTGTCGAGAATTGCCAACCCGCCGCGGATGAAGAGGCTGATATCGAAGCGGAAATCTTTCGGGACGTTGTCAACGAGAGGCCAGCCGGTTTCGAGGAAGCGTCTGGCACGTCGAACTTCCATGGCGAGTAATTCACGAAACGCTGGGGTAGAGATGCCTTTGGCGATGTCGGCTTCCGTAATGCCGAACTGATCCATGGATGATTTAGGGAGGTAGATGCGGTCGATCTTCTGATAGTCGCGGGCGACGTCCTGCCAGAAGTTGGCGAGTTGGAGACCTGTGCAGATGCTGTCGGAAAGTGGAAAGTTCAGGTCATTGGCGGAGCGGGCAAGGTAAAGGACGAGTCGGCCGACAGGGTCCGCGGAGCGTTTGCAGTAATCGTGAAGCTGGTCGAAATCATTGTACCGCGTAATCGTCTGATCCTGCTCGAAGGCCGAGATCAGGTCTTCGAAGGGTTTTGAGGGGATTTCATACGCTCTGACAGTCTCCTTCAACGCGACCATGACCGGGTGACGGGGAGAATCAGCGTAACAGGCCGCCAGTTCGTCGCGCCACCAGCCGAGGTGCTCAAGGGCTCGGTCTCGGTTTCCCAGTTCGTCGCCGAGATCGTCTGCCCAGCGGCAAAAAGCATAGATGTTGTAGAAGTCCTGAACGATGTACTTCGGCAAAAGTCGGGTCACAACCGGGAAATTCTCGTAGTGCGACAGAGCCAGTTGTTTGCAGTACGCCTGGGCATTGACGACTGACATCGGCTCTGATGTTGAGCCGGGACCAAAGCGTTTTAGTTCGTCTTCGAGAGCGGAAATCGCCATGAGTGGCCAATCGGGTGGGGGAGACTCAAACGGTGTACATTCAGAAATAGAATGTTCTGCCTCGCGAGCCTAAAGTGAAAAACAAATCTATCGCGACCGCGGGCAGGATAAAAATTTTGGTGGAAACATGGTATATTACCGAACTTTTCCGCGATTGCTTCTTCCCGAAAGTGAATTTCTCGATGCCGGTGCCTCAGGTTGTTATCGTTGGTCGACCGAATGTCGGCAAAAGCAGCATTATGAACTGGCTGGCTGGGAAGTTCGTGTCCGTCGTCGATCCGACCGCTGGCGTGACTCGTGACCGGGTCGAATACCTGTTCCATGAGAAGGAGCGATACTTCGAGCTCGTCGATACTGGCGGTATCGGCATTGTCGATGAAGATAACCTCTCGGAACACATCGAGCACCAGATTCAGATCGGGATTGAGAGTGCGGATCTGATCCTGTTTGTCGTCGACGGAACCGCAGGGGTCACTGCGCTCGATGAAGAAGTCGCCTCGCGCGTCCGGAAGATCGGCGTGCCTGTGATGCTGGTCGTCAACAAATGCGACTCGACCAAGACCGATCTGGAGATTCCGCAGTTTTATAAACTGATGAATGTCCCTTCGATCATGACGAGCGTGAAAGCGAATCGGAATCGCAGGGAACTGCTCGCAGACATCCTCGAGATGCTGCCGGAAGCCGACGAAGATGAGATGGCCGAGGGGGATGAGCTTTCGACAGAACCCGAACTCAAACTGGCGATCGTCGGTCGTCGGAATGTCGGCAAGAGTACGTTCATCAATGCGATCGCCCAGACAGACCGAATGATCGTCAGCGAAGTGCCCGGCACGACCCGCGACAGTGTCGACCTGCGTTTCGAACTCGATGAGAAGACGTTCGTTGCGATCGATACGCCAGGGGTTCGCAAGAAGAAGAGCCTCGCCAGCGACATCGAGTTTTATAGCCTCGTGCGTGCCCAGAAGAGTATTCGTCGAGCCGATGTCGTCCTGATGTTTTTCAACTCTCAGGAAACGATTTCGTCCGTTGATAAGAAACTGGTCTCCGAGATCCAGTCGCATTACAAGCCCTGTATTTTCGTCGTCAATAAATGGGACCTTGGTAAAGAAGCCGGGATGACGCCGGATCGGTGGACGGAGTATCTGCAGAGATCCTTCTCGTCCATGCGACACGTACCAGTGGCCTACATCACAGCCAAGGACGATCACAATACGAAGCGGGTGATCAATCTGGCCCAGTCGATCTACAAACAATCCATCCTGCGGATGTCGACGGGCAAGCTCAACAAGATCGTCCACGGGGCGATGGATGCGAATCCTGCTCCGATGCGAAAGGGGCGCATCCCGAAGATTTACTTCGCGACCCAAGTCGCGATTCAGCCGCCGACGATTGTGCTCAAAGTCAACGACCCCGAGATTTTCGACACGGCGTGGCAGCGATATATGGCCGGGGTTTTGCGAGAGACACTGCCGTTTAAAGAAGTGCCGATCAAGATTATTTACCGTCCGAGAACGCAAGAGGAGAGCGAAGACGGGAATTGATGGCTTGGGAGACTGGATCGATGTCAGGTAGGCGAATGCTGACTTCTCCCAATAAAAAATTGAGCTATGCCGACTCTCGTTTGAAAGTCGCGTGACGAATGACTTCCAAGGCCAGGGATTCGCTGCAGCCGTAGAGGCCGGAGCCCCACGCGGCGTTGGTTTCGACGACGGCCCAGCGGCCGTCGGAGAGGGTGCCGACGTCGAGAACGATGGCTTGGGGGGTGAAGTAGGTTGTTGCTTTTAAGACTTCTTCGGCGAAGGTGATGAGGCTGTGTTGTTCTTCGGGAGTGAACGCGAACTGCGTTTCACGAGCTAATTCGCCGGAGCGTAGATAGGGAGAGAACATCAAGACTTTGCCGTCGAGGCAAAAGCAGCGGAATTCGTCTTTCCACTCGACTGGCTCGATGACGAGGACGGGCAGGTCGTCTTCATAGTCTGTGGGAAGCTCGCTGCCTGTCGGGAAGACTTGTGCTTGAAAGAGTTTTTCGTTCGGCGGTTTGATGAAGCGAGGTTGAGTGAGTTGGCGGGCTTCGACGAGTGTGAGAAGTTCGACATCGCGATGACGGAACTCTCTGGGGACACGAACAAGCCAGTCTTCGGAGGCTTCCGAAAGCTGCAGGCCGAGGTTCTCTGCGATGGTGGGAGCGAACAGGGCTTCGATATAAAGAATGATTTCAGAATCATCCAGTTCGGGAATAGTGATCCCGCGAACTCGTTGGACAGACCATCCGCGGTCGACCGCTGCTCGCCAGAGAAGCTGGTTGTCTTCGGTGTGACGCGACGAAAGGAGAAGCGTCGCCATTATTGTTACTCCATAGGAGCCACAGTGACGGCGAATTCCAGGCGTGTCGCAGGTTTGCCTTCGGACATGACTTTGCCGTTGAACAGGTAAACGTCGCCCATTTTTTCCGTCAGTTCGGCTTCGATCTGGACCGTCTGTCCTGGCCGCATGATCTTGCGGAACTGGACATTGTTGACACGGGTGACGACGGGGACTTTGCCTTCCACCACCGGGGCAATCTTCGACATCAGAATCGCAGCCGCCTGAAAGGTCATCTCGCAGCCGATGACGCCCGGGAGGATGGGGTAGGCAGGATAGTGACCAGCGAAGAGATCGATCTTGGGATCAAGAGTTTTCTTCGCAACAATCTTCGACTCGGTGAGTTCGACGACTTCATCAACCCAGAGGAAGGGCTCACGGTGAGGAATGGCGGCTTTGATTTCATCGAGATGCATAAAGAATTTTTTACCACAGAGGTCACGGAGTAACACGGAGTCTCACAGAGAAGACAGACAAAGAGTTTCAGAAAGTCTTCTCTGAGAGACTCCGTGATCCCCTGTGTTCTCTGTGGTGAAATCTCTCAAACAGCGGCTGAGGTGCGAGTGGCGGCGAGGTATTTATCAAGTTCGTTGGAAACGATGACGCCGTAGTTCATCGCCCCCAGCCAGCCGGACATGATGATCCCGACTGAGCCAGCGTGGTAGAGGCCTTTGATTTGTTCCGGGAGGGTCTGAGAGACTTTCAGGCCTTCAAACTTGGTGCCAAACGATGCGCCGGCTGGGTGATGAGTGTAGTGCTGGAACGTACGAGGCGTTGAAGCTTCGACCCAGTCCATTTTCTGTCGGACGTCCGGGATGTATTTTTCCAGGCAGTCGAGAGTTGTTTCGCAGAGCTGCTTTTTGTCGGCTTCGTACTGCTCTTCGCTGAGATTCGCCCAGTCTTCGTAGTTCGCGTTCGTCGAGGAGACGATGAGATAGCGATCGTTCTCCGGGCGCGTCTCCGGATAGTACAGCGAGAAGGTTCGGCTGCTGATGTCTTTGCTGAGCATCGACTTGATATCGAAGCCGGAGTGTTCCGAGTGGAACAGCAGGTCGCCGATATAGTCGAACTTCTCGCCTTCTTTGAGGGCGATATAGACCTGACAGCTGCTGTTGTTGAGGCGGACGGCGTTCGTCTCGGCGACGTAAGCAGGATCAAAGTGTTCCTCGCCCACGAGCTTGAGAATCGTATTCTTCAAATTGGAGTTCGACAGGACTGCATCGCAAGTAATGCGCTTGCCTCCGACGTGCACTGCGGTGACTCGCTTATCGGGAGAGACTTCGACTTTCTCGACGAGCGAGCGGATGCGGATATCGACGCCGTTGCGTTCGAGTTCGTCTTTCATCTGCAACACGAGCTTGTCGGTGCCGCCCTGGAACGTGAAGACCCCTTTGCTCATGAAGTTCGAGAAGACGATGCCGTAGGTGATGGCAGGGTCTTCGAGGGTCGAGCCGTTGGCGTAGGTGATCGGTTCCATGAGCAAACGAACGACATCTGACCTACCGGGGAAGAACTTTTCAAACAGCTCCCGGGTGGTCATCTGCTGGTCGTCGTAGAAGTTCATGCTGCGAGCGGTGTCAAAGAAGGCTTTGACGGTCTCGGCTGGGATCTTGAACTTCTCGATCATGATATTCGTGAAGTCTTCGCGGTCGAAGGTCGTTTCGAGGGAGAACTGTGGATTCTCGAAACGGACCCCTTTGAGCTGGACGATCGAGTCTGCGATCTCCTTGGTCCAGTATTTCCGGCAGCTTTTGACCATCCCGTTGGGAAAGCCGTGCAGGGAGATATCGAAGATGTGTCCGCCGCGACGTTTGAACCAGGTCGCCAGTCCACCGAGCTGATAATGGTGCTCGAGGAGGAGGACAGAATAGCCCTGTTTGGCGAGGACGTTCGCACCCGTCAGGCCAGCCAGGCCGCTGCCGATCACGATGACGTCGTAATGATCTTTGACATCCTTGAGAAAATCTTTAGCCATGGCCTCTTCTGCTGTGAAAGACGTGTCGAAACGCGGAATACAGAAGTGTAGCAGACGGGAAGCGATTTTCCACAGAGGGGAAGCAGCAGGGCAAATTGCCACAGTTAGAAGAGAAGAAGCAGACTTCAACCACGGATGGACACAGATAGACACGGATGAAGAGAGCGGAACGAAACTGGCTGGTTTTAACGAGAAGGCATAACAAAGAAGCCCGCGACCACTTTGGGTGGCAGCGGGTTTAAATGCGTGTGGGCTGGTTGAAATGTTTTGGCAGGGACAGGTTCGTCCCATAGAAAATTTTAGCGGTAGCGGGCCAGCCAATGGGCATAGGGGGAGGGGAGGGTTTGCCAGGCCGCGTTTTCAATGCCCAGTTCCGTGGCGGCGAAGTACGGCCAGTGGGGATTGGCCAGGAACGGGCGGCCGATCGTGGCGAAGTCGATCTTGCCTTCGCGGATGAGTGTATCGGCCCCGGTTGGGCCGTCGATGTACCAGCTGGTGGTGCCGGGGAGTCCTGTTTCACGGAGCACGCGGCTGGCGATCTCGCCCAGGAAGTTCGGGCCCCAGGGAATCTGGGCGTCCGGCGTATTGAAGCCGATGGAGACATCGACGGTATCGAGGCCGAGCTGTTTCATCTTCTTCAGCAGTTCGATGGATTCGATGAGTCTCTGTTCGTCATTACCATCGAATTCAACGACGCTGAAACGGACTGCGAGCGGACGATTTTCCGGCCAGACTTTTCGAACAGCGGCGAGGGTCTCGAGTGCGTAACGACCGCGATTTTCTGCGCTCCCGCCGTAATGATCGGTTCGTTTGTTGGAGAGGGGCGACCAGAAGTTCTGGGCAAGGTAGCCGTGGGCGAAGTGCATTTGCAGCCACTCGAAGCCGAGGTCACGGGCACGCTCGACGGATTTGACGGTATCCGCCTGGACGCGTGCAATCTCTTCCAAAGACATTTCGCGCGGAACCCGCGGAAGATTGGCGCCGAACGGGACCGCTGAGGGGGCAATCGTCTCCCAGGAATTCGGCTGTCCTTCGGGAATATGGTCATCGCCTTCCCAGGGACGGTTGGCAGAGGCTTTACGCCCTGCGTGGGCAATCTGGATTCCGGGGACCGCGCCCCATTCTTTAATGGCTTTGATGATCGGTTCGAGGGCCGCGGCTTGCTCATCGTTCCACAGACCTGCATCCCCCCAGGAGATCCGCCCTTCGGGGGAGACAGCCGTTGCTTCGAGGATGACGAGTCCTGCCCCACCACGGGCCAGAGAGGTGTAGTGGACTTTGTGCCAATCGTTGGCGACGCCGTCGATCGACATGTACTGGCACATCGGAGAGACCACGATGCGATTGCGGAGGGTGACGTCTTTGAGAGTGAACGTGTCGAACAGACCGGGCATGGTGGGACCTATCAATGTCGGTGTATCAAAAGCGCGAACAACATTGTCGCAGTAGCATTCGAGAGAGTCGAGTCGTCGAAGAAAACCTTACACGTTTTGAATCAAGGGTAGTCCGGGTTGTCCCAACCCGGACGGCGAAGCCGCAAGAAACACGGTCATTCGCGAGTTGGACGTCGATTGCAGTGGTTCTCTTCGGGTTGGGACAACCCGAGCTACCCGGAGTTTTGTTAGGGCGCGGAGAGGATGTGATTATTCGCCATCGTGATGCCGGAGAGCATGGAGCCGATGATGCCGAGGAAGCCCTGATCGGTGCCGCAGAGATAGAGGTTGTTGATGGGCGTTTTGCCCTGCAGGTGTTTAACAGGTGACCCATAGACGCAGCCGTTGAGGTGGCCGGTGAAGCGTTTGATCGTCTTGGGTGTGAACATGTCGATGTCGAGGATCTGGCTGCGGAAGTCGGGCATGTAGGCGAGGGAGGCGTTGTAGATGCGTTGTTCCCAGTCTTCTTTGGCGGCGATGTAGACATCGGGATCGAGGTTCAGCCAGTAGTCGGGATTGGCGAGCGCGGTAATGCGCATGATCCCTTCTTGTAGGAGGACCTCGTTGCCGAGTTCGTCGAGGCCGTAGTTGAAGTTGTTGGGGGAGCAGATGATGCCGCTGCGGAGGTCGCAGGGTTCAGTGGGGACGTCGTAAGTGAATTCCGGGGCGCGGTTATAGAAGACGATCGTCGGGTCGTGGCCGAGGTCTCGTGGCTGGTCTTTGATGACGTAGATCGTTTCGCAGAAGCTGATGTCCCCGGGGCGGAACGAAGGGCTTTCCTCGGGGATGCGTTCATATCCGGGGCACAGCTTCAATGTCTCTGCCACGCCGATGGAGGAGAGGACATGGTCGGCTTCGAGCTGGGTGCCATCATCGAGTACGACGCCGTAGGCTTTGCCGTCTTTAACGAGAATCTGCTGAACGCCGTGACGGAGTTTGAGCTCGCCGCCCTGCTCCTTGAATTGTCGGACGAGCTTTTTGAGGATTTGTCGGACCCCGGCATAGGGACGTCCGAAGCCCTGCTGGAAGATGCTCTTGAACATGACAACGAACTGGCTGAAGTCCATGTCGCGAGGAGTCGCACTGCCGTAGAACATCAGCGGGCAGAAGAGCAGGTCGATGAGGACCGGATCGGTGAGATGACGCTGGAGGACGACGCGGGCGGAGACGGGTTCCTGGGAGAGATCGAGTTCGTCGAACGTGTTGATCGCGTTGACCAGGTTGGCGAAGCCGTCTTTTTGAGACGGAAATTCCCGTTCGACTTCGCTGTGAAAGAAGGCGAAATCGTTCGTGAATTTGACATCGTGACCCGGGAAGGAAACGACCGAGCCCTTCTGCGGCGAGAGATCGAAGTCATCCCAGCTGATGCGGAGCTGGCGAAGCAGTTTGCTCAAAGGGCCGACTTTGGTCCCTTTGGTCGCATAGTTGGTGACCGCATGGAGCCCGACGTCGTAATTCCGCCCGCGCAGACGGTAAAGCGAATTGAGCCCGCCGATGGTGGTGTGGCGTTCGAGAATGACAACCGGCTGATCGTAGTACGCCAACCGAATCCCGGCCGCGAGCCCGGACATTCCCGCACCGATGATGATGGTTCCGTATTTCACGTTCTGAATCATGCACCCTGAGTTTTTTTGCCACAGAGGACACAGAGGTCTCAGAGAAGAGATATGATTGGATTCAACATTCTCATTGCATTACTCTCTGTGAACTCTGTGCCCTCTGTGGCTACTTCTTCCTCGGTCTGACTACTTGGCGGGGGTGTCTTTGAGGATCGGGGTCAGGTATTTGACGGTGCTGTCCATCGAGACGAGGTTGGGGTAGTCTTCTTCGGGGATCTGGACGCGGTATTGCTTGCGCAGTTCCATGACGATGTCGAGGAAGTCCATGCTGTCAAGTTCCATCTGTTGACGGAAGGAGACGGAATCGTCGAGGTTGGAGAGATCTTCGTCAGGTGCGATCCGCGAGAGAATATCGAGAATGACCTGCCTGATATCCGAAGGTGCCATGGAAGAAGTGTCCCTTGTATCCGTTGCCTGGGATAAGCGTCTGATTGATCGCAATTCATGTCAAAAATGAAGACACAGAGGGTTAACACCCCCCGCTCGCCTAAGCAGTGTAAGATGACAGAATCAATACCGTTTGACAATTACCACGGAATTGATTCCCAGCATCCCAAAAGAATTATTGAGAATATAGTCAACCTTGCTCAATTTTCGAGGCTCGTTAATGACAAGGCCTGGAAGCTGGCAGCGTTCGTCGATGTTGTCGAGGTTGATGGTGGCGTGGGCGTAATGATCCTGGAACGAAGGAATATTGCCCAGCAGCTCCAGCGCACCGGCTGCTCCCATGGCGTGCCCGATGAAGCTCTTGGTGTTGTTGATCGAGACGTTGGTGCCTGCGAAGACTTTGTTGAGGGCTTTGCATTCCTCGATATCACCCTGTTCGGTCGCCGTTGCGTGGCTGCTGACGATATCGATGTCGGACGCCTGCAGGCCGGCACGCTTGAGGGCCAGATGGATGCATTCTGACTGGCGGTTGGAATCCGGCAGCACGAAGTCGGTGGCATCGGAATTCATGGCGTAGCCGACGATTTCCCCGTAAATTTTCGCACCGCGGGCTTTGGCGTCAGAGAGACGTTCGACGGTACAGATTCCGCCCCCTTCGGCGACAACAATCCCATTGCGGTTGATATCGAAGGGGCGAGAGGCTTTTGTCGCGTCCGCATTGTGGGCGAGGGCGCCTTGGCTGGCAAAGCTGGCGAAGATGCCGAAGGTGTGAATGCTTTCCGAGACGCCACCCGCGATCGCAAGGTCGACTTCGCCAAGACGGAGCATTTGGGCAGCCTGGATGAAACCGGCGTTTCCCGCGGCGCAGGCGGCTCCGACGGTCAGGTGCGGGCCAGTAATGCCCATGTTGATCGTGACTTCGCCGGCCGGATTATTGGCGACCGTGCGGGGGTTGTGGTGGTGAGTCCAGACCTTCGTATCGTAATCGAATTTGGAGATTTCGTAGACTTCGTTCTCCGTCTCGACGTTGCCGTGTTCGGTGATTCCCAGGTAAACGCCGACGCGGTCTTTCGGGTAATCCAGCCAGTTGATACCGGAGTCGATGACGGCTTCGTTGGCGCAATAGACCGAGATCGAGCCGACGCGGGTTCCTCGACGCAGGTCTTTACGCTTCTGGTACTTAAGTTCGTCGAAGTTACAGACACCCGCCAGGGTTTTGCCCATGTAGCGTGTCTCGTAATCGACAACGCCCGACTTGCCGGCCAGCAGATTGGCTCGGAATTCGGCGAGGTGATTGCCGTTTGGAGAGGTCAGCCCGACACCCGTCAGCACGATTCTCTGGTCATCGGGAAGTTCGTGAGCGGGGACGAAAGAAGGACGGGTCGCTGACACTGGCATCAATTCTCGCAGTTGGAAAAGGGCTCGAATAGCAAACCGAAGCGTAGCGGTTAGCGAGCAGATTGGCAAGTTTTTGCCCGCTTTTCTGAAATGTAGCGGATTATTTGGAGGAGAACAGTCACTGAAATGTCACCAGGTTCGAGTTATGAGTCATGAGGAACAGCCATGACAGTACTCCTCAGGCGGCTTTTTTCTTCTGCTTAACCCACTGCAGCATGCCGGATTTGACCCAGCGGGCCGCGTGCGTGGTATTGGTCATGACCTTAGGCCGCTGGCGGAAGGCGATGCTGTAACAGCGGGCGGCGTCTGAGTATTTGCCGTGGATATAATAGGAGCGGGCCAGGGATAATGTGCGACGGAGAATGAAGTCGTTGCGGTATTTCAGACAGCTGGCGGGAAGTTTTTCTGAATCGAAAAGGAGGTCGACAGTGCTCAGGCCGGTGGATTCGATGCGTCCGAGATTATCACGTGCTCGGCCTTCGTGGGTGTAAATCTCAGCGAGGGCATGAGGAATACGGACCGCCTGATGGGTCGCCAGGCAGTGCCCGAAGAAGACGAGGTCTTCTCCATTCGTGACACCAGCGGGATAGCCAAACTGGGTGTAGACGTCTCTCGCGACAATGATGGCACCGTGGACGATGCCGAAGTCACGATTGACGAATGCTGCGAATGTTTTTTCCGGCGACTCAAACTCGGGCTGCATTCTCGCGGTTTTGTGATGGCCGTGTTCGTTGATGGAGACATGGTGGCCGAGGTGAATTTTGATGCGCGGGTGGAGAGAAACGCTTTCGAAGATATGGACGAGAGCTTGGGAATCGAGGGCATCATCCGCATCGAAGCAGAGGATGTAGCTGCCTTTCGCGAGGCTGATCCCGTGATTTCGGGCCACCGAAACGCCGGCATTTTCCTGGCGGATGTAGCGGATGCGGTTGTCGGTGCGGACGAAACGCTGCATCACATGGGCAGTGTCATCCTTAGAACCATCGTCGACAACGATGAGCTCCCAGTCAGAAAACGCCTGGACGAGGACCGATTCGATGGCGCGAGGCAGATAGGCGGCGTAGTTGTAGCTCGGCACGACCAGCGAAAACAGCGGCATGTCGGGGCCCTCCTGGCAAAAAAGAAAACCCCCGTGGGTAAGGCGGGGGTGTTGGTTCTAACTTGGAAGTGGCGTTTGCGTCCAGTCGACTTATCGTCTTGAGGTCGCAGGATCCCAACCGGCGACGGCGGCGTCGGGAGCGAGAACGAAGATTTCGACGCGTCGGTTTTGCTGGCGTCCGCGTCCATCAGAGTTGGCGGCGACTGGCTGGTACATACTATAACCGGCAGAACCGAGGCGAGTGTCGTTGATGCCGAGTTTGGTCAGCTGGAGAACAACAGAGTTCGCCCGGTTGGTCGACAAGTGCCAGTTGGTCGGGTGCTTGGCGCGAGTCGGGCCTCTGTTGATCGGCTGGTCATCGGTGTGTCCGACGACGAGGATGTTGAGGCGACGGGCTTCGTTGTCGTTCATGATGTTTGAGAACTCACGCAGAAGCTGAGCGGAGTCTTGTCGAAGAACGTCGCTGCCCGAGTCGAACAGGATGGTTTCATCGAAACGACTGACGCCGGTTTTCGGATCGAACTCGAAGCCTGGGAATCGTCGGGCCAGTTCCTCAAGCCGTCGTGAGGCGTCGTTGGAAAGAGGATTGCCGTTCTGGCCAGTACTCGCGAGGAGATCGCGGTATTTGCCGTGGACGTTTTCGCGCTCCGCCATGAGGTTGTCAACACGCTGATTGGCGAGATTGAGGCGGTTCGCCATATCGGCATTGGCCTGCTCGAGCTGCTGACGATCCATCGCCATTTGATTGGCGAGCTGTTGAGCTTCGTTGAGTTGACCGGCCAGCATCTGTCCCTGCTCATGCAGGCGAGCGGCGTTGATCTGGCTCATGCGATATTGGCTTTTAGGCACTCCACAGCAGCATCCGCTCAAGCCCACAAGGATGGCCAAAGCTAACAGCGACTTCGAAGGTGTGCGTTGAAAAAGCATGACTGACTCCTGCGACGGACGTGAGTCGTGACCTGCGTGAAAACGCAAAGCCAGACTGTCGACGCAAATTGAGAAGGGAAGTGAATGGTGAGAAGGAATTCTCGGGAAGGGCGACCCAGGAACTGAGTCGTTTGGGAAGGGAGGTACGCCAGATCGACAGAGATGTCTTTGGCGAACCGAAGTGATGTGAACTTGAGGAAAGTTTTGTGAGAGGCAGAGTTTTTATCAGAATATTTTCTTGATCTCCAGATGGTTTGAAGACGATCTGCAAAGATTACAAGCTGGAGGGTGATTTTGATTGAAGTTTCGGGTGAGAGAGTGCGCGAGATTCGTTTCGCGAGACAGAGGATGAGGATTGAACCATGGATGGACACAGATGGACACGGATCAGAGATGACACGAATGGAATCAATCCACTTTGCATTTGTTGGCACGCATGTTATTCAATCACTAGACGAGCACAAAACCGCATGCGATTGGATAAGCTATTCAAAAAAGGATTCGACGATGCCAGGTGAGTGGGATTTTGCGGACGCAAAGAGGAGGTTGAGCGAAGTTCTCACTCGCGCGGAGAATGAACCGCAATTTATCAATCTCCGCAATAGTCAGTATGTCGTTCTCAATGGAGATGAGTATCGTCGTCTGACGGGGAAGATGCCGAGCTTGAAACAACTAATCCTTGACGGCCCAGATCTGAGCGGAATCGATCTGAGTCGTTGTGATAGCTAATTGGATCGCTTATGACGTCACCAGCTTTAACGACTTACTTTGGCTGTTCGCTTCTGTGCGACGAAGTGCCGTGCGCAAAGTGCCTTGAGTGGAAGAAGCAGCTGGAAGCAGAGGCGACAGTAGAGGCTCGTTTTCGTGTTCGTGAAAAGGATGTCACGCTGGAGAATGCCGTGGCGGAAGTTCGGAAGTTGCTTCACGATGCTCAGCGACCGGTCATCTTTGCCGATGGGCATTTGGCATCCGCTCAGGGGCATCTGCTGGTGGATCTGGCAGCCCGGGAGCATGCCATCCTGACGACACAATGCACCTCCGCAGACGCGGAATTGACGGGGGCGATGGCAAGACGCGGCGCATCGACATGCACGCTGGGGGAGGTTTCGCAACGGGCAGATGTGGTGGTGTTTTGGAATGTGGGGAGTGAAGCGATCGAGCAGATTGGACAGCGGCTGGGGACGCGGAAGAGAACGGTGTTCTCGGTTGGAACACCAGGAATCAAAGACCTCGCTCAACAGACATTGGTCACACCAGACATCAACTGTCGGAAAGCAGACGACCTTCTCACTTCGATACAGTTGCTGTTGAATGGAAAAAAGAAAGACGCTTCCCCCGATGTCCTGTTACTTGTCGACGTACTGCTCGCGGCGGATTATCCGGTGATTTTCGTGGGAGACGATGATCCCTCCTGGCAGACTCCGTCAGCGATGAGGCAGCTGGTGGATGTGCATCTCATGTTGCGAGAAAAGAATCGTGCGTTTCTGCTGGCTATGCCGCATCAGGCCGTCGCGCTGACGGTCGGCAACGTTTTGTTGAGTCGGACTGGTTATGGAGATGCCGTCGACTTTGCTTCGGTGGGAAAGCAGATGACGAGTGACCTATCTGTAGAGGCGTTGTTGAAAGAGGGGGACGTTGACTTATTGATTCTCATTTCCGACCGAGATAACGAGCGACTAAATGACCTTGTTTCCCAATCCGGTCGAACGCTGAAGATCGTCCGTCTCTCGCCAGAGATGGGCGGAGTCGCCGAGGTTGTCATTGGAACGAGTCGCGCGGATGTCGCCAGTTATGTCCTGCGTTTTGATGGCGTTCCCGTTCCTGTCCGAAATGCGGAGAATTCCACGGTTTCTCCCCGTCTGACAGAAATCCTGACGAACTTACTGACATGACGACTGTCATCCTTCCCGTTTGCCGGTGGAGGGATTACTAATAAGAGACTGTCTGAACATGCCGACGGAGACTTTTGCCTGTGGGTAAATTGCATATGGATGGTTGCCCCAGCGAAGCGCTGCCACCTTCTCCCCTCAAGGGAGAAGGAACGAAGAGACCGCTCCCTTCAAGGGAGAAGGGACATTTGAAGAACGAAAGCCCATACGATGCACCCCTGGATTGCTGACCGGATGTCGTTGATTGATGCCTCGGGGATTCGCAAGGTGTTTGACCTCGCGGCGAAGATGAAGGACCCGGTCAATCTGAGTATCGGACAGCCTCACTTCGATACGCCCGAGCCGGTGAAAGCCGCTCTTAAGAAAGCGATCGATGATGGCAAAAACGCCTACAGCCAGACGCAGGGGATCCTGCCGCTGGTCGAGCGGTTGCAGGAAGAGGTCGACCGCACGTATGGACATCAGAATCGGAAAGTGTTCGTGACATCGGGAACGAGCGGAGCGCTCAACCTGGCGTTGCTGGCGTTGATCAATCCCGGGGACGAAGTCATTGTCTTCGATCCGTGGTTCGTCATGTACAAGCATCTCACGAACCTGGCGGGCGGGAAAGTTGTTCCGATCAATTCTTACCCCGACTTCCAGATGGATATCTCGAAGGTCGAAGCCGCGATCACGCCCAAGACGAAGCTGATCATTGCCAACAGCCCGTCTAATCCGACGGGAACGGTTGCCTCTGCAGAGAATATGAAAGCGATCGCTCAACTTGCCAAAGACAAGAACATCGCCCTCATCAGCGACGAAATTTACCGCCTCTACTGCTACGACCAGGAATTCACCAGCCCTGCATTCTTCAACGATCAAACGATCGTCATCGACGGCTTGAGCAAGTCTCACTCGATGACAGGGCTCCGCCTTGGCTTTTGCCACGGGCCAAGTGAAGTCATGGAGCAGATGATCAAGCTGCAGCAGTTTACCTACGTCTGTGCCCCGCAGCCGACGCAATGGGCGGCACTCACGGCCCTCGATATGGATCTCTCCTCTGTTGTCGAAGACTACAAACGCAAGCGGGACTACATGCTGGACAACCTGAAGGGTTATGACATTCAGGGAGCCGACGGCGCGTTTTACATGTTCATCAAGGCCCCCTGGGGAACCGCGACCGAGTTCGTGAAAAAGGCGATTGAGAACAACCTGCTCATCATCCCGGGGAATGTCTTCTCTGATCAGGACACGCACTTCCGGCTGTCGTACGCGTCGGATGATCGCAACCTCGAGCGCGGGGTCGAGATCCTCAATAAGATCCGGTAATTAAACTTGGGACGACCCGGACGTCTCGGGACATTCCGTGAAATTGAAGCAATTGCGTATTTTTGCGCGATTCGGAGGGGTTCTGAAGCAGGCGACTGCCGAGTTCGTCAAATTCGCACTTCATTTGGCTAAATCGGTTTGTTAGGATCACGCCTGTCCTAGTAGCTCACCACTTGATTGATCCTATCTAAGTATGGCCACCCACCTCAAAATTTTTCGTACTGAGACCGTCGAAGACCACCTCGTTCTGATTCCTCAGAGCGAAGGGGCGAGCTTCCGTTACGCGGACTTGCAGATGGAAGGCAACTACGTCCGCACGATGGCGGCGGATAAGAAGTACCGCGGGCTGATCATCGACCTGTCGAACATGAATTACTTCGGGTCTGAGTTCATTGGCGCACTGATCACGATTGCCAGAGAGAAGAAAAACCGCGGCGGTAAAGCGGTTGTTTGTGGAGCTGCTCCGCAGATGCTCGAAGTGCTACAGAACATGAGCCTGTTCAAAATCTGGCCCTATTACCCGACGCGGGAAGATGCCGTCTCCGCGTTGAATGCTCCGAGTTCATAATGGGAGCGGATTCTGGGGTCAGCAAACGATCCTGACCCCAGCCACCCGGCGATGAACTTTCTCTGACGTCGAACCGGCGTTCTTACTTGCTTAAGAATTGCTGGTAGGTTTCCGCAACTTTGGCTTCTTCGGCGCTGCCGCTGTGGATGTAGATGCCGTAGCGGAGTTTGAGTGGAGTTTTCTTGCTGAGAATGACGGGTTGCTCAGGCTCTTTGGCGTTCGAGTAGGAAGACGGGCCAAAGGGACTGATGGAAAACAGGCCGTAGTTGCGGACGTGGTAGAGGCCTTCGCGGAAGTTGGCGGGATCATCGAAGAGGGCGACTCCAATCCGCTGACCGTTGCGTTCGCCCGTGTAATCGACCCAAGATGAGGATTTCCCCCAAGCACCTTTTTCGCCTTTGAGCCCATCGGCGTTGATGATGAGTCCGCCGACATCGCCGCGGAGATCGTCGTCCATACGGATGCCGAGGAAGCCTTCCTTGGTATCGCCGATCATGACTTTGTCTTCGACGGGAGTCAGCGTGACTTCGACAATCCAGAGGCCGTTGGCGTGAAGGGTGTAGCGAGTTGATTCGAGAAGGACGGGCTGCTTCTGGTCGTCCTGCCATTCATTGGAGGCAGTGAAGCTGACGGAATCGCCGGTGGCTTTCTCGATGGCGATGTCTTTGTTGACTGTCGGATGCTTTTCCATCCAGTGGTCGAGTTCTATGACTTTCTCGACGCCGATCCAGATGCCGCGGTGGTGTTTGTGATCGTAGCTTTTCGGGTACTTACCATCCGCATCAGGTTCCTGGATCGGGCGGACAAAAGAGACATCCGTGCCGGGAATATTGACGGGGAAGAAGTAGGGCTTGGGAGCTTTGTCGCTGTAGTAATAGTTGGTGACGAGTTTGCCGTCGTTGGTGATGATGAGTTTGCCATCGGCTTTTTCGATATGAAGTCCGTCAGCGGCAAGAGCGGTAGAAACCAGGGAAAGCTGGATGCAGAGGAGGAGGGCGAGTGATCCCAGGCGGGTCGTTAGCATGGTAAGAATCCTTTTGATCTTTTTCCGAACAGGACGCGTTATTCGAGATTGAGGGCCTTTAGCCTCGCAATTTGGGTGATCAGATCCCAAAATTGGACAATCAGGTGTTCCTCAATACAATAGTGCCTGATCGCTTCGACGGATAAAAGTCTCGACATCTACGATTGAGAGATTTGGCGTCGAATCACAATCATCATGTGTTCCAAGGACGTGCACCATGCTCGCTGCAGACGGTTTATTGAGTAATCCAACCTTTACCATCATCCTGATTGCCCTCGGGATGCTGGCCGTTGTGATTGCCATCGTATTTCTGTTTCTCCTGGGGAAATATTTTCAGTTGTGGCTGCGGGCGACCGTGACGCATGCCCGTATCAATCCGATCACATTGGTGCTGATGTCACTGAGAAAAGTGAATCCTCACGTGATCGTTGATACGAAGATCATGGCCGTGCAGGCAGGTCTGGAGTCAATTTCTACGAATGCGTTGGCTGCGCATTATCTGGCGGGTGGGAATGTACGCCGCGTTGTGCAGGCATTGATTGCTGCTCACCGGGCGAAAATCGAACTCGACTGGCAGACAGCCTCTGCGATCGATCTGGCTGGTCGTGATGTACTCGAAGCGGTGAAGACTTCGGTCGATCCGAAAGTCATTGACTGTCCAGACACTCGTAAGAATGCACGTAACACCCTGGATGGCGTCGCCAAGGACGGAATTCAGTTGAAGGCTCGAGCCCGCGTCACAGTGCGGACAAACCTGTCCCAGCTCGTCGGCGGTGCGACCGAAGACACGATCATTGCCCGAGTCGGGGAAGGGATCGTCTCAGCGATCGGTTCCTGTGCGTCGCATAAAGACGTGCTCTCTAATCCGATGCTGATCGCGAAGGCAGTCATGGGCAAAGGCTTGGACTCGCAGACTTCCTATGAGATCGTCTCGATCGACATCGCGGATATTGACGTCGGCGACAACGTCGGAGCTCGCTTGCAGGCGGATCAAGCTGAAGCGGATGTCCGGGTCGCGCGGGCGAAAGCCGAGGAGCGTCGGGCACGAGCAGTCGCGTCTGAACAGGAGATGAAGGCATTGACGCAGGAAAATCGGGCGCTCGTGGTCCTCGCAGAAGCAGAAATTCCTAAATCGATGGCGGAAGCGTTTCGCTCGGGGAGCCTACGCATCAATCCCGCCACATGAGTTATCGGGGGAGTTTGACGTTTGGAGGGGAACCAGATCCCTTTCCGACACGGCTCTGCTCGATGTAAGCCATGATTTTCATGGAAGATACTTGACCAACTCACCTAGCCCCTCTAACCTTGAGTCGGTGGTCTGCTTGCTGAGGCAGGTAACACTGAGGATTATCGCGGTCAACCACTTGTAACAAGATTGACTGCCGCCCCCTGATCTTCAAAGTTCAGCGACCGCAAATTCGATCTAAGGAAAGATCGATCTTGAGTGGTCGGTAAACCTCACTTTTCTGTTTTGCTCATTGGCAAGAGTTACGGATAATGCTGCCAATGACAGAGTTGCTGTTTCTGCGAATGCAGATGGTCTGAATGACCTGAGCATTTTTTGAAAATGGCATCTGTCTTTGAGACTTTACAGTCGTCGCATGGACGCTGTTAACCCGGAGTTTCTCATGGCACATTCTATGACACTAGAACTTAATCCTGACCAACAGGAAATCCTATTACGCGGTCTTCGCTATGTCAAAAACGCCATTGCTTTGGAAGTTTTTGATCCGACGGAAGATCTCGTGACGCAACGAAATCAACAAATCCGCGAAGTGGCTCAACTGAGCCAACTGATCAGCGGACAGGAAAAGGCTCATCAGGCCTCTCAAAAAGCCTGATAACGCCCCGCCCTGGATAGCGAACAGCCTGTCGTGTCTTGATGATTCGACAGGCTTTTTTCATTTGTCTGTCGACCTTGTCCTGAACAACAGATGCGCTCCCTCATGGTCGCGGGTTCGGCGGGAATTCGAAACGTCTGATTATGCAGTTCCAACACGTTTGCCTCGAAGCCGCGGTCGCAATTCTTCCACCGCATGTTGTTTCATCGAGTGATATCGAAACACAACTGGCTCCTGTTTATGAAAGATTGCGTCTGCCAGCAGGCCGACTGGAATTGATGACCGGAATTCAAGAGCGCCGCTTCTACGCTCCCGGGACAAAACCAGGCCAGATCAGCTCGAAGACGGCAAAACTCGCAGTCGAAACAGCGGGACTCCCCATCGAGGCTTACGGGGCTCTCATTCACGGTTCTGTCTGTCGCGATCAGATGGAACCTGCGACAGCCAATATTGTTCACCTGAATGCTGGCCTTTCCTCCAACTGCATGCTGTTCGATGTGAGCAACGCCTGTTTGGGATTGCTGAATGGTATGACCTTGTTGGCCAGCATGATCGAACTGGGCCAGATTCAGGCAGGGATCATCGTCGGGACGGAAGTCGGACGTCCACTCGTCGAAAGCACGATTCAGTCTCTTATCGCGGATGAAGCGTTAACAAGGCAATCCATCAAATACGACATTGCCTCGCTAACAATTGGATCGGGCTCCGCAGCGTTTGTCTTGTGTCATGAGAAGATCAGTCGTCATAAGACGAAGCTGGTTGGTGCAATTTCCACCTGCGATACCGCCTCCCATTCCCTTTGTGCCGGTGGTCATGATCAGGCAGCCCCCTCGGCTGGTCTGCGGATGTCGACCGACTCGGAAGCCCTGCTGCATGCCGGGGTCAACCTCGCGAAGTCGCAGTGGCCGACGTTTCTGGATCATCTTCACTGGGAAGCAGAGAAGGTTGATAAGGTCATCACGCATCAGGTCGGCAAGGCACACCGCAAGCTGCTGTTGCAATCGCTCGATGTTCCGGAGTCGAAAGACTATCCCGTCGTCGAATATATGGGAAACACGGGTGCTGTCGCCCTCCCCACCGCCCTGGTACTCGCTCTGGAAAATGGCCATGTCACATCGGGCGAAAAAATTGCCTTGCTGGGTATCGGTTCCGGGCTCAACTGCATGATGGCCGGGCTGACGTATCAGGGGGTGAATGTGAAGTCGCAGGTTCTGGGGTAAGAACACATTACGACAAAAGCGAAGCTTGATTCGTTCAAGTTCAATCCGAGTCGAACATTAAGTCGTCATTAAATGGCGATTAAAGAATGCATCGCAAAGACGACAATTGGCAGCAACGATGATGTCCATGACTTCAAACGAGCGTTTCCTCTTGGCCGATTCCTTGGCATAACCCCTTTTGCCCCGACCTCCCACACACACCGTTTGCCTGACATATCTGCTAAATCGCACATCACTCATTTGACTGGCTGCGCACCGCTTGTTTTCGGGGCTTAAAACTCGAATCGCGCTGGACTCGGTCGAAAAATTGTCCGAACTTGAGAGTAGGCAATCCTGCGCTCACTCACTTGGTCAGTGCTCACAAAGAAAGAATCCGTTGTCAGCTGTCACGCCAATGACCTGGATGGGGACGTTTCGGACGTTCATCCTGATGACCATCGTCCTGATGACGACAGTCAGTGGTTCGGTCGCGTATGGACAAGCGGAACAACCGGTTTTATTGCCACCGCTGACAGAGGCCGACAGTCAGGTCGCGACGTTACAGCCCACGCTGCCGCCGATTGGCGAGCCCCAGACGCTTTCCTCGCCGCTGTCTAATGAGATTGTCGTTCCGGACGGGTTTTGGATCGTCAGTTCGCGTCGGCTGTGTCAGGAACGCGTGCAGAACAATTCGACGGCCTGGATGGATTACTTTCACTGGGCGCCCGGTTGTCAGATGATCTCATCGAATCAGGCGTCGTTTCAAAACTGGTTACAACCTGGGATCCCGATTTGCGTGTACGTCCACGGCAGCTTCGTGACCTGGGAAACGGTACTCGAAGATTCCTGCGATACGTATCGCTGGATCAAGAAGAGTGCTTGCGGTCGTCCGGTTCAGGTCGTCTTCTTTACCTGGCCGTCAGATGAAGCCATCACGGGCATTCCCTTTTTAGATGCCAAACCCTTGGGTGAACGAGCGGGTTTCAACGGGCTGTACCTTCATAACATGCTCGAATCTTTGCCCTATGAGTCTCCACTGTCCATCATTGGACACAGCCACGGAGCTCGTGTCGTCGTTTCTTCGATGCACCTGCGTGGTGGTGGTGAAGTCGACGGCTACCGCGTTCGGACGATGGGGCAGCGACGAATTCGTGTCGTGCTGGCGGCTGCGGCGATTGACCACGATTGGCTATGCCAGGGGCATCGTTATGAGTGTGCCCTCAATCCGATCGAATGTATGCTGAATTTGAGAAACCAGCACGATGCGGCGCTCGCGGTTTACCCGTGGATTCGTCCCTTCTCCAGACGTGCAGCAGGCAAAGCAGGATTCACCAGGCTTGATGTGCGCAATATCGGTCCACAAGCCGTTAAGATCTCCGAGATTGATGTGACGGGTTCCCTGAGACTGCGTCACGTGTGGCCGTATTACCTTGCGGATGATCGTCTGGGACGTGCAGTGAGCGGGTACTTGTATTTTGCAGGTGGGTGACGAGAGTTACTCAAGAGAGCGAACCGGGCTTGTTTTGCCCTCACCGTTGCTTTGCGTAGACGTGGGTTTGCTGGCGCGATTCCCTCATCCGGCCTTCGGCCACCTTCTCCCGGGGGGAGAAGGCAGCTATCGAGCGAACTCTTCATCGGCCCGTAGTGCGGAACGTGAATTCGATGATCATGCCCCGGGATTGATCAACATCGTCAGCAGGGAAGTGGGGATGTCCCTGCAAGGGGCGATGCAGCTGGCTTGAGTGGAGCGAGCTGCCCATCCCAGGCAGCGAACACATGATGGAGTTGCCGGAAAAGTCGGTAGCGGCAACAATGAACTCGACAGACTGATTTTTAACCAGCCTGGAAGAGATAACTTCACGGTCCGAAAAGCGGACCCTACGGGAATGCAAGGAAGTCAACAACACCATGTCGACGGCGAATACTTCAAACTACACCGGCGCTGATATCGAAGTCCTCGAAGGTCTGGAGGCGGTTCGACGTCGTCCTTCGATGTACATCGGCGGAGTCGATGTCCGCGGGTTGCACCACCTGATCTGGGAAATTGTCGATAACTCCGTCGATGAATACCTTGCAGGGCATGCCAACGAGATCAAGATCACGCTGCACAAAGACAACAGCTCGATCACGGTCGTCGACAACGGACGTGGCATCCCTGTCGATCCGCACCCGAAGCTGAAAAAGTCGGCCCTCGAAGTCATCCTGACGACCCTCCACGCCGGCGGGAAATTCTCAGACAAAAACTACCTGCGTTCCGGCGGTCTTCACGGCGTCGGTTCTTCAGTCGTCAATGCCCTTTCCGAAGAGATGGTCGCGACCGTTCAGCGCGATGGCAATGAATACCAGCAACGCTACAAGCGGGGTAAACCGACGACCCCTGTCAAAACCGTCCGCCCATTTCGTGGACACGGCACCGCGATCTTCTTTCGTCCCGATGAAGAGATCTTCCGACGCACGGCGTTCAATTCAGACACGATCAAGCAACACCTCGAAGATATCTCGTTCGTTCATGGTGGTTTGAAGATCACATTCTTCGATGAAGCCAAGAAAGAAACGATCGAGTTCCACCATCCGGACGGAATCATCGCCTATCTCGACAAACTGACGACCGACGAAAAGAAGACCGCGACTCACGAGCAGATCTTCTCCATCGTCAAAGAAGATGGCCCGATCAAAGTCGAAGCCGCCTTCCGCTGGACCGATGCGACTGATGAGAACGTCCGCAGCTATGTGAACGGGATTCGTACTCATGGTGGCGGTACGCACCTCAACGGCTTGCGATCCGGGGTCGCGAAAGCCGTCAAGAATTACATGGACATCCACGACATCAAGCAGAAGAACCTCGTCATCACGGCGGAGGATATTCGCGAAGGTCTACTGGGTGTGCTGTCTGCGTTTCATAATGACCCGATGTTCCAGGGGCAGACCAAAGAGAAGCTGAACAACCCCGAAATGGCCTCCATGGTGGAATCAGCCATTCGTCCTGCCCTCGAAACGTGGCTCAACAACAACTCGAAAATCGCGGATGCGATTGTTGGCCGAATCATGATGGCGGCTCGGGCTCGTCTGGCCTCGCGCGAAGCCCAGGCGGAAGTTCGACGCAAGACGCCCGGTACTCGTAAGACGAATCTTCCGGGAAAGCTCATTGATTGCCGATCTGGAAATCCTGAAGAATCAGAGTTATTTATCGTCGAAGGGCAGTCAGCCGGTGGAACAGCCGTGATGGGCCGCGATAGCGATCGTCAGGCCGTCTTGCCGCTGAGAGGAAAGATCCTGAATACGGAGTCATTGCAAACATCGAAGGCACTCGGCAGCCAGGAAATCAAAGACCTTGTCGAAACGCTCGGCACTGGTGTTGGTAACAGCTTCGATATCACGCGACTTCGCTACCACAAGATCATTCTTCTCATGGATGCTGATAGTGATGGTTATCACATCAGTACGCTGCTGTTGACCTTCTTCTTCCGACACATGCCGGAGTTGATCCGACAGTCGAAAGTCTTCCTGGCACAACCGCCGCTGTTTCGGATCGCTGTTGGTTCGCAGAGTCACTACGCCCAAGACGACCTGCACAAAGAAGAGATCCTCGCCAGCCTGCCAGCCAATCGGAAGTACGAGATCAGCCGGTTCAAAGGTCTGGGAGAGATGAACGCTGCCCAGCTGAAAGAAACCACGCTGGATCGTTCCACGCGTACCCTGCTCAAAGTCGAAATCGAAAGCCTGATCGAAGCCGAGAAAACCTTCTACCAGCTTCTTGGCAAAGACCCAGCCGAGCGCTACAAGATCATCATGGATGAAGCCAGCCTGGTGGATGACGTGGACGTTTAGGTGAACAACAAGTATTGGGGAGTTGGAACGCAGAGAGAACAGAGTGAAGCAGAGATCGCAGAGTTCTGAGCAAGAGAACTTTTGGCTCTCATTTCCCTTTGCGTCATCGCGACTTTGCGTTGAATCTGGACTTCTTCTCCGCGCCCTCTGCGTTCCAACCTTCTTTCTTCGGTTGATTCAAAGTCGTTCATGCGAAATACTTTGAGCATGCACACGACGATGAAGACTGCTGATGACTCTGTTTCACGCGAGTGGCTTTGTTCGCGAGAAGATCTTCGAGACATTCAGAACTTGAAGCTGAAGGCGCTGCTGGCTCAGATCGTTCCTGCCAATCGATTCTGGACATCTCGATTTCAACAAGCGGGAATCGACCCGGCCCAAGTCAGATCAATCAACGATCTGGCCTCGCTGCCACTAATCACCAAGCAGGAGATCGTCGGCGACTTCAACGCCCATCCTCCCTATGGCAGTAACCTCACTTACCCGACAACCAGTTACGCCCGCTTCCATCAGACGTCCGGGACGACCGGCCGACCTCTTGTCTGGATGGACACGCATGCCAGCTGGTCCTGGTTCATGGACTGCTGGAAGCTGATCTACCATGCGGTCGAAATCACCTGTGATGACCGCTTCTGCTTCCCGTTCTCCTTTGGCCCTTTCATTGGCTTCTGGGCTGCGTTCGAAGGAGCGACGCAAAACGGCAACCTGACAATCCCCGCGGGCGGCCTCTCAACGACGGCTCGGATTCGTTTGATTCTCGACCAGCAATGCACCGTCATCTGCTGCACGCCGACGTATGCACTGCGCATGGTTGAAGTCGCTGCACAGGAAGGGATCGACATCAGGTCCTCGCATGTCCGCGCAATCATCGTCGCAGGGGAACCGGGCGGAAACATTCCCGCGACGAGAGAGAAAATTGAATCCGCCTGGGGGGCTCGCGTTTATGATCACTGGGGCATGACCGAAATCGGTTCGCTCGGCATTGAACCTCACGGCGATCCCGGCAATCTTTACATCCTCGAAACCCAGGCGATCCCCGAGGTCATCGATCCCGCCACGGGGCAGTTTGTCGAACCAGGCCAGGTTGGCGAACTCGTCATCACCAACCTGGGACGATGGGGCAATCCACTGATCCGTTACCGCACTGGGGATTTAGTTCGCCCGTCGACATCACCTTCCCCCTGTGGGTGCAGCTTTCTGCGTCTTGAAGGGGGTGTGCTCGGGCGAGTCGACGACATGGTCACGATCCGCGGCAACAACGTCTATCCTTCGAGCATCGAAGCGGTCCTGCGTGAGTTTCCCGAAATCGTCGAGTACCGTATGACCGTCAGCACACAACGCAGCATGAAGCAGATGCTCATCGAAGTCGAATTGCAGCCGACGTTTGAGAACCTGGGTGAAGTCAATTTCATGAAGCGTCTCCATGCCACGATCAAAGACCGCCTCAACTTCCAGCCGGATCTAAAACGAGTCGCAGCAGGCGAATTGCCACGTTTTGAGCTCAAGGGTCGACGTCTGGTGAGACTCGACTAGATGAAACCGGTAATGACGTTTCTGAAGTACCTCTGGCCCGCCCCGTACACGCTTCTCGGGTTGTTGATCGGGTCAGTCGGCGTGCTCAGCGGCGGTAAGATGAGGCTTCGTTATGGTGTCTTTGAATGCTGGGGTGGGTTTACGACGTTTCTGGTCGCCTGCTTGCCGCCTGGTTTTGGGGATGTTCTGGCGGCGACGATCGGACATGTTGTCATCGGTCAATCGGAAGCTGCGATTGATTTTACGCGTGAGCATGAGCGCGTGCATGTGCGTCAGTTTGAACGCTGGGGAGTGATCTTTCTGCCGGTCTATCTGGCAGCCTCTCTGGTCGCTTGGTGGCAGGGAAAACGCCCTTACCGCGACAACGTCTTCGAAGTCGAGGCTTACGCCGTGAAGAAAAATGTCAGTCAGATTCCAGAATAATTTTTGAATTGCGGTGAACTTTGTGAACGAGTTCTTCGTCTTACAGGACGAATGCTCAATCTCTTTACGAAACAAAACCTTGGAGTTCCAGGTGAGTCGTCAACTTTCAACATCCCAGGCAGATTGCAATCTGCCTCAATACAATCTCGAACAACACTGCTTGTGACCCCGCGAGCCCTTTGAATCAACGAAGAGCCCGGTGTCACTCGGATGACGCCGGGCTCTTTTTGTGCGCGGCGTCTGATACTGATGAATCATTCACAACATCGCGGGGTAGTTGCTGCTGGCAGTGACACCGGGCTCTGAACCCGGAGGCGCCGGTTCGATTCCGGCTCCCGCTATCAACACGGATCACCTTTCCCGGCTCGGTAGGCAATTGGCAGACCACCTTGACTCAGAATCAAGGCTGCTGTGGGTTCGAGTCCCACCTGAGCCACTCAACAGCATTATGCACAACAGGAGAGAACTTATGACTTGGCAAGTGTTTTTCATCGAAGGCCCCGGCGGACGCATTCAGTCTGCGACCCTGGTTCGCGGTCAACCAGAACAGCGTGCCCCGCAAAACCACATCCGCCAGCATGCAGCCAGCCAACGACAGATTCCGCATCTCGCAACGGAAGCATTCGTCTTTCAAAAGCGAGACTGCGATGAACGCCACTGCATGCCAGCTCTATGCGGCTGCGGTGGCTTGACGTGACCAGTCACCGAAAATGGTGCCACTTCAAGCCATACCGCCGTTGGCGCGAATCGTCTGCCCATTGATCCATGTTGCATTGGGACTGAGCAGAAACGAAACGACGTTCGCGATATCATCCGGCTCACCCAAACGGTTAAACGGATTTAGGCTCGCCAGCTGCTTCACCAGTTCTTCTGACTTACCCTCGAAAAAGAGCTCCGTCGCAACTGGTCCTGGCGCGACGGCATTGACGGTGATGTTTCGCCCTTTCAATTCTTTGGCCAGGATCTGCGTATAGACCTCGACAGCCGCTTTCGTCGCACAATAGGTCGCGTAGGCTGGTAATTTTAAGTGCAGCGCGCTGGTCGAAAAGTTGATGATTCGACCGCCATCCGACAATCGCTTGGCCGCTTCTTTGAGCGTCAGAAATGTCCCTTTGACATTGATATCAAACATTCGGTCATAGTCTGCTTCGCTCGTCTCGACGACATTCTTCATCGCCAGTACGCCCGCGTTATTGACCAGCCCATCGACGCTGCCGAACGCCTTCTCGGTCTCATCAAACAGCTTCGCCACATCAGCAGCTTTCGAGACATCCCCCTGCACCCCGATCGCCCGACCCCCATTCTTGACAATCTCAGCCACCACTTCCTCCGCAGGCCCTTTGCCGGAGGCATAGTTCACCGTCACGGCATACCCTTCGCCGCCGAGCTTAACCGCAATCGCCCGCCCAATACCACGAGAGGAACCGGTGATGATGACGGAACGTTGTGAACTTGGCATGTTGATACCTGCTCAGAGAGGGGGAAACGAATTTCCAATAATTATTGTTGAGACAAGCACCTCGACAATATGGTGATGAGAAGGTTCAGGATAGTGCCTGTATCTCTTCTCACGTTTTCTAGAGAGATGTGATTATCCAATCATGAGAAATCACGTCGAATACACGTCGTGTTCAGATTTTTTGAAGCCCGTAGATTGAGAGAAGCAGAAAAACGTAAGGATAAATTAAAATGAAGTTGAGGCAGCCGAAGATGAAGACTGCAGCCAGCGAGACTATGTCTCGGAAGTAGATGGCTTTACAGAGCGTGACCAAGCTGAGCAAGAGATAGGTCACACTGGCAAGAGAGAACGCAAAGCCTGCAAATCTTGAATGAACAAAGGTCGCGAGAATAATGATAGCCCATAAAATGAGTGTGCCGCGTCCGAGGTCTTTTAGGCCGGACGAGAGTAATTTCTCTCCTGCTTGCAGGGAATCATTTGATTGTCCCATTCGCTTATGCCAATTTTTGAGAGTCACAGATCAGCAGCATGCAATTGGTGTCAAGAAATATAACGATGTCTAGGCAGCCTATTTTAGTCGAGTGCTAATCTGAGCGGTGTGCTATTGAGTTTATTATCAATTCTGAATTACTGCAGTTCAAACTCTAAAAAAAACGCCGTCCCCAAAGAGACGGCGTTTTTCATGATCGAGTGATTCACAGACAAAAGCCTGTGTCACGTTCTTAGTAACGATAATGCTCAGGCTTGTACGGACCGTTCATTTCGACGCCGATGTATTTGGCCTGGGCGTCGGTCAGTTGGGTCAGTTTGACGCCGAGTTTTTCCAGGTGCAGGCGGGCGACTTCTTCGTCGAGGTGTTTTGGCAGGACGTAGACGCCGATTTCGTAGCTTTCATGGTTTTGCCACAGTTCGAGCTGTGCCAGGACCTGATTCGTGAAGCTGTTGGACATCACGAATGATGGGTGACCGGTTGCACAACCGAGGTTGACCAGGCGGCCTTCAGCCAGGACCAGGAT
This sequence comes from Lacunimicrobium album, assembly GCF_052161635.1. Lineage (GTDB taxonomy): Bacteria > Planctomycetota > Planctomycetia > Planctomycetales > Planctomycetaceae > SXPC01. Next base: position 630,227 of record NZ_CP197413.1, read on the forward strand.
CGCCTTGCCGTCTGGGTAGACGTACTTGTGAACTGGACCGCCGACATCGGAGTCTTTCTTGATCGTAATCTTCTTGATGTCTTTGCGGTTGTTGAGGTAAGCGATCTGGATTTCGCTGTCGAAGTGACCGATGTTGCAGACGATGACGTCGTTCTTCATCTTGTCGAGGTGTTCGCTGCGGATGACGTCGATGTTACCGGTCGTCGTGACGAAGATGTCGGCTGTTGAAGCGACATCATCAACGGTCGTGACCTGATAACCTTCCATCGCGGCTTGCAGGGCACAGATCGGGTCGATCTCGGTGACGATGACGCGAGCACCCAGGCCACGCATTGCATCGGCACAGCCTTTACCGACGTCGCCGAAACCGCAGACAACAACGACCTTACCGGCGATCATGATGTCTGTTGCACGCTTGATGCCATCGGCCAGTGATTCGCGGCAGCCGTAGAGGTTGTCGAACTTGCTCTTGGTGACTGAGTCGTTGACGTTGATGGCTGGCACGCCGAGCTTGCCTTCTTTGAACATTGTGACGAGGCGGTGAACGCCGGTCGTTGTTTCTTCGGACAGGCCTTTGATGCCTTTGAGCAGTTCTGGGTATTTTTCGTGAACCATGATGGTCAGGTCGCCACCATCGTCGAGGATCATGTTGAGAGGCTCGCCGTCATCGAAGAAGAGTGTCTGCTCGATACACCAGTCGAATTCTTCGTTGGTCTCGCCCTTCCAGGCGAAAACAGGGATGCCAGCAGCAGCGATCGCAGCAGCGGCTTCGTCTTGAGTTGAGAAAATGTTACAGCTCGACCAGCGGACCTTGGCGCCCAGGTCGATCAGAGTTTCGATCAGAACAGCGGTCTGGACAGTCATGTGAAGACACCCGGCGATACGGGCACCCGCCAGCGGCTTATCTGCTTTGTGCTTGTTGCGGATCGACATCAAACCTGGCATTTCATTTTCAGCCAGTTCGATCTGCTTGCGGCCGAATTCGGCCAGGTTCATGTTCGCGACTTTGTACGGAAGAATTTCGACAGGTGCGGATGCAGACGACATCAGTGATCAGTCCTTGAAAGAAAGGGAAGCGGGGTCGTGTGAATGTGCGAACGCCAAACAGATAATTTTTTGTCTGGGCAGTTGGACGTAAAGTCGATCACGACTTCGATATGCGACGGTCCGCAAGGTAAAGTCATAGTGAAAATCAGGCCGAACTTCAATCGAAATTCACTCTGAAACTGAACAGACAACAACAGTCATCTGATCGCTTCACTGGCGATCCAGAAGCACTTATCCGCAAACTCGTACGAATTTTCACTGGCCCTGTTTAAAAAATTTCCATTTTGCGGTCTGGCCGTCTACGGACGGACAGAGCCAAGTCGATTTGCCGACGAGGTCTGATGGAACGTAGAATCCATAGTGTGAACATGTTACACTTCGCCGCTGATCGTCGTTCACGATGTTGATGATCGTGTCGCCGACGAAGGCTGGTTGCTGTCATTTCACACAACACCATCCTTACTCTGCCCCACTCCCGTTTTATCGGGAGGCCAGTTTCTCAGGTCAAATATGTCGCTCAAATCGATACTGAAATCTCACCCATTCAACATCTCCATCGAAATCTTCCCGCCTAAGAACGCTGACGGGGATGTCAGTCTCTTTGAGACCCTCAGCCAGTTGGCTCCCTATAAGCCCGGCTTTATCTCTTGTACCTACGGCGCCGGCGGCAGTACGCAGGCCCGGACGCTTGAACTGTGCCAACGCATTCAGGACGAATACAACACTCCCGTCATGGCTCACCTGACCTGTGTCGGCTCGACACGACAGGACCTGATCGACTGGATCACCAAGGCTCGTGCGGCTGGTGTTAACAACATCATGGCCCTTCGCGGCGACGCACCGAAAGGTTCGGAGTCGTTTCAGAAGGTTGAAAACGGCCTGGGCAATGCCAATGAACTGGTTGCCATGATCCGCGAGCATTTCTCAGACATGGGAATCGGCGTTGCCGCCTATCCGGAAAAACACCCCGAAGCGACCTGTGCTGACACCGACCTCAAATACCTCAAGCAGAAGATTGATGCCGGTGCCGATGCAGCATTCACGCAGCTGTTCTTCAGCAATGAATCGTTTCTCCGTTTCCGCGATCGCTGCGAGCAGGTTGGGATCACGATTCCGATTGTTCCGGGAATCATGCCCATCACGGAATTCGCCCGTATCAAACGCATCACTGCGATGTGCGGTTCGGTGATTCCGATCGAACTGGCTTCGAAGCTCGAAGCCGTCCAGGATGATCTCCAGGGACAGTTCGAAGTCGGCGTCACTTATGCCATCGACCAATGCCGCGAGTTGATGGAGGCAGGGGTGCCAGGAATTCACTTCTATGCACTCAACAAGTCGCATGCCTGCGAGCGAATTCTGGGCGAACTTGGCATCGCCCCGGTTGTCTGAAATTGTATTGCTGATCGACTTTGCAGGACGTTGAATCGTCCTGCTATTTCATTTGCCCCCGGTATTTCACTGGGGGCTTGATTTTTAGAGACCACGACAAGATGCAAAACGTTTCGACCTCTCCCGTTCTTGGTCAGCTGCAACAGATTCTCGACGAACGGATTCTCCTGCTCGATGGTTCCATGGGCTCATTGATCATGAGCTATAAGCCCACGGAAGAAGACTACCGCGCTCAGCGTTTCAAATCGCATCCCGTCGACCTCAAAAATAACGTCGACGTGCTGAACCTGACTCAGCCCGAGATGATCGCGAAGATCCACCGCACGTACCTGGAAGCCGGCTCCGACATCATCGAGACGAACACGTTCAATGGCAACGTGTTGACGATGGAAGAATTCCAGCTCGCCGACCTGACGTACGAAGTCAATAAGACCGCGATCGAGATCGCCAAGCGCGAAACCGAAGCCATGACCAAGCGTACTCCCGGCAAGCCACGCTTCGTCGCGGGGAGCATCGGGCCGACGAAGGTCCTGCTGTCGATGAACGCTGACCATCCCGGTATTCGTCCCGTCAGTTTCGAGCAGATGGTTGCCTCGTACGCCGAACAAATCCGTGGCATGATGGATGGTGGTGTCGATATTCTGCTCCCCGAGACGAGCTTTGACACGCTCAATATGAAGTCGTGTCTGTTCGCGATCCGTCAGGTCTTCGAAGAGAAGGGACGCAGTGTCCCAGTCATGGTTTCGGGGACAATCTTCGATACGGGCCGCTCTCTGACAGCCCAAACAGTCGAAGCGTTTTATACTTCGGTCTCCCACTTCCCCCTCTTCAGCATCGGCCTGAACTGTGCCCTCGGTCCCAAGCAGATGAGGCCGTTCGTCGAGTCGATGTCGGGACTCGTCGACTGTTACCTCAGCTGCTATCCCAACGCCGGGATGCCCGACGGGATGGGCGGGTTCGATTCGAATCCAACCGAATTTTCCCAGGTCATCCGCGAATACGCTGAGAATGGGTGGGTCAACATCGTCGGTGGCTGCTGCGGCACAACTCCCGAATACATCCGCAAGATCGCTGAAGCGGTCGAAGGGATGCCTTCCCGCAAGAAGGTCAGCAAACCTCATTACTCGAACTACTCGGGTCTCGAGCGTCTGGAGATCCGTCCCGAGTCCAACTTCATCATGATCGGCGAGCGGACCAACGTCACCGGTTCGCGCAAGTTTGCCCGACTGATCCGTGAGGAGAAGTACGACGAAGCCCTCAGCATTGCTCGTGAGCAGATCGAAGGGGGCGCCAACGTCATCGACGTCAACATGGACGAGGGTCTACTCGACTCCGTCGCGTGCATGCAGAAGTTCCTCAACCTGCTCTCCGACGATGGTGACATCTCCGTCCCCATCATGGTCGACAGCTCGAAGTTCGAAGTCATCGAGGCGGGCCTGAAATGCGTCCAGGGAAAGGCGATCGTCAACTCGATCTCCCTCAAAGAAGGGGAAGAGAAGTTCCTCCAGCAGGCCGACACAATTCGTCGCTACGGTGCCGCTGTCGTCGTGATGGCCTTCGATGAACATGGTCAGGCCGCCGAAGCCGATCACAAAGTCGCGATCTGTAAACGCAGCTACGACCTGCTGACTCAGAAGGCGGGCTTCCCTCCCGAAGACATCATCTTCGACTGCAACATTCTGACCGTCGCGACAGGGATGGAAGAACACAACAATTACGCCGTCGAGTTTTTCAACGCGGTTCGTGAGATCAAGAAAGTCTGCCCGGGTGCCAAGACCTCGGGCGGAGTCAGTAACGTCTCGTTCTCCTTCCGAGGTAACGATGTCGTCCGTGAAGCCATGAACGCAGCCTTCCTGTATCACGCGATTCAGGCGGGCCTCGATATGGGGATCGTCAACTCCAGTCAGCTGGAAGTCTATGACGAGATCGACAAAGAGCTGCTCAGCCACATCGAAGACGTCCTTCTCAACCGACGCGAAGACGCGACCGAACGGATGATCGAATACGCTGAGAAGGTCAAATCGAAGGGCAAAGAAAAAGATGCCGTTTCGGAACAGGCCTGGCGTCAGGGGACCGTTCAGGAACGCCTTCAGCATGCCCTGCTCAAAGGCATTACCGACTACATTGATCCTGATACCGAAGAAGCTCGTCAGCTTTATCCGCGCCCTCTCGACGTCATCCAGGGCCCGCTCATGGACGGCATGAACGTCGTTGGCGAGCTGTTCGGCCAGGGGAAGATGTTCCTGCCGCAGGTCGTCAAGAGTGCCCGCGTAATGAAGAAGTCGGTCGCCTACCTGATGCCTTTCATGGAAGCAGAAAAAGCAGCTGGGGACACCTCAACCTCGCGTGGAAAATTTCTGATCGCGACTGTCAAAGGGGATGTCCACGATATCGGCAAGAACATCGTTGCGGTCGTGCTCCGCTGCAACAACTTCGAAGTCCTCGACCTCGGCGTCATGGTGCCCGCGGATAAGATCCTCGACACCGCCGTCGCGGAAGGGGTCGACATCATTGGCCTCTCTGGTCTGATCACCCCTTCGCTGGAGGAGATGATGTTCGTCGCCAAGGAGATGAAGCGTCGCGGGATGACGATCCCGCTGCTCATCGGCGGTGCGACGACCTCTTCGCGTCACACGGCGGTGAAGATCGCGCCCCACTATGATCAGGCGGTCGTTCACGTCGTCGATGCTTCCCTCTCTGTGCCTGTGGTCGAGAAACTCCTCGATAAGGACAAGAAAGACGCGTACATCGCGCAATACAAGATCGCCCAGGAAAAGGAACGCGAACAATTCGCCGCCCGTCAGCAGAAAACGCTCGTCTCCTATGCGGATGCGCTGGAAAAACGCTTCGCGACTGACTGGTCGACTGTGGAACTTCCGACTCCCGAATTCGTCGGGCTTCGCTCGTTCCAGAACTTCCCGTTGACCGAACTGCGAGACTACATCGACTGGTCTCCGTTCTTTTCGACCTGGGAACTTCGAGGCAAGTACCCGAAAATCTTTGAAGACGAATACGTCGGCGAAGAAGCCAAGAAACTCTTCGCAGATGCCAACCGCATGCTCGATCAGGTCATCGAGAACAACTGGCTGACCGCCCGTGGCGTCTGTGGCTTCTGGCCCGCCAACTCCATCGGCGACACAATTTATGTTTACTCAGCCGAGACAAAAGCCGACACGCCTCACGACCAGCGAAAAGTGATCTGTAAATTCCCGATGCTCCGTCAGCAATGGGAACGCAAAGGTCAGAAGGACTACCGCAGCCTGGCTGACTATATCGCGCCGGTCGACTCCGGTCGCCTCGATCATATCGGTGCCTTCGCCGTCACGACAGGGCAGGGGATCGACGAGCATCTCGTACGCTTTGAAAAAGAACATGACGACTACCAGTCCATCATGCTCAAAGCGATCGCGGACCGTCTCGCGGAAGCGTTCGCCGAGTGTATGCACGACAAGGCCCGTAAGTACTGGCAGTATGGCAAGTCAGAGACATTCTCGAACGAAGAGCTCATCGACGAGTCTTACCGCGGCATCCGCCCTGCCTTCGGCTACCCCGCCTGCCCGGACCACGTCCCCAAAGGACGCCTCTTCGAACTTCTCGATGCGACCACGCATACCGGCATCACGCTCACCGAGAGCTACGCCATGTGGCCCGCATCTTCGGTCTCCGGTCTGTACTTCGCCCACCCTGAAGCCCGTTATTTCTCGGTCGATCGAGTCACCAAAGATCAGGTCGAAAGCTACGCCCAGGCCATGGAGATGGACCTTGAAACCTGCGAACGCTGGCTGGCCCCGAATCTCAGTTACGATTCGTGATTACTTGCCAACGTCAGCCGTAAGCAGAGCAATCTGGCCTTGTGTTCTTCGTCCTGAAGGGACGATTTCTACCAGCCAGGATGAAATCCTGGGTTCTTGGACAGTTGATGAATCACCACCCTGAAGGGGTGGGTTCATCGCGGGCTGATTGATGATGGCCCTTCAGGCCTGAGAAGGAGATGTGAAAATCGACATCGAGCCGTCGTCATCGTGTGCAACGCGGGACAGCGGCTCGGACGGAGCCTCGCCCTCCCGATGGCAGGTTTTTAACTGCTCGCTTTATTTTGCTCGCGATTGCGGATGTGGCGATCGAGTTCGTCTTGAAGTTCTTCGTGGTGTCTTTTGAGTTGCTTGATTTTGGCCTGACTGCGAGCGGAGAAGCCTCGGCTCTCATAGATGTCACCAAAGGTCAGCAAGACAATCCATCCCACAAGGGCCAGGATCAGCATCAGTAGAACTGTCGCGATGAGCGGCTGCAAGAGGATGACTGCGGCATCGGCTCCGGGGATCATCATCCCGACAATAGCGATCATGCCCGAGATCTGCATCCGACGCAGGAATCGTCGTCTTACGTAACGCTGTTCCGCCCGCTCCTCAGCAGTCGGGGACAGTTTGATATTCACCCGCGCATACCGGCGGTGCATCGACATCATCCACAGTCCAAGAACTAACAGCCCGCCACCGAAAATCAGTGACGGCAACATCTTTACCAGCATCGATAACACCTTCGAGCGCAAACGGTCAGGAAGTCTCTATTCTCAACCAAACTCAGGGACTTTGCAACTCGCGAATTGACGTTCTCAACTCCAGTTTTTCGTCAAATTTCCACAACTTCTTAACACGTGTTCGGTACATCAGATGAGTAGACCGGCAACGATGTACTCAATTCAGGCAATGATAGTTGTCGTGAAAGTGTCACTGATGGATCTGATTAACGTTCGAGTCCTGCTGAGGATCGTGTGCACTGACCCTCAGGCGATGGTTGATCATGCCCTGCTCCAAGCTGACCTCGTGCTGCCGGCGGTCACGGATCGCCTTGACCTGTCCATTTATGACATCCATTATCAAGCCGAACAGCTGACATATGTGCTTGATAAATCCCGCTACCAGATGACGCTCGAGTCGATCACTTTCGATTCCTGGAAACAGGCGATTAAACGCGTTGATGACCTGATGCATGCTGGTTTCAAAGTCCGCATTTTTCCGATTGCCTTCGAAGCAGAAGAGCAGGCCAAGAGTGCGATTTTCGCTAACGATGTCGCAGGCAAGCGACTCACAGCCATGAGGATCAATGGAACCTGGCATACACTGACTGACGAGGAACGCTTCTGGATCAAGTTTCGATCGGAATCTGTCATCTTTGTTCCACAGGATGGCAGCAGTCAGGTTTCGACCCTGACGTCGGTTGCGGGATGATCGCTGTCTGTTTCCGCTCACGGACTGGATCGATATGATGAAGTCTCAACGACTCATCACGATTCAGGATCTCTCATGGTACTCATCCACTCGCTGACGACAGATATTCTCACCGCCGAACGTACGGACTCGATCGTACGCCTGACACTGAACCGACCCGAGAAACGCAACGCGCTCTCCGTCGAGATGATTGCTGGACTGGATGCAGCCTTCACGGCGCTCGCGGACGACAAGTCGGCTCACGTCATCATTCTCGCGTCCAAGGGGACAGTCTTCAGCTCGGGCCATGATCTGAAGGAAATGCACGGACGTACGGAAGAAGAGTACGCGCAGATCTTCTCTAACTGTTCTCGCATGATGCAGCGCATTCAACAGCTGCCTCAACCGGTTATTGCGCAAGTGCAGGGCATGGCGACGGCCGCGGGTTGCCAGCTTGTTGCAGCGTGCGATCTGGCGGTCGCCAGTCGCAATGCCTCGTTTGCGACGCCCGGTGTGAAGATCGGTTTGTTCTGCTCGACTCCAATGGTCCCGTTAATGCGATCCGTACCGACGAAGGTCGCGATGGAAATGCTCCTGACCGGTCAGCCGATCTCTGCAGAACGTGCTGCCAATGTCGGCCTCATCAATCAGGTTGTCGATCCGATGGATCTCGAAATGGTGACACTGGATCTGGCTCGTTCGATCACACAGGCCAGTGCCGCGACGATTGGTCTGGGCAAAGCCGCCTTTTATCGCCAGTACGCCATGACATCCACAGCCGCCTACAGCGACGCAAATGCAACGATGACCCAGAATGCTCTCATTCATGATGCCCAGGAGGGGATCGGAGCGTTTCTACAGAAGCGGGCTCCGAACTGGAAGCATCAGTAACTTGAGTTGCAGTTACGACGGGGCAGTTTTGATATTTGATGTTTACGCGCCGCCGCACGGCTGACACAGCCGTGGCACACACGGTTTTCCATTTACGACCTCGGTCGGATCACCGGTAATACAGGCTGTGTTGTCGGGTGTTCTGCAGATGCCTGGACTTCTTGAGTGCGCCACCAGAGGTAGCCAATCAGCGCTAGAATCTGCAGCACGACGATGGCCCAGTAAACCTGCCGAAACGATCCCTTGATCGTCTTGTGTCGAAACCAGCGCTGGGCCAGCAATGCGCCGGGCGAGCCGCCGAGTAACGCGAGGCTGTGCAGGATTTTTTCCGGGATTCGTGTCCAGTTATGCCCAGCGATGGCTTTGTCGTACCCGTAGGCTGCGATCGTTACCACATTCACTGCAATCAGATAGCTGATGATCGGCCCCAGCCAGAACAATGCTCGGAGGCTCCCCATGATGAGGCAGACTCCGACGACGCAGGAGATGCCGTAGATGGTTGCTGCTGACATGCGTTTGCGTCGACGTGGCATGGTGGTCCTGATGACGGGGTGATTGTCGGTTGTGCGGCTAAAGCCAGTTGAATCTTCGTTTCAAGTGCCTGTTTTGGAAAGTCTCAAACGAACTTTCTGAGTCGGAAGTTGCCGGTCGACTTTGGTCCTGCGCCAGAGTAGAACATGAATAGATAAACCAAATAGACATCCCGCCTGTTGGAAGAGGAGTTCCTCATGAGTCATTCGATCGCCACCACGGAAGAACTGCGTCAGAAGCACTGCGTGCCCTGTGAAGGGGGCGTGCCAAAGCTGGAAGGCCAGGAGATCCTGCATCACCTGTCGTCACTGGCCGAATGGGATCATCTGCCAGATCCGGACCGCATCCACAAGGCATTTACGAAGAAGAATTTTCGCGAAGGACTCGCGCTGGTCAACAAGATCGGCGAACTTGCTGAAGCCGAAAAGCATCACCCTGACATTCGGCTGGCGTACAGCAAGGTTTCTGTCGAGATTTACACGCACGCCATCAACGGGCTGTCAGAGAACGATTTTATTCTCGCTGCGAAGATTGATGAGATTGCGTAAAACCAAGACTCACCACGAAGTCGCAAAGAGCACCAAGGGGCACGAAGAAAAGCTTTGTGAACCCTGGTGCTCTTTGAATTTTTGGTTACGAACTCTTTAAGCAGACGTTGCGTCGTCGGTCGTCCAGACATAATCAACATACCGCCACACGCCGCCCGGGTTTTTGTCTTTGAGTTCCGTAGGGAGACGTTCCGGGCGGACGTTGTCGTAGCTGACCAGCATGCCGAAGCGACGCAGCGAGCCGGGGATGCCGACGGCTGTGAAGTGAGGGTGGCCCGTAGCTGGGAAAGGTCCGCCGTGGTTCATGGCCGGAGAAACAGCAACGCCGGTAGGCATCTTGTCGTTGAGGAAACGGCCAGCCGTGCGGGTCAGGAGACCGGACAGTTGCTCGTAGACTTCATCGTCGGCACCTGATTTGGCGGAATACACAGATGCCGTCAAGCTGCCGTGAATGTGAGCTGTGATGGCGAGAAGTTCGGCGGCGTCTTTCACGACGACGAACAGCGAGCTTGCTCCGAAGGCCTCACTTTGAAATTCATGAGGCTTCGCGAGGAACTGCTTGCCAGTGACCTTGAGCAGTGTTGGCTCGTGCATGCTGTGGCTGCCATCGACGACCTTGCCGCCGCAGAGGAGTTCGGCGCCTTCGCTGATGAGGTATTGCAGAGACTTGTGGAAGCCATCGCGTCCCTCACCGGAGAGCATTGGCACGGGTGCGGAGGCTTTGAATTTCTCGACCACACCCTCGATGAATGGCTGAGTGTCAGCATTTTCAAACAGGATGACGACGCCGGGATTCGTGCAGAATTGTCCCGAGCCCAGCAGGCAGCTGCCGGAGAACTCATCGACGAGTTCTCCGCGTCGCTCGCTCAGGGCACCTGGCAGGAGGTAAACCGGGTTGACGCTCGACATTTCCAGGTACACCGGTTTGCCATTGGTGTCGCAGGCTTCTTTGATCTTCAGGCCTGCATTGCGCGAACCCGTAAACGCAGCGGCTTTGATACGACGATCGGACAGCATTTTCAGGCCCAGCTCATTAGGCAGATGATAAATCTGCTGAATGAATCCACCCGGGAAGCCAAGCTCAGTCGCGACTTCATGAGCCAGTTCCGCCATCCGCATGCTCGTGCGAGGATGCAGCGGGTGAGCTTTGGCGATGACCGGATTTCCAGTCGCGATCGCCGAGGCGAAGTCGCCGCCGGAAATCGCGTTGTAGGCGAGAGGGAAGTTATTCGGTCCCATGACGACGACAGGGCCCAGTGAGACAAGCATTGAGCGAATATTGGCTTTCGTATCGATTGTCGCCATGCGCCAGGAACCTTCGCGTGCTGACTTGGCGGCTAAGCGGAGTTGATTCGTCGTGCGTGGAAATTCATTGCCAGCCAGGCGTGTCGGAACGGGGAACGCCGTTTCCTGATGAGCCAGCAGGCAGATTTCATCTTTATGTGCATCGAGGCGATCAGCGTACTTCTCAAGAAGCTCCGCGAACTTCGATCCCGGCCAGTTCACAACCGTGTGAAATGCCTTCTCAGCGGCTGCGAGCGCTGCTTCGATATCGGTCCAGTTGCTGATGGGAAAGATGTCTGGAAAAGTCTCGCCGCTGGCAGGGTTCTTAACCGTGAAGGTGTCGGAGCCAGTAGAGGGGCGAAATTTGCCGTCAACGAGAATGGAATGAACCTGTGGCATGAAGCGTATTTCTAAAGCGATGGCGTCAAATAGCGGATAGTTCGAAAATCTGCATCTCCATCGTACGAAGCCTTTCTCTTGCAATCAACCTGACAGGTGTTCCCGGAGAGCGCGCATAAAAAAACGACCGAAGAAAACTTCGGTCGTTTCTATGATCGTACACTCAAAGCGAAGGCCAAAACCTGTCGCTCGAAGCAACAGTCAAAACTAGTTAGCAGCTTCGACTGGAGGAGCTGGAGCGTCTTCTGCCTTGACTGGGGCAGCAGCTGGAGCAGCTTCGTAGGTCGTTGTTGTTGCGCCACAGCCATTGCCGCAGCCGGTAGCACAAGGAGCAGCACCGCAACCTGAGGTGCAAGGAGCAGCACAAGCTGGCTCACAAGCTGAACCGCAAGGAGCAGCACAAGATGGTGCGCCACAAGATGGAGCGCAGCAGCTGTTGTGGTGTTTGTGACGGACAGGCTTGCAGCACTTACGGCGGCCAGCTTCAGCAGAGTTGGTGGCCAGGATCATAGTCAGGGCCAGTGCGATGCTCAGCAATGCTTTCATGTTCTCTTCTCTCCAAGTTCTCGTGTGTCTACTCTCGGAAAGGTGAGATCGAACAATTGATCTCGGTAACCTTTCCCATTCGCTCCGAGAGGGATGTTGTGACCTCCCTGATCGACACGGTCAGTACAGGTATAGACGATGCCAAAAGGACCTTTCAAGTGAGAACGGGTAGTTTGTGCAAACTTTAAGGAATTTGGCGATCGGGGTATCTGTGACGCTTATAGTGGGAGCGATCGTGTTCGTTAATCCGTAATTCTATGGCTCTTTCCCCATTATTTCTAAGACACACGCCGTAGTATGTTCACGCAGAGCATGCCGATTCGAGACTGCATGACTTCTCTTGTACACCACTGTTCCTCACGGATGAATCCAGATGTCAGAAGCAATTGTTCCATCCGAACATGTGCCTTCCCGGCGACAAAAACTTGCTTCTGTCCTGTGTATATTTTTGTGGGAATTCTGGATCTTCGGCCTCAAACAAGCCTATGCCTGTCTCTTCGGCGGGTACCTGCTCTTCTGGATTATCCTCACGACGTTTTATTACCCACCCGATCCATACATCACGCGTTACGACTTCCTTCTCCTGATGGCGGTCGGCTTCCAGGCATTTCTTCTGTTGGCCCATCTGGAGACATGGCGTGAGTGTTGCGTCATCGCCGTTTTTCACATCGTCGCGACGGCGATGGAGATCTTTAAAACCTCTGACTCCATCGGTTCGTGGCATTACCCGGGCGAATTCCGCATCGGGATCGGAAATGTCCCGCTGTTCGCAGGCTTTATGTATTCAGCTGTTGGTAGCTATATTGCCCGTGTCTGGCGAGTCTTCGATTTTCGCTATTCGAACTACCCGTCTCGGTGGTCGACGCTCCTGCTGGTCGGCCTGATCTACATGAACTTTTTCACGCACCATTACACGGTGGATCTTCGCATTCCGCTGCTGATTGGATCGGCTGTCGTCTTTGGCTGGACGACGATCTATTATCGAATTGATCGCGTCCATCGCTCGATGCCGCTGATCCTCGGGCTGTTCCTGGTCGCGCTCTTCATCTGGTTTGCAGAAAACATTGCGACCTACAGCAAAATCTGGGTCTATCCGAACCAGCAAGCCGGCTGGAAAATGGTCGGCACAAGTAAGCTGATCGCCTGGTATTTGCTGATGTTGCTCAGCTTTGTGCTGGTGTCGCTGGTCAATCGACCGAGGAAACTGGGTGAAGCGATTAACGCGAAATGAGTGTGGATCGCACAATTGGTGCGGTTCGGAGACTCACCAGCACCTTACAAATCAAGCGGCAGTGTCAGCGACTTCTTTTTCTCGCGTGTGGTTCTCGTAATACGGCGAACCGAGTCTGGCTGTCGGGCTGTTGCGGAAGATGTAGGGCTTGTACAGGCCCCACTTCCACAGTCTGCATTTGACGCTCGTGATCAGGACGCCGATGCCGTATTTGCAGGAGCGTTTGAAGTTGATCGAGCTGGCTTCCGGGAAGTATTTCGTCGGGCAACTGACTTCCCCCACACGATATCCGTATGCGAGTGTCTGAGTCAGCATTTCGTTATCGAAGACGAAGTCGTCTGAGTTATTGAGCAGCGGCAGTTTTTCGAGGACTTCGCGCGAGAACGCACGGTAGCCGGTGTGATACTCGGACAGTTTGGCGCCGATCAGGAGATTTTGTGTCGCGGTGAGGAAGCGGTTGGCGATGTATTTGTAGACGGGCATCCCGCCCGAGAGAGCCGTTCCGCCGAGGATGCGTGAAGCCATGACGGCATCATAGAGGTCTGACCCGATCATGTGGGCCATGCTGGGGACGAGGCGGGGATCGTACTGATAGTCAGGGTGAACCATGATGACGATGTCGGCACCACGAGCGAGGGCTTCGCGGTAGCAGGTCTTCTGGTTGGCACCGTAGCCAAGGTTGACTTTGTGTTGAAACGTCGTGATCCCCAACTCACGAGCGATTTTGACGGTCTCGTCCTTGCTGGCATCATCGACCAGCAGGATTTCGTCGACGATGTCCTTGGGGATCGCATCGTACGTTTGTTGCAGCGTCTTGGCAGCGTGATAGGCTGGCAGAACGACGACGACTTTCTTGCCGTTGATCATGGAAAATGGCTCAGGCTACGGGAGCAGGAAGGGGATAGTGCCACTGACGTCATTATTATAGGTCAGCATTTCGCCGGGTGAGGCATGATTTCGACCGCGCAAAGAAAACGCGGACCGGTTCAATCGGCCCGCGTTGTTCTGGTTGTGCCAGTTTTAGGGGTGGCAAGGTAAGCGGGTAGTCTGGGTTGTCTCAACCCGGACGGCGAAGCCGCTCGAAACACGATCAACTGCGCATCGGGCGCCCATTCCGTGTATCCAGTCGTGCCTGAACGGCACGCCCCGGGTTGAGACAACCCGGGGTACCCAAGAACGAAGTCACACAGAATTTAGTCCTGTGGGGGACGAGCCTCGGTCAGTCCCAGGGCAGATCGCTTTTGTTTGATCAATCCTAGAAGGGCTTTCTGTGGGTCGGCGAACTTCTTGAGCCCCTCTTCCATCAGGGTCTTTTCCATGTGCTCGAAGTCGACCTTGGCGTCGATATCGGCGACGACATTATCGGGTGGCATCTTATCGACCTGCTTGGTGAAGGTCTTGCCAGCCATCTTCTGGACAGCAGCATTGGTACCCGGCGGGTTCGTCTGAATGTCCGAACCTGCCAAGGCAGAGACATACTTGTCGGCTGAGTCTTCTGGCTTCTTCGTACCAGTACTCGCGAAGATGATCTCTTGTTGAAGCGGGTAGCTTTGAGTCGCCCAGAATTTCTGGTTTTCGGTCCAGATTCGCTTGGCATTCAGGATGCCGACCTGCCCCTGGGCTTCTGGAATCAGCGTGGGGTTCTGCTTTTCCGTATAAACATCGATTCGGCTGACGAAGATACTGTAAACAGACTTCAGGCCTTTGGAATCAGAGCGTCGTTTGGCACCACGGATGACGGCATCGCGGGCGGCTTTGTATTGTCGATCGCTGAAGATCAGGGTGATATTGAGCGTCACGCCTGCAGCGACGAGTTCTTCGATAGCGCCCAGACCCGCTGGTGTCGCGGGGATTTTGATCATGCGGTTGGTATGACCTTCTGCCCACTTCTTGCCAAGTCGGACATACTCAGCTGAGCGTGTTTCGACGGGCATCTTGTTATCGATGTCTTCGAGCAGAGGATCAAGCTCGAAGCTGACATAGCCGTCGTTGCCATTGGTCTCGGAATGGACCGACTGGAAGACAGCCTGGGCTTTGGTCACAAGGATGTCCGTCATTTCCCAGGCGACTTCGTCATCGTTGAGTCCCTTCTTCATCAGCGATTCGAGTTCGCTGTCGAAGCGACCGGTCTTGAGCAGATCGGAAACAATGATCGGGTTGGAGGTCGCGCCGGTGGCGCCGAACTTACGGTTTTCCAGGACCAGGTCCGGGTCGATACTATCGAGCCAAAGTTTAGTACCCGTGCCGACGAGGGATTCGAGTGGCGTCATTGTGTCTCAGGCCTTTATTGATTCTCATTCAAAAGGGAACGTCGTGTGAAAATCGGCTGTCATCATCAAGAGGGCAACGAGCAGTTTTGTTTTAGCTCGTCCTGCCACACAGCAGATCGCGACAGGTCAGTTGATTTCCCTGTCTTCTTCGCAGATGATAACAGGTTGATAGACCCCGCGAAAGCCGTAGCTGATCGCGTTCACCGCTGTCATCCAGCAGGATTGATGCTGATTTTCCGGGCGATTGAGATCCGTGGTCTGTGAATTCTTTTTGAGGAAGAAGAGAACGTTTCGTGAGCCAGCTGCAATACTCCAATCCATTGATTACCCGTTATGCATCCAACGAAATGAGCCACATCTGGTCGGCTCAGAAGAAACACTCCACGTGGCGTAAGCTGTGGATTGCTTTAGCGGAATGCGAGAAGCAACTTGGCCTGGACATCACCGACGAGCAGATCAACGAGTTGAAAGCTCACGTTGAAGACATCGATTTCGACGCCGCCGCCCGTTATGAGAAGAAGCTCCGCCACGACGTCATGGCGCACGTCCACGCCTATGGCGACCAGTGCCCTTCGGCCAAGGGGATTATCCACCTCGGCGCGACCAGCTGCTATGTGACCGACAACTCCGAGCTCATCGAAATCAAAGAGTCGCTGCAGCTGGTTCGACGTCGACTGATTCAACTGATCGATCAACTGGGCCAATTCGCCTATCAGTACAAAGACCTCCCCTGCCTGGGCTTCACTCACCTTCAACCGGCCCAGCCGACGACCGTTGGCAAACGGGCCTGCCTGTGGCTGCAGGATCTGGTCCTCGATCTGGAAGAAGTCGAGCACCGCCTGAGCACGCTCCGTTTCCGCGGCGTCAAAGGCACGACCGGAACACAGGCGACATTCTTGTCCCTGTTCGATGGCGATCATGAAAAAGTCGAAGCCCTCGACCGACTGGTCACAGAGAAGATGGGCTTCAAAGACGCCTACCCCATCACCGGCCAAACCTATTCACGCAAGATCGATTCCCAAGTTCTCGATGTGCTCGGTGGCATCGGCCAGACGGCTCACAAAGCAGGAACCGACATCCGCATTCTGCAGCACAAGAAGGAGATCGAAGAGCCGTTTGAGAAAGACCAGATCGGCTCCTCCGCGATGGCCTACAAACGCAACCCCATGCGTTCGGAGCGGATGTGTGCCCTGTCTCGTTTCGCCATGAACCTCGGCGGTAACGCGGACGACACGATGGCGACTCAGTGGATGGAGCGCACCCTGGATGATTCCGCGAACCGACGTCTCTCGCTGCCTTTGGCGTTTCTGGCGATCGATGCGGTCCTGATCATTTATCGCAACATCTGCACGGGCCTAGTCGTTTATCCCAAGGTGATCGAGAAACACCTCAACGAAGAACTGCCATTCATGGCGACCGAAGAAATTCTAATGGCGGCTGTCCGCGCGGGCGGAGATCGTCAGGACCTGCATGAACTCATCCGCGTCCACAGCCAGGCAGCGGCTCAGCAGGTCAAAGAACATGGCAAAGCCAATGATCTGATCGAGCGTTTGAAGAAGGAAAAAGCCTTCGCGAAAGTGGATCTGGAATCGACACTCGACGCCCGCAAATACATCGGTCGGGCTCCTGAGCAGGTCGTTCGTTTCATCGAATCGACGGTCAAGCCGATTCGCCAGAAATACAAAGACCAACTAGGGACGGATGCGGAAGAACTCAAGGTCTGACATCTATCGGCATTAGGTGGCTGGCGGAGTGGGCAACAAATCCGCCAGCTGAAAGCTCAGTTTCAACGTTTCACTAAACGCAATTTCCGCCACTTCATTTTTCAAGATGATGCGACGAGTGCGGTAGTTGGCGGGTGAGTACTCTGTTGCTGGCATCGGCTCGCTGTAGCTTTCAATCTGCGAGTCGACAAGATTGATGATCCAGTACTTCTCGATCCCTGCAGCTGCATAAAGCCTGAGTTTCTCGCCGCGATCATAATGCAGCGAGGTCTCAGCGACCTCGATAATCATGCTGACGTCCTCAGCTTGAGGACGACGATGGTCATACCGCTGCGATGGTCCCTGCGTGATACACAAATCAGGCTCAGGCAGGTTGCCTGCAATTTCGATGGTGTTTTGAGCATAGACACACCATTCTTTGCGTGGCACGACATCGTGAATCAGTTCCACAAGTTTGACAACAATTTGGCTGTGCGGAATCCCTGCTGGCAGCATCGTGCGTACCTTACCGTTAATTAACTCTGTTCGTTCGTCAGGCTTAAGAATTCCTCGCTCGAATAACTGCATGTAATCCTGAACTGAAAACAGACGGTAGTTCTCTTCAGGAAGACGCGGAGTTTCCAAGGCAACTTGGCGTCTGTCCTCCTTGGATTCGATATTAAATATCGAGCTGATCATGGCGTCGATTCCGTTAACAAAGAAAAAGCCGAGGCAGCATCACGCTGCACCCGGCTATTTTACGTTCTCAACCCGTCTTCGTCCAAGTCGAAAGTTTTATTCGCAGTTCGACAACGTGATCAGAACGTATGCCGTCACGAGGTTAGGATCCCCCTCGTACCAGCGGTCGGCTTGATTGACCCAGCTTCCGTTGCCGGCTTGCTTGGCGGACAGCGTCTCGACGAGATCCGCTTTCCAGTCATGGCTGACGCCGTCTTCGGTCGTGAAGGTGGGTTCGCCGAGGGTTTTCAATGTCTTGGACATCGTGTGGTAATAGTAAAACTTCCCCTGCTGACCCATGCCTGGATTCTCTGTCAGCGAGTAGTTCTTTTTCAGCCAGGTGGAAGCAGCCTTCACTCGCGGGTCGTCTTTTGTCAGACCAGCGTAAATCATGCTTTTGAGGCCTGCGTACGTCATGCTCGCATAAGATCGCAGACCGCCGGTTGCTTCGTCTTTGCCAGCTTGAGAACTACCGCCAGCAGCGGGTGTGTAATAGAAACCGCCGTCGTTGATTTTGTCGGCGAATTCCGTCGTGTTGTACTCCGAAGAAAGGTTCTGGGTTCGTGAGACGAAAACGAGAGCTTTCTTCATCGCAGGGTCATCCTGGCTGATCCCTGCAGAATGCAACGCATCCAGAAAGAAAGCCGTGTTCGAGAGATCCGGGCGCTTGTGACTGCCGTAACCTTGACCGCCGAAAGCAGTATCTGTTTCTTTGGCCCCCTCGTCAGAGTCCCACTGAATCTCCTTCAAATATTTGACCGCTCCCCTGATCGTTTCATCGAAGCGTTTGTCTTTGTTGCCGGCCGATAAGGCACTGACGGCGATCGACGTTTCATAGTTTTTGTGAGTGGAGGTCGGACTGTAAATTCCGCCATCAGGCTGTTTGTAAGAGAGCAGGAAATCGAGTCCCTTTTTGACGACCGGATCATCCACATCAACACCCGCTTCAAGCAGACCATCGAGGACCAGCCCCGTAATGCCCAGGATCTTCGCATTGGTCCAACTGCCGTCTTCGTTTTGCGAGGCTTTCAGGAACGCAATTCCCTTCTCCTTGAGTGGAGCAATTTTGGCTTTCAGATCAGCAGCATGAATCAGAGACGTCGTACAAACGACGGCCATAATAAGTTGCAGGACGAAAGCAAAACGAGAGAATCGTAACATCGCGGGACCTTTGTTCTTGCGTTGACATACGGGCATCATTCAAGATCGTCAGAACATCTAGCGACGATTGACGTCGATCAAATTCATAATTTTATCCGGCAAGTATTGTACCCGAATTTCAGAACTCACAACGATCTCCAGATATTCTAAGCGAGGATCACGACGATGCTCAAACTTTCCCAAGCGAAACCCGGCGATGAGTTCGAATGCTTCGCGCTTCTGATGGGGAGAGATCTGGGTAAGACGCAAAAGGATAAGCCCTTTTACCGTGTGACGTTCCGCGACTCACATCGAGCCGTGCAGTCAATGATCTGGCACGATGGCGGGCACTTCCGAGACTGCGATCAAAACTGGCAGACAGGCCGATTTTACCGTCTCCAAGGTGCCCTGGAAGAGTCCCATCGCTATGGGCTCCAACTCCTGATCAAATCGATCCGCGAAGTGACCGAAGACGACGGTGAACATGGCTTTCGAGAAGACGATTTCGTCGTGACATCACGTCTCGATCCGAAAAAACTCTACCGCGAACTCTGCGAACTCGCGTCGACAAATATCAGCGATGAAAAGGTCAAAGAACTCGTTCTCAATATCCTGACTGCCTACGAAGAGGAAATCTCCACTTTCCCCGCAGCTCGCCGAAATCACCATGCCTATCTCGGCGGCTATGTCGAACATGTCGTCAGCGTGGCGAATAATTCGCTCCTGCTGGCGAAAAAATATTCCTCCCAGTTTCCGGACATGCAGCCACCACTCGACGTCGATCTGGTTATCGCTGGCGCCATTCTTCACGACATTGGCAAAGTCATTGAACTCGATGGCACTCCCGTCGGGGCTGAATACACTGTCCGCGGCCGATTACTGGGGCACATCCTCCTGGGGCGCGATATGCTCCGCGAGCATGCTCACCAGATCGAAGACTTCGACGAAGAAAAGCTTCTGCGTCTCGAGCACATCATCGTTTCCCACCAGAACATCCCTGAATGGGGTTCACCCGTCTCGCCTCATACGCCCGAAGCGCTTCTCGTCTATTACGCTGACGATATCGACGCCAAGTTCCAGATGATGGCCATGGCCCTCGTCAATCATGCTGAAGAATCCGCCGAGTTCACACCCAAAGACAATCCCTTGAGGCGTCACATCTTCAAAGGTCTGACCAAATAACAGGTCTTCAAAACAACTGCAGTCAAAACAAAAAAAGAGAGCCAACCAGACCTGGCGGCTCTCCTTATGCGATCATCCTGATACGGGTTATCAGCCGTTATCGACGGGTTAGTCTTTTGGCATAATGATGGTGTCGATGACGTGAATCACGCCGTTGCTGCCGACGATGTCAGTGGCAGTGACTTTGGCGTTGTCGACCATGACGGTGGCCCCTGAGGCTGTCTTGGTGACCTTGATTTCGATCTCACCACCTTGAACGGTCTTGGCTGACTTCAGGCCAACGACATCGGCAGCCATGACCTTACCTGGGACAACGTGATAGGTGAGAATCTTGACAAGCTTGGCTTTGTTTTCTGGCTTGAGCAGGGTTTCAACAGTGCCAGCTGGCAGCTTCTTGAACGCAGCGTTGGTTGGTGCGAAGACCGTGAATGGTCCATCGCCCTTCAGTGTTTCGACCAGACCGGCGGCTTTGACAGCCGCAACGAGTGTCGAGAAATCTTCATTGCCAGCTGCAATGTCGACGATGTCTTTCTTCTTCATGTCTTTGTCTTGGGCGGTGGCAGCACCGGTCAGAACACAAGCAAGAGCAGCAAAGCTGAACACAATCATCAGATGGCGCATAGGGACGTTCCTGTAATCAGAGGAGATGCATGGGGGAAACATTCAACACAATGCTTGTCCGGACGGAGCGTGAACAGTTCGAAAGATTTATAGACACGACTTAAGCGTTGACCAGTTGTGATCAAAAAATTGCTTCCGAAAAAAAGTCGCTCCAACACCTCATTTAGCCGGTTTCGCAATCTGAAAAGCTATTCCACGTCACTCATCATTTTTTGTAAACGATCGACGGCCCGCGTGATCGCGACCCGAACGGCACCATCCGTTTTCCCCAGACGTTCCGCGATCTCCTTCGTCGGTAAATCGTCAATATATCTCAGCTTGAGAATCTCACGCGTCTCCTCTGGCAGTTCCGCCATCGCTAAGTCGATCCGCTCATGCTTGATTTTTTTTGAAAACGCAGCACTCGCGCTCGTCATGCTCGCGACGAGAATATCTCTCAAACTTGGAGCCTCTCCATTCGCCCCCACGCGTGCTTTCACATCAACTTCTTTATCAGCTGACCGTTTCTGAGCCCCCACCAGCTTGCGATGCGCATCAATGATCCGACGTTCTGCCAATTGACACAGCCAGCGAAACGGCTGTGTCTTCGTGAAATCGATTTCCTCTGCGGCGTGAAAAGCAGACAGGCAGACTTCCTGGTAAAGATCCTGTGGTTCGACCTTGGACTTCAGCGTCCGTCCAGTCCGTTTTCCAATGAAAGCAATCAGGGGTGCTTCGTAACGGGCAACAAGTTCCGAGAATGCTTTTGCATCGCGCGATTGAAGTCGAGCAAGGAATTCTGCATCGAGTTGATCATCTTCTGAAGACACACAGACCACCCAACTGAAACTGGAGTCAAGAATCGTCGAATCACGTCATGGAGAATCGTGAAAACTTGGCCTGACAGGGCCGAACCCATTCACGATGCACGCGTCCATCGAGTATAAACGATCTCAACGTCACCCGCACGTGTTGCGTCTTCTCTGAGGCTTTGATGTCGTCCAGTCATCTCGATCTGAAACTCGACGACGGTGCCCGCACCTATACCATCCTCTCCGGCTTCGCCGATGCCTTTATCCGCGCCTGGGAAAAGGACCAGTACCCGCCCGACTTACGAGACTTCCTCCCCGAACCTGCCGCTCTTCGTCACCTCACCCTCACTGAACTGATCAAAATCGATCTCGAATTCCGCTGGATCCGCTTCGAACTTCCGAAACTTCTGGAAGATTATCTGGAAGAATTCAACGATGTCTTCTCGGGGAACATTCCTGCAGAACTGATCTTCGAGGAGTTTCTCGTCCGCACGAAAAGTGGTGACAAACTCAGTCGCAGCGATTACCTGACTCGGTATCCGCAGCAAAGGTCTCAACTCGAAAAACTCTTCGCCATGCAACCCGGCGTGCAGTCGACGAGTCTGGTTGCACAGACCGAACGCCTCGAACTCTCCCGCATCCGCGTCGGCGACAAGCTGGATGATTTTGAACTCTCCGCCCTCCTCGGAGAAGGTGCGTTTGGCAAAGTCTTCCTGGCGCGGCAGGTTTCGATGCAGCGCATGGTTGCTCTCAAGATCACGGGAGCCCGAGGTGTCGAACCACAGACCCTCGCCCAGATGGATCACGAATACATCGTCCGTGTCTTCGATCAGCGGTTCACGCCTGATCGCGCCATGCTGATGATGTATATGCAATATCTCCCCGGCGGGACATTCGCAGACATTGTTCAGGCGGTCGCAAAACTCGACCATCAGCCTGACAATGGTCTTCCTGAAAGTGGCCTGCTCGTTCTCGACGTGATCCGGAAGAACCTCGATTCCCGTAACGAAGCGTTCCACATACATCCCACGATCAAAGCACAGTTCGAAGCCATGAGTTGGCCACAAACGGTCGCGTTCCTCGGCGAAGCCATCGCCAAAGCCCTCGATTACGCCCACTCTCTGGGCATCCTCCACCGCGACCTCAAACCGGCCAACATCCTGCTCGCGTCCGACGGCATGCCCAAGCTCGCCGACTTTAACATCAGCTTCAGTTCGCAACTCGAAGGCTCCACTCCAGCGGCTTACTTCGGCGGCTCGCTGGCCTACATGTCCCCCGAACAGCTGGATGCCTGCCATCCCTTCCGACCCACAACACCCGCTGATCTTGATGGCCGTTGTGATCTCTATGCCCTCGGCGTCGTCCTCTTTGAACTCCTCACCGGCAAGCGACCGTTCGACGAAACGAACGTCAGTTCCAACTGGACACAAACCCTCGAACAGATGTCGCAGAGACGTCGTGATGTCTCCCCGGCAAGTCTGATTGCGCAGATGCCTCCACAAACGCCAATCAGTCTCAAAAGAACCATCGTCCGTGCCCTCCGCCCGGAACGCGATCAACGGTTCTCTTCCGGAATCGAATTCGCCAAAGCACTCTCTCTTCCCTCAGATCCCCAACGCGAACGCCTTCTTTATGCAGACAAGTCCCGGCGCTTCGCCTGGATTCGCAGCCGCCCGCAGGCGACGCTCGTTCTGGCGATCTTTCTCCCGAATGTGATCGCTGCCATTTTCAATTTTCTCTATAACCGTCAGGAAATCATCGCCCAGCTCGAACCTTCTGCCCTCCGCACCTTCGACTTCATCCAGGCGATTATCAACGGCATCGCGTTTCCCGTCGGCGTCGGATTCTTTTTCTATCTCACGGGTCCGGTTGTTCGCTTTTTCAAGGCGCAGGCCAAACGCGACGAACAGCACGACTGGCTCCTCGATCCGCGCGAAGTCTATTCCGACGGCGAACTCCGCTTCGTCCACCAGCGCGCTCTCCTCTTCGGCTTTTATGCTGCCAGTATCAGCCTGTCCGAATGGATCATTGCGGGCATCGCCTACCCGGTCAGTATCGACATCGCTGGCGAATCCTTATCGATGACTGCTTACATTCACTTCTTCAGTTCGCTCCTGATCTGCGGCCTCATTGCTGCCAGCTACCCGTTCCTGTGGCTCAGCTTCCTGAGTATCCGTTACATCCTCCCCGTCACCGGACTTCCTGCGGTCGATCAATCCGATTCCACACGCGCACTCTACCGGCAGATCGAATCCTGGCTGAGTATCGCCCTTGCCACTGCCGCTGCTGTCCCTATGCTCGCCCTCGCTGCACTCATCCTTCTGGGAAGCGTTTCAAGACTCGGTATGGCCAGTCTCACCCTCGCCGGTATCGTCGGCTTCGGTATGTGCTTCAATCTTTATCGCGAAATCCAACTGGACCTCAACACGCTCCTCAAGAAGCCCTCACGCGATCGCTGATCATCATGCTTAACAACCTCTTCGCAAATCTTCCGCCGTCACCTCTTCCCGAAGAAGTTATCGAGACCCTCGTCTCGACCAAATCGGTACGCATCGAACGCATCGTTTCGGAAGGTCACTGCTCGCTGCCTGACTTCTGGTACGACCAATCCGAACACGAATGGGTCGCGGTCCTCAAAGGCTCTGCCGTGATTCGCTTCAAAGACCATTCGCTGTCCCTTACCCCCGGCGACTGGACTTTGATCCCGGCTCATACGTTGCATCGCGTTGAAGCAACCTCAGCGACCGAACAAACTGTCTGGCTCGCCATCTTCTACAAAGGCGAATGATTTTTTTTCTTTCGTTACCGATTCGTTGCGTTACTCTGAGGATGTCTCGCCATGGTCTCTCAACAAAACATGAAGCAGCTTCACGATGCGAATCTCAGTTCAGGTCCTGCTTTTATTAACCATTTTGTTTCCGATTTCGATTTCGTTCGCCGACGAGCATCGTCTGGCTCAGTTCAAATGGCTGACCGGTGTCTGGCATTCCGCGATCGAACAAAAGCCGCATTTCGAAGAACATTGGACCGCCGGTGATGACGTCATGCTCGGCATGAGTCGCACGCTCAAGAACTCCAAGACGATTTTCTTCGAATCGATGCGCATCGAAGACCGTGGCGAATCGGGCATTTATTTCGTCGCCCGTCCGAAAGGTGCCGCGCAGGAAACAGACTTCAAGCTGATTTCACAAACAGCATCCTCGATCATCTTCGAGAACCCGGAGCATGACTTCCCTCGACGTATCACCTACTCCATCAAAGGAGAAAGTGAAGACCGGACACTTCATGCCCAGGTCGACGACGGAACAGACAAAAAGAAGCTGACCTACACCTTCAAGCCCGGTCCACTCCCCTGATCCTATGTCTTCAACAACGGCGCAAACATCGCCGCGGTCACTCCCGTTGTGATCAAAGGCAACCAGGCTGCGAGGTCTGGTCTGAGAATTTCATAGGACGCAAGAAACTGCCCGACAAACATGAGCAGGCCGATCGCTCCGACGAGCAACAGCGCGGTGAAAATATCGTTGATCATCGAATTCGATTCCCGTCGCAGGATCAATGGCATCACGATAAACACCAGTCCCAGGTTCATTAAAGGCGTCGTCAAGCGCGAATGCAAATCGTAAACCTGGACAGCCAGATTCGCCGTTCCCGGAGATGGATTTCGAACGCGGTCAGCGAGTTCTCGTGTGGACAGATACCGACTTGTCTCGCGACCTGGCCGTAACTGGTCTGCGGTCATATCCGTGGCGATAAAGACGCCCTGTTCGATTCGTCCGATCAGACTTCGCCCCAGTTCGGTTAAAGGCAACTGGGAAATTCCCGGCGTCGTCTCGCCCAGCAGCCATCCAGCAGGCCGGCTTCCATCACGAGGCATCCACTTCGCGACCTCTGCGAACAGCGTGACGGGCTCTGTCGACAGCGAGGGAAAAGGTAATGTCACAGCCACATGCTCGATGCGTCGGCGGGCAGGGTTAATTGTCTCGCCATCGAAGTAAATCCGGTGACGGTCGTACGTTGGCGAGACTTTCTGCAGTGTCTGCGAACTCTGTCCATGAACGACCTGTAACGAGTCCGCGAGCTTCGGCAGCAGAAACTCTTGATTGATCATCAGACAACCGTTGAGAACGAGAACTCCCCAGAGCAGAGGAGCCGCTAACCGACGCGTTGGCACTCCCGAAGACAGGATGGGATACAGTTCTCCGCGCCTGAGTTGCACAAGGACAACCAGCATCGCGATCAGCCCCAGCGTCGTTCCGGTCAGTTGAAAGACCATGACTGACTGGCGTGCATAATGAGCGAGAAATGTTCCCCAGAACTGCAGGATCGACGTGTTTTTCAGCGTGTCTTGAAAGTTATCGAAGTTGGTAAAGCCATCAATAACAACGAACATCCCAAACAGCGCAATAAAAATCTGCAGCGCTGTCTGCACATACCGAGTAAACAGATAATGATCGATCGTCTTCAGCAATCCCACGCATCCTTGCGGGTGTATCCAAGACTTCCGTTTCCAGTCCCTTCACTCTTGAAGGGAGCGGCAGTTCGACCATTGTCCCTTAGGGGAGCGGACTTTTGTCCCTTCTCCCTTGAGGGGAGAAGGTGCCCGAAGGGCGGATGAGGGTGAGCGATAGGCGACAGACGTCATCCATTCGCTCATCAAAGCGAAGGCAAGAACCTCACGACAACTTACTTCTTCACCACTACCTCAGGACGATAAATCCACTGCGAGTCTCCATCGAAACGGAACTCGCGGAAGTTGACATCGAACTGGTCACCTGGACGCCAGAATTTCTGCATGATCGTCTTGCGTTCAACGATCTCGCCGGCAGGTCCCTGCGCTTTGCGATAACCATTTGAAAAGCCGCTCATGTAGACAGTGAATCGGTCTGTCTCAGGATTCACACCACGAAACGTCGCGACACCGTAAAGCATCTGAGGATTGGCATCGCCACTGGATGCTGGTGGAATCGGCCCGACGATCTCAACTGAATTCTTCAGTTCGCGTCGTTCCCGCTGGTTGATGACGACTTGAGCTTCAGGAATAACGATGTCCTGGTGAGTCGTCTGCTCGCCATCGGTGGTCACCAATGTAAACGAGGGAACGAAATACGAGGGACCCGGTTCCGGATCCAGTTGATTGACGGCTTTTGAATTGTCGCCAGCAGGCTGGCGGTAAGAGCGGTTCACGACACGGTAGGCCAGATACCAGATCTGCTCTGGCTTCTTCTCGCCCGTCTTTGGATCGGTGACGTCGACCCAGATAACGCGGAGAGGTTTGGATTGAACTTCCAGGACATACAGATTCGGCTGAGTCGTTCGCTCAAAGCCTTCGATCTGTGGCTTGATGATGTAATCAAAGCCCTCTTCAGCCCACGCCGGAGCCGTCACAAACGCCGCCGTCGTAACAGCTGCACACAGGAGGTGACGAATCAGTTTCAAGGGAGTCTCCGTATGTACGCATCCCGCGTTGCAGAATCGAATAGTCGAAGCAAGCCCGGCAAACCTGGCCGGTTCAAGCATGCAAAGTCTTTTGCATTCTATCGGTTAGGTTGAATTCTGGTCAACGTGCGATTCCATCCCGTCGCCGCAGCTTCGAAGACGAGGTGACGGTTATACAGAATACTCACAAATCACAGCCCCGCCATGACGGTGACTGCCCGTCATCATAATGCGAAACACCGCCATAACCCGCGTGATTCGCACTTCCGTCCCTTCTCCCCCGGGGAGAAGGTGGCCGAGTCGAACCTCAGGTTCGTATATGAATACAGCCGAGGTCGGATGAGGGAACGCTGCGAATCTCAGTCACTCCCACAGTCTTAAATCGAGCCTCACGCCGCGTGTTTCGCCAATCTGGCATGGAACAGATTCTGATAAACCGGGCACGTTCTGAGCACGTCCGCGTGTGGCCCGTATGCGACCAGTTTGCCCCGGTCCATGATCAGAACCTTCGTGACGAAATCGAGAATTGACGGGCTCATCAAGTGCGTCACGATGAAAACAGTTCGTCCCGCCGCGAATCGTCGCAGGCCCTGGAGAATCAATGTTTCGCTCTGAGCATCAATGGCAGAGGTCGCTTCATCGAGAATCAGAATCGCCGGATCTCGCAACATCGCCCTCGCGAGCGCGATCCGCTGACGCTGGCCGCCAGACAAGGCTGAACCCTTTTCGCCGACGACGGTATCAAATCCGTCCGGCAAGTTATCAATAAACTGCATCACCCCGGCTCGCAGCGCAACGTCTTCAATCTGCGTCTTCGTTGCGCCAGGGAATCCGTAGCGTATGTTTTCATAAATCGTGTCATCAAACAGCAGTGTTTCCTGGGTGACGACCCCAATTTGAGACCGCAGATCCGTCAGACGAGCCTGCTGAATATCGACCCCATCAAACAGCACTGACCCGCGCGAGGGATCGTAATATCGAGGCAGAAGGTTGATCAGAGTCGATTTCCCCGACCCGTTTTCCCCCACAACGACGACGACTTCACCATGATCAATCGTCAGCGAGACATCCGAGAGGACTTCGTTACGACGCTCATTCTCTTTCGTGTAGTACGAGAAGGAAATGTTCTGGAACTCGATTGTCTTGGACAGCTTGGCCAGCGTGAGAGGCTGCTCGTTCTGCTTAACCAGTGTTTCTGTTTCCATAAACGCTAACACCCGGTCAGCGGCTGCTGTACTGCGTTTCAGTTTGGAATAGACACTCGACAGCTTACGAATAGGATCGATCGCACCGGCCAGGAATGCAAAGAACAAGCCCAGGGTCGCGACATCGGGAGCGGTCTCGGCGAGCTTGATTCCGCCGATGGAGGTCGTTCCGCGCAGTAGCAGGTAGGAACAGGGCATGAGTGCGACGAAAAATGCACACATTCCCATGGCTTCCGTCACGGGGCCTGTCATGGCATCGATCCGGACAATACGCATGGCTTTGCGGTAAAACTCTTTGTTTTCCAAATGGAAACGTCGTCGGTGTGCCCGCCCGTTTCCAAACGCGATGACGACTTTCAGTGCACTGAAGCTTTCTTCCAGCGTCTTATAAATACGCGTCATTGACTCCATCATCCGCTGGCTGGCTCGCTTGAGCAGTTTGCCAAAGCGGTAGAAGATCAGTCCCGTAATCGGCACAAATACGAGGATCAAAGTCGTCAACTGCCAGTTCACAAGGAACGCGCAGACGATACAGGTGACCGCCTTAAACGGCTCGCGAATCACCTTGCCGCCCAGTAAAGATAAGCCGGTTGCCAGGATGTTGATGTCGTA